>NZ_LMMW01000011.1:0-65134 GCF_001422845.1 Methylobacterium sp. Leaf100 | reverse complement strand
CGGCTAAACTTACAAAAACAGGGTCTCGCGGCGTCCCGCGTCTCCCGTTTCCTCAGGCCGTCCCCCGCGCCGAACCGGCGGCGGGGCGCTGGCGCGTGCGCGCCGGGCAGTTGGCCCTGGAGGGCAGGGCTTGGCCCGGGAAGAGACGAAAAAGGCCCTACTCGGGCCGGTCGGCCCCGCACCGCACGAGCCCCGCCCGCATATGCGCGGGGGCCGGCGCCTCCACGACGATCGGCGGCTTCTTCGGATAGAGCGGCAGGGTGAGCGCCCGCGCATGAAGCTGCAGGCCCGGTCCGCCGCTGCGCGGGCCGGAGCCGTAGATCGGGTCCCCCACGATGGGAAAGCCGGACGCCGCGCAATGGACCCGCAGCTGGTGGGTCCGGCCGGTCACGGGGGTGAGGGCGAGCCACGCGAGGCCGTCCCCGCGCCCGAGCACCTGCCAATGGGTGAGCGAGGGATCGCCGGACGGGTCCGCCTTCATCCACCACGAGCGCGGATCGTCGGAGCGCCGCGCCAGGGGGAGATCGATGCGGCCGGTGTCCTGCGCGGGCCCCCCCTCGACCAGGGCCCAGTAGGTCTTGCCGACGCTGCCGCTCGCGGCGAACAGCTTGTTGAGGCGGGCCAGCGCCTTGGCGTGGCGGCCGAGAGCAAGGCAGCCCGACGTGTCGCGGTCGAGGCGATGGGCCGCCTCCGGGCGCCGGGGCAGGCCGAAGCGCAGGGCGCCGAGGTGGTCGGTGAGGGTTTCGCCGCCTTTCGGGCCGGGATGGACCGGCAGACCCGCCGGCTTGTCGATGACGAGGACGAGGGCATCGCGGTAGAGGAGGCGCGCACCTATGTCTGTTACGAGGGCATCGGCTGGGGGCATGGCCTTGGCGCTTACCATGCCGGGTCCGGGGAGCAAGCGGGAATGAGCGAAGACAAGAGGCCGGGCTGGCTGCTGCGCAAGATGTTCGGCACCAAGGAGGAGCCGCGCCCCGAGCCGGTGCCCGTGCAGCCCCCCGATCCGAAGCCGGTTCCGCCTCCCGTTCCCCGGCCGGTGGTCGCGCCTCCGGTGGCCGAGCCCGTCGCCCCCCCGCCCGAATCTCCGGCCTCGTTCTCCGAGGGCCAGCCGGATTTCGCCACCGCGGCGACGGACGTCTCTCATGTGCCGCCCCCTCCGAGCGAGCCCGCCGCGGGCACGCCCGGCAAGAACGCGGTCCCGGACGAGATCGAGGGCGCCGACCTCCAGCCCGTCGAGGGCACGCAAGAGCGCCCGCCCGCCGGCACCGCGGGCGACGATCCGGCGCGCGGCGCCGAGGCGGCCGACACCACGTCCCAAGCCTTCGCGCCGCATGGGGCACCGGACCCCGAACCGGAGGTCGCGACCCAGATCTTCCTGCCGGAGCCGGAGGCCGAGCCCGAGGGCGAGAAGCGCGGCTGGTGGAGCCGCCTGACGGGGGGCATGAAGCGCACCTCCTCGGCGCTGACCGAGCGCGTCACGGGCCTGTTCACCAAGCGCAAGCTCGACGCCGACACCCTGGAGGAGTTGGAGGACGCCCTGATCCAGGCCGATTTCGGCCTCGAGATGGCGACACGG
The DNA here is from genome assembly GCF_001422845.1 of Methylobacterium sp. Leaf100. Lineage (NCBI taxonomy): Bacteria > Pseudomonadati > Pseudomonadota > Alphaproteobacteria > Hyphomicrobiales > Methylobacteriaceae > Methylobacterium > Methylobacterium sp. Leaf100. Next base: position 63,558 of record NZ_LMMW01000011.1, on the reverse strand, counting down.
ATCTCGGAGGCCGTGGGCAAGGGCCGGTACGAGAAGGGCATTTCGCCCGATGCCGTGCGGGAGATCCTGGCCGCCGAGGTCGAGCGGGCGCTGACCCCCGTGGCGATCCCGTTCACCATCGACACCACGAAGAAACCGTTCGTCATCCTGATGATCGGCGTCAACGGAGCCGGCAAGACCACCACCATCGGCAAGCTCGCCATGAAGCTGAAGGCGGACGGCCATTCGCTGATGCTCGCCGCCGGCGACACGTTCCGGGCGGCGGCCATCGAGCAGCTCAAGGTCTGGGGCCAGCGCACGGGCACGCCGGTCATCGCCCGGGCCCAGGGCGCGGACGCGGCGGGCCTCGCCTACGACGCCTACGAGGCGGCGAAGCAGCAGGGCACCGACGTGCTCCTCATCGACACGGCCGGCCGGCTCCAGAACAAGGCCGGGCTCATGGCCGAACTCGAGAAGATCCTGCGGGTGATCCGCAAGATCGACCCGGAGGCCCCCCACGCGGTGCTCCTCGTCCTCGATGCCACCGTCGGCCAGAACGCCCTGAGCCAGGCCGAGCTGTTCTCGAAGGCCGCTCAGGTCACCGGCCTCGTGATGACGAAGCTCGACGGCACGGCGCGGGGCGGCATCCTGGTGGCGCTCGCGGCGAAATTCGGTCTGCCGGTTCACTTCATCGGTGTCGGCGAGGGGGTCGAGGACCTCGAGCCGTTCGAGGCCCGCGACTTCGCCCGCGCCATCGCGGGATTGGACAAGGATTAGCGGCGCGTCCGCCAGGACCGGGCCCTCACCTCCAAAAGCCGCGACGCGCCGCGCGCGGCCCTCTATGACGGATGCCATGCAGATCGAAGCCGTTCCCCCGCACCGCCACCTGCCGCCGCTTCTGAAGCTCGCCCTCGAGCTCGGGCCGCTGGTGATCTTCTTCCTCGGCAACGCCTATGCCGAGCGGTTCGGGGTCCTCCCCGAGCAGAAGCTGTTCGTCGCCACCGGGGTGTTCATCGCCGCGACGGTGGTGGCGCTCGCCATCCACTTCGCCCTGGTGCGGCGCCTACCCATCATGCCCCTGGTCTCGGGCGTGGTGGTGGTGGTGTTCGGCGGCCTGACCCTGGCCCTGCAGGACAAGACCTTCATCATGATGAAGCCCACCATCGTGAACACCCTGTTCGGGCTCGTGCTGCTCGGCGGCCTCGCCTTCGGCAAATCCCTGCTGTCCGTGGTGCTCGACAGCATGTTCGCCCTGACGGAGGAGGGCTGGCGCAAGCTCACCTTCCGCTGGGGCCTCTTCTTCCTCGTCCTTGCGGTGATCAACGAGGTGGTGTGGCGCACGCAGACGGAGGATTTCTGGGTGAGCTTCAAGGTGTTCGGCATCATGCCGCTCACGGTCGCGTTCGCCCTGGCGCAGACACCGCTCCTCCTTCGCCACGAGCGCAAGGATGCGGGCGCCGCCTGAGACGCGATGGGGTTCGAGGGGGCTTTGCCCGCCTCGAACCCCTGTTCAGCCCAGGACGCGCTGGTACTCGGCCTCGGGGCCGCCGTAGGCGTCTCCCGCGATGGCGAGCATTTGCGACCGGTCGCAGATGCCGATGCCGCCACGCCGGGTCCTGACGGCACCCGCGTCGCTGAGATTGCGCAGGGCCGTGGTCACGCCGGCCCGGCGTACGCCGAGCATCAGCGACAGGAGTTCGTGCGTCAGCGGGAGATCCTCGCGATCCGTGCGATCGTGGCACATGAGCAACCAGCGTGCGAGGCGCTGCTCGAGGGTGAAGCGGCTGTTGCACAAGCTGCCCTGCGCGAGCTGAATCGCGAAGACCTGCGCATAGCGCAACAGGCGATCGTGCAGGGGGCGGCATTCGGTCAGAGCCGCCCGGAACGCCCGCGCTTCGATGCAGAGCGCCCGGCATGGAATCTGGACGATGGTCTCGTGCGGCCAGCTGTCGAGACCATGCAGTAGGGGAAGTCCCGTCATTCCCTCGGGGCCGATGGCACCGACCTCCGCCTGCACGCCGGCGGGGGTGCGTGCCATCACGGAGATCATTCCGGGCTCGGGGAAACACACCTGGGCAATGGCTACGTCGGGGGTTTCCAGGACGATGCCGCTCTCGAACGAACGGCGCTCCAGTTCCGGCTGGAGTCGCGCAAATTCATCGGGGGTCAACGCTCCCAGCAGCCGGTTGCGTACTTCGAGTTGAACAATGCGCGACGTCAAGGCTCTGCCGATCCATAGGCACGATCAATTGCCACCTGATGCCTGCTGCCCGTCCTTATCAACGAACGATCCGCTTATAATACCCCCAAAAACCAGACCTGTGAACAGCTTATCTACGTATCAAAAAGTACGATCTCGTACATAAGGAAACTTTATTTCGGAATCAAACTTTTTGAAAAGCGCGAGAAGAGTTTATTTCTGCTTTATATTCTACCGTTTTCATCAAACAGTAGAAAAACACCCTTCCATAGATAACCCTGCTTATTCGCAGCCGAAGAAAATCTGCTTTGGCCGAAGTGACCCTGACCTTCCGACTATCGTAGAAGCAGTTCGCGCGAAGCACCGCGCAGAAACCCACGCATCCGCTGGCGATGCGGGCCTCGGGACTCTCGAATGACGACGAAGCCAGAGCCGAGGATGGGATCCATCGTGATCTCGGGGACCACCAAGCGTGGGACGCTCCCGACGCCGAAGTGCGGCCTCGACGCGACCGCTAAGGCACGGCCTCGGCCACGGCGCCTGCAGCGCGCATCTTGTCGACGACGTTCCGGTAGTTCTCCGGCGTGACGATCCCGACGAGCTTGTCGCGGATGGTCCCGTCCGGCCCGACGATGAAGCTCTCGGGCACGCCGTAGACCCCGAAATCGATGGCGGTGCGGCCGGTGGAATCCATGCCGACCGCCCCGAACGGCACGCCGTTGCGGGCAAGGAAGCGACGGGCGTTCTCGGGGGCGTCCTTGTAGGCGATCCCCACGAGGTGGAGCCCGGGCTCGCGGGCGAGGCGCATGAGCTGCGGATGCTCGATCTGGCACGGCGCGCACCACGAGGCCCAGAAGTTGACGAGGGTCACCCGGCCCTTGAGCGCGGCGCTGGAGAGGCCGGGCAGGGGCACGCCGTTGGCGGTGGCGCCGGGGAGGGCGGCCAGATCGAAAGCTGGAGCGGGCCGGCCGATCAGCACGGAGGGGACGGCCGAGGGGTCCGCGCCCGAGCGCAGGCGCACGAAGAACAATCCCGCGAGCACCACGAAGGTGACGAGGGGCACGATGAGCAGAAGGGAGCGCCGGGCCGGCTCGGACCCGCTCATGCGCCTGCCCCCGAAGACAGGGCCGAGGGCGCAGTGGGCTCCTGCAGGGCCGCCAGGGCGCGGGTCTGGGCACGCCGGTCACGCACCGCGTGCCAGATCAGGCCGGCGATGACGAGGGCCGTGAAGGCGTAGGCCCCGAGGATGAAGCCCGCGTGGGGCCCGAGATCATGAGGTCCGAGATTCATGATCGTCACAGGCCCCGGATCGCCCCGAGGGGTACGCTGGTATCGAGCCGTTCGGCCTCGCGGATCGTCAGCGTCCGCACGCGGCGCCGCAGGATCTCCGTGCGCATGGCGGAGAGATGCAGGGTGATTCCCAACAGGGTGAAGGCGAGGATCATCTCGAGGAGCGGGTAGAGCATCGAGGGGTCGATGGACGACCCCCCCATGCGCATGATCGAGGCCGGCTGGTGCAGGGTCGACCACCAGTTCACCGAGAACTTGATGATCGGCAGGTTCACGGCGCCCACGAGGGTCAGGATCGCGATGGCGCGGGCGGCCCGGCTCGGATCCTCGATGGTGCGCCAAAGGGCGATGATCCCGCAATAGATCAGGAACAGCACCAGCATGGAGGTGAGACGCGCGTCCCAGACCCAGTAGGTGCCCCACATGGGCTTGCCCCAGAGCGAGCCGGTGACGAGGCAGATCAGGGTGAAGGCCGCACCGATGGGGGCAGCGGCGCGCTGGGCCACATCCGCCAGGGGATGACGCCAGACTAGGGTGCCGATGGCCGAGACCGCCATGGCGCCGTAGAAGAACACCCCGAGCCAGGCCGCCGGGACGTGGATGTACATGATCCGCACGGTCTCGCCCTGCTGGTAGTCGGGCGGAACGGTGAACCAGGTGAGATAGAGGCCGAACGCCAGGAGTATGCCCGAGAGCCCGGCGAGCCAGGGCATCAGCGGGGCGGTCCAGCGCAGGAAGTTGCCGGGATGGGCGAGGCGTGTCCACATGGTTCGCGATCTAGCCCAGGGTGCGGTGCAGCGGCAATGCGGGCGTTGCGCGCAAGGCTGCTTCGCACACAAGGGTGCCTGCGCGTGTGAAGGAGACGCTTAGACGCTTCCTGCCTGAAAGCCCGCCAGGGGCGCCGCGAGGCGGCATACCAGACCGGCGGGTTCGTAGTCGAGGCTGACGGTTCCGCCGACGGCCCCCACGAGACCACGCTCGATCAGCCGCGAACCGAACCCTTTTCGCGATGGTACCACCACCCGCGGGCCGCCGGACTCGCGCCACGTCATCCGCACCGTGGGCTCCCCCGCCTCGAGGGCGACGTCCCACGCCACGGTCACCCGGCCGGCAGGGACCGACAGGGCGCCGTACTTCACCGCGTTGGTGGCCAGCTCATGCAGCGTCAGGGCGAGCGACAAGGCCGCCTTGGCACCGAGCTCGATGGCCGGGCCGGAGATGCGGAAACGGTCGGGCTGACGATCGTCGTGGATGGCCAGCGCACTCGCGAGAACCGCTTCGAAATCCGCTCCCTCGCTCTCTCCGGAGAGCAGGATGTCGTGGGCCTTGCCGAGGGCGATCAACCGCGCCGCCAGGGCCTCCTTGGCCGCCTCGACGTCGGTGACGTTGCGCAGGGTCTGCGACGCGATGGCCTGGACCACCGCGAGGGTGTTCTTGAGACGGTGGCTGAGTTCGCGGTTGAGGATGCGCTGCTGCTCGTCGGCCTCGATCCGGGTCAGGCCACCCCAGGCGCGCTCGGCGACCTCCCGGGCGAAGGCGATCTCCTCCGGCGTCCAGTCGTGGGGAACCGCGTCGAGGACGTAGAGGATGCCGACGAGGCGCCCGCGCTGGAGAATCGGCACCTTGACCACGGCCCGCATGCCGATGCGGGCATAGCCGGCCGCATCGTCGACGCGTTCGGGGGTCGCGGCGATGTCGGCCACTGCCAGGGCTTCGCCGCGCCGCAGGCGGGCGACGCTCGCCGCCACGGTCGCCAGGGTCTGCGCCCCGGCCTCGGCTCCGAGACCGGCGGCGATCCAGTCCGGCGCAACGGAGGAGAGGCCGCCGGCGGGATCGACGAGGGCGTAGCCGGCCCGGGCCACGCCCAGGGTCCGCCCAAGGCTCGCGGCCGTGGCCTCCACCACGGCCGCGTTGGTCTGCAGGTCACGCAGGCGGTCGCCCAGCGCGATGAGAGCCTCGCGCCGGGCATCGGCGCGCTTCTCCTCGGTGATGTCCTCGATCATCGCCGTGGCGTGGACGCTGTCGCCCAACGTCTGCGACACGAGGTTGACGCGGGCCCAGATGATGCGGCCGTCGAGGCGGCGGTAGCGCTTCTCGAGGCGCTCCTGCATGGTCTCGCCCTTGGCGAGACGGCGGTGCAGTTCGGCCCGCTCGGCATCGTCCTCCGGCGGCGTCCAGCGCGCCAGGGAATGGCCGAGGATCTCGGATTCCGGCGCGCCCCAGATCTCGCAGAGCTTGGCGTTCACGGCGAGCGCCCGGACGCTGCGCGGATCGAACTGGACGATGCCGATATTGGCGCCCTGGAACACCGCGCGGAATTGGGCGCCGGTGCGGTTGCGCTCGGTCACGTCGAGCATGGCGCCGATCATCCGCTGGGGCGTGCCGTCGGCGGCTCGGACCATGTAGCCGCGGTCGAACACTTCGGCGTAGGTGCCGTCGGCGCGCAGGAAGCGGTACTCGTGGCCCCACTCGTCGGCTCCGCCGGCGATCACCGCACCGATATCGGCCTCAACGGCGGCCCGGTCGTCCGGATGGACATGCGCGATCCACCACGCCCCGTCCGGCACGACGCGGTCGGGCGTCCAGCCGTAGGCGGTGGCCAGGGCCTCGTTCCACAGGACGGTGTCGGTGGTGAGGTCCCAATCCCAGATGGCATCGTTGGTGGCGCGTGCGACGAGGCGGTAGCGCTCCTCAGTTGCCCGAAGGGCGATCTCGGCCAGTTTGGCCGCGGTGACGTCGCGCACGGTGCCGACCATCCGAACCGGGCGGCCCTCGCTGACGATGAGCTGGCCCCGTGCCGCGATCCAGCGCGGGACGCCGCCATCCGCCGGGACGACACGGTATTCACTGTCGAACTGACCGGTCCCGGCCGGATCGAGGGCGGCCTGCAAGGCGGCATCGACCCGCTCGCGATCTTCCGGGTGCAGGCCTTGCAGGAAGGTCTCCGCATAGGTGACGGGCACGTCTGGGACCACGCCGAACAGGCTGCGGGTGCGGGCGTCCCAGCGCAGGATCGTGGTGGCGAGGTCGTAGTCGAAGATGCCGATGCCCGTAGCCTCGACGGCCAGCCGCAGGAGCACGGCGCTCTCGGCCGGGTCCGCCACGTCGGGCGCCGCGCCGTCCGGGACCGGCGCCCTCGAGACAGACGTTTCGGCCACGGGCGTTTCGGCGGAGCCGGTCCGAGGTCCGGTCGCGCGCGGCACGGGAGGGGCGGCGTGGTTCGTCATCGGCGGGGTGGCGGCGTCCGGCTCGGATCGGGTGTTGTGGCGGGGATTCTATCCTGGGCGGGAAACCGCGGGATCTCAGGCCGTCTCCCGCTGGGCGTAGGGCCGCTCGGTGGGAACCGTTTCGTCGGGAGGCTCGACGCGGACGAGTCGGCCGAGACGATCGTAGCCCGCGCCGAGCACCGTCTCGTAATGATGCCGGACCACACCGTGGCACTCGCAGGCCGCAGCCTCGACCTTGGCGCGGTCCCGGACCGTGATGCGGCCACGGCCGACCTCGATCAATCCCTGCTGCTGCAGGGTACGCAAGATCCGGGTCAGGTAGGTGCGCTGAACGCCGAGCATCGCCGCGAGCAGCTCCTGGGTGACCGGCAAGGTGTCGCTGGCGATCCGGTCCTGCAGCGTCATCAACCAACGCAGGCAGCGTGCCTCGATGGGATGCAGGGCGTTGCAGGCAACCGATTGCAGCACCTGGGCAAGGAGGCAATCCCCGTAACGGGCGAAGAGGTTGCGCAGGCTTTCCGAACGGCGCTTGGCTTCCTGGAAGCGCACCGCGTCCATGCGCAGGACCGGGCCGCCGATCTGGATCACGGCGTGCGTGGAGGCGGGAAGATAGCCCTGGCTGACTACACCGCCGACGGCGCCCTCGCGGCCGATGGTGGCGGTCTCGGCGCTGCGCCCATCCCGCATGGCGATGATCAGGGTCGCCACCGTCTGGCCACACGGAAAGGCGATGGTGGTCACCTCGGCGCCGGCTGCGAACAAGGTTTCCCCGCGCTGATGCACCGACCACTCGAGATGCGGCGCCAGTAAGGCGCGATCCTCGGTCCTCAGGGCCTTCAGAAGCAGATTGCCCTGGAAGAGTGGATCGGCGGCCGAAGGCATGGCGTGCGCTGCGTTCACGGTCTGTCTTCCCGCCACTAGCGCACGAAGCTCTGGCACGTCTGTCTAATAGTATACAGAAGCCGAACGATTTTGTCGTTTTGATGGGATGCGGCGGAACTTCTCATCACTTGGCAGCTGAAACTCGTCCGCATGAACGAATCGGTGATGCCGGACGCGTGCCGCAAGCTCCCCCATCGGAGTTCGGCAGAATCAGACAAATTCGATCAGGCTTGGGGTGAATTCGGTCAGGCTTGGCCGGCTTCGTCGCCTTCGCCGACGCAGTCGAGGGCGCGCTCCACTGCCGTCACGGCATCGAGGAGGTTCCGCACGGTGCTGTCGACTTCGCGCCGGGGGCGGTTCATGGCCGCCGCGCGGGCGCCCACGGCCTGGAGATGCTCGAGGACCGCGAAGAGGTCGTCGGCGACGGCCACCACGTCGTGCACCGCCGGAGCGGGCGGGGAGGGGCGGCGACGGAAGGAAATGACGTTACTCATGACCACGATGTTTCGCGTGGTTCGGGGCCGGGCGCCAGGAGGCCGGGGGGTGATTTCGTGCGATCGGAGGGGTTGTCCGGGTCTCAAAGCGCGGCGTGGTGAGCGCTTCCGTGGCGATGCCCCATCACTCTGCGACGTGGCGGCGACGGTTCGTTATCCTTTCCCGGTTTGCCCCGGCGGCGCTTGACGCGGGACGCCCGGCGGGCCCACCTCCGCCGATCCATCTTGCAGGACAGACCCCCAGGACAGCCCCGATGCGCCTTCTTCCTCTCGCCCTCTCCACCCTCGCAATGGCTGGCCTGTGCGCCTGCAACAGCGCCGAGGGCCCGAATTCCCGCAGTGGGATCGCCGAGACCTTCGACACCAGCAACTACCGTCGCTCGTCCGACACCAACGGAACCCAGACCCGCCGCGACGTGAACCGCCTCTACACCCAGCCCTCGCTGCCCTCGATCTCCAGCCGCGGCAACTGACCTCGAACCTCATGGATCCCGCTCCGGTCGGGTTCCATGAGGTCAGGGAACCCTCAGGCGTAGGTCGCCTCGGGCTCCTCGACGCCCTCGTCCGAATCGAGCCCGTCGTCGAAACGTCCGTCGCCCGGCGGGGCGACCGGCACCAGGAAGGCGGCATGCAGGTGTCCGTCGATCAGGCCATCGTGGTTCAAGTCCACGCGTGCCCAGTCCCCATTCGGGCCGTCGAATGATTGAACCGTCAGTTCGCTCCCAGGGCCGATCGTCCGCAGCCGATCGAAGGTCAGCCCCGGCCCTGCCCGCAGGCGTAGACCGTCCCGGGCCGCCACCATGAAGCGGCCCACGGTCCCGGCCAGCGGCACGGCGTCCGCCAGCCTGCGGCCCGACGCCACCGGATTGGCCCAACCCTTTTGCGCGGCGTTCTGAAGCCATATCGGTGCATTCGCGACGTGCCCGCCTGCGCCCCAAACCAACTCGGACCGATCCCGCGGGGATGTGCCGAATCCAATGTGAAGCGTCGTCTTGCCCATGTAGTCGACGCCCGCCCCGATCCCGTTGGCGCCGAGGGCCGCGGCGGCGGTGACGAAAGCCTCGACGATGGGCAGATCATCGGGATCGGTGAAATCGAGGGCGCGACTGCCGTCGACGAGGAGTTGTAGGTCGGCGGCTCGGCCGTGATCATGACGCGTCGAGCCGGTGCGCTTGCCACCGGACCCTTTGGGCGCCTGCCCCCCGGAGGTGACCCGCACCAGGGCGACGCCCGCCACATCGGCCGCCCGGCTGAGGAGCTGCTTCAGCTCCGCCGAAATGGCCCGACACCGAATCTGCATTCGAGTGTCCTCACGAACCGTCGCCATGATCCAAGCCTCCTGATTCCACGAGAAATGTCGCGAAATCCCGGCAATAAATCAACCTCAGGTTTACTTCAGTTCTTGGCGAGGGCGTCCGCGAAGGCGGTCATGCGGTTGCGGGCGTAGGTGGGCAGGCCGGCGCTGATGGAGGTGCCGGTGTTGAACGACGAGTTGCCCATGAGCACCTGGGCCGGCAGCAGGTTCTTGAGCACGGGCACGTGGGCGTATTCCTGCTTGCGGTCGAGGACATCGGCCTTGATGGCCAACGCCATATAGGTGGTGACCACGGTCTTTCCGGGATCGCCCGGCATCGGCTGGAACAAGGCGAGGAACTTGCCGAAGCGCAGGATCTGGTTGACCCAGAAGATCGTCTGTTCGAGCCCCCCCGTCACCGGCGCGTCGATCTTGGTGAGCCCGGCGAGCGGCGCGGTCTCGGCGGGGGGAAGGGTGCGCAGCTCGCTCTGAAACGAGACGAACTCGGCGACCTTCTTCGACGCCCCGTCCTCGAGCTTGTTGGCGAGCTTCACGCCCAGCGGCAGCTTGCCCTCGAGGTCGTAGCGCGATTCGATGCAGACGGTGCCGAGATCGCACCACGGCCGGTCGGGGCGCTTGGCGAAGGCGGCGGCCGGGTCCTTGGTCGGCGTCACGTCGGCGGGGTTCAGGATCTTGTGCTTGATGACCGGGTCCATCTTCGCCACGAAGCCGAGGGTGGCGTAGGAGGCGAGATCGATGGAGTCGGCGGGCCTCGGCACCACGAAGCGCCCCTGCGCCACGTAGACCTTGAGGGTCTCGTGCCGGCGTTTCGACACACCGTTGAGGGTCTGCAGATAATCGGGCTCGGCGTAGCCCGCGTAGGGCGCCAGCGCCGCCCGCTCGGCCGGCCGGACCCGGCCCCAGTCGAGGTAGGGCACGAGGCCGTTCTCGGGCTTGGCCGGGTCGTCGCGATGGTCCGTGAACAGGATGGTGCCGGGCTTGAGGCCGGAAAGACCCACCGCCTCGATGGACGGCACCTCCTTCACCCGGTCGGAGGCTGCGGGCTGTTGTTTCATGCCCTCCTGCGCGTGCGCGGGGAGGGACAGGGCCAACAGGGCGGCGAGACGGAGAAACGCGGAAGGGTGCATCGGCACGTCGAAGCCTTTGGTCGTTCGGGATAGGGGAGGTGGGGGTTGCCGGCCCGCGCTCGGCGCAGGCCGACGCCCCCTGGTCCCTCTCCACGGGGGAGGGAGACCCGCTCGTCGCCGGTCGGGCGAAGCGGGTCGGAATGACGGGTCAGTAGCGCGGGTCGTCCCCGAACAGGTAGTCGGGATCGCGGCGGCGCGGACGGGCATAGACCTCCTCGTCGCCGAAAGGCGAGCGCTGGGTGCCGGGCCAGACCGGATCGGGGTCGCGCTGCGCCCGGCGGCTCGGGGTCCGGCTCCGGGATTCGCCGAACGGGTCGAGGACATCGGGCTCCGCGCGCCGGCCCGGCAGGGAGCCGAAGAGGTCGCCGGCCCCGTCCTCCGCTCCGCCGAGGTCGCCATCCTCCGCGTCGGGCCGCATGGCGGTCCGGGTCTCGCGCGGCAGGAGCTTGTACTGGGTGTCGGCCATGCGCCCGTTGGCGAGGCGGAAATGCTCGAGGAAGCCGCCGCCCGACACCTGTTCGCCGCTGCGGGCGTCGATGGGCAGGTCGGCCAGATACGGCCGGGCCTCGGCCGAGGGCGGCGCGAGGTTGGTGCGCGGCACGCCGTTGGCCCAGGCCGCCTGAAGGATCGACCCGGCGATGGGCACGGCGAGATGCCCACCGGTCTGACCACGCCCGAGGGTTTTTCGCGTGCCGTCGGCGTTGTCGTAGCCGACCCAGACCACGATGGTGATCTCGTTGGTGAAGCCGGCAAACCACGCGTCGTTCTCGTTCTCCGAGGTGCCGGTCTTGCCGGCGATGGCGGACGAGAACCGGCTCAGCGCCGCGGCCGTGCCGTGCTGGGTCACGCCCTGGAGCATGGTCTTCAGCTGGTAGAACGCCACCCGGTCGGCCGAGGCGATGCGCACGGGCTCGCGGGGGCTGCGGGTGTAGAGAACCCTGCCGTCCCGCTCCACGGATTCGAGGGCGTAGGGGGCCGGGCGCGCGCCCTCGTTGGCGATGGCCGCGTAGAAGGCCGCGAGATCCACCATCCGCACGGGCTGGGAGCCGAGCACGAAGGGGTAGTAGCGCTCGCACTCGGCGTAGAGCTGGGCTTCGAGGGCGAGGTCGCAGACCTTCTGCAGGCTCGCTGGCGCCTTGTCGGCGATGCCGCCCTGCAGCAGGCGCGCGGTGACGAGGTTCTTCGAGAATTCGAGGCCGCGCCGCAGGGTCGTGGCCCCGGCTCCACCCCCGTCGTAGTTCTTCGGCGACCAGGAATCACCCACCCCGCCGATGGGCGGGAGCGTCACGGCGGCATCCATCACCAGGGTGTTGGGCTGCAGGCCGGCATTGAGGGCGGCGAGATAGGTCACGGGCTTCAGGGTCGAGCCCGGCTGGCGCACGGTCTGGGTCACCCGGTTGAGCTGGCTCACGGGGTAGGAGAAGCCGCCCGCCATGGCGAGGATGCGCCCCGTGCGGTTCTCCAGCACCAGGGCGGCGCCCTGGACGCTCGGGCGCACCCGCAGGTCGGCGCGCGGGGTCTTGGCTGAGGGATCGCGCAGCTTCACCCGCACCACGTCGTAGGGGGCGAGCCGACCGCGCGCCGGACCGGGCTCCAGGCTGATCGTGCGCCCGTCGGCCAGACCCGCCTTCGCCGGACCGCCGCGGCCGGGATCGAGCACCACGGCCAGCGGCCAATGCACATCGTAGAGGACGGGCCGCGCGTTCTCCAGGGCGCGCTGCCAGGTGGGCTTGGGACCAGCCGGCTTCGGGGACGTCACCTTGGCGGCGGCCACAGCCGCGGCCCGTGCCGCCTTGCGCTCGGCCTTCGTGCCCGTGGGCACGGATTTGGAGGCCTCGGAGGGTTTGGTCTCGCCGCCGACGAGGAGCGGCACGGAGAGCGCCGAGCCCTCGGGGGCGGGGGCGGCCCCGTCGAGCTTGCGCACCGCCTCGGCGAGGTTGAGTTCCGGCCCCTCGTAGCGCTGGCGCCCGGTGGCGCGCTCGTAGCTGGCGAGTCCGTCCTGGAGGGCGGTCTCGGTGGCGGTCTGGAGGCCGGCGTTGAGGGTGGAGCGCACGGTGTGCGAAGCCGAAGTCAGTGAGTCGATCCCCGCGAAGGTCCGGGTCTCCCGGGTGAGGTGATCGACGAAGTAGAAACCGGAATCGCGCCGTGCCGCCTCCATGGAGGCGAGGCCGAGGGGCGCATTGGCGGCCTGGACGAGCTGGGCCTCGGTGATGACGCCCTCCTCTTTCATCCGGGCCAGCACGTAGGCGCGGCGCTCCCGGGCGCGATCGGGGTACTTGTCGGGATTGTAGAAGTTCGGCCCCTTGGGCATGCCGGCCAGAAGGGCGGCCTCCGGCACCGTGAGCTGGCCGACCGATTTGCCGAAATAGCTGCGCGCGGCCATCTCGATGCCGTAGGCGCCGCGCCCGAGATAGATGCCGTTGAGGTAGAGTTCGAGGATGCCGGCTTTCGGCAGGATGCGCTCGAGCCGGGATGCCACGATCATCTCGCGGATCTTGCGCTCGTAGGTGACGTCGTCGCCCACCGACAGGTTCTTCACCACCTGCTGGGTGATGGTCGAGCCGCCGGCCGGCCGGCCCGGGGAGGCGAGGTTGCCGATGAAGGCGCGGATCACCCCGCGCTCGTCGATGCCGTGGTGGGTCTCGAAGCGCTTGTCCTCCGCCGCCACGAAGGCCTTTTGCACCATCGCCGGCACCTCCGCGATGGGCACGCTGAGGCGCCGTCCGTTGGCCTCGAAGGCCTCGGCGTAGCGCTTACCCGCCCCGTCGAGGATGAGGCTGGCGCCCGGCAGCTTGCGCTCCTTCAGGGCCTCGGCCAAGGGCAGGTCGAGGACGGCCTTGTTGTAGAAGGCGATGACCTCGCCCGCATCGAAGGGGGAATCCTTGGGGTTCTCGCCCTTGCAGAACTGGCGGTAGCTGACGTTGAGCTCACCGATGTCGAGGCCGTGCAGGAGCTTCGGCGCGCTCGCGCCCGCGATGGCGGTCGGATCTTCCATCGCCGTGGAGATGAGCTCGTCGAGGTTGATGTCCTCGATGTCGAAGGCCTTGCGCATGTGGGCGCAGCCGTCGCGCAGGATCTGCACGACCTGCCCCCTGTCGGCCACCGGATCGAACTGGGTCTTCACCACATCCGGCCGCGTCGTGACCTGACTCAGCGTCAGGGCCGTCGCAAACAGCTTGATCAGAATGATGTTCATGAAAGCCGAGCAGGGGATCTTCGGGGCGCGGCGGGTCGGCGCGCGACTGCGGCCAAGACTGCGCCGCACAACGCGGCTGATTTAAGGTGGCGCTTGGGCCGACCCGGCCTCCGGGAAATCCAGATCGGTTCAGCGGTTTTCGCCTACTTGTTGCGCCCGAGCAGCACCAGCCAACCGATCCCGATTACGCACACCATCGCCCCCACGGTGACGAAGGCCGGGGTGCCGAGATCCATGAACCGGGGCGCCAGCTGCGTCGCGAAGGCGGCCACGATAAGCGCCACGGCGATGCGGGCGGCGGCGCGCTCGATGCCGCGGGTGAGCTTCTCGATGCCCTTCAGCTCGATCTCGACGGTGACGCGGCCCTGCTTCAGGCGCACCAGCATGAGGTGGATCAGGGTCGGCAGTTCGGAGGCCGCGCCGAACAGGCCGGCGCCCACCGCCTCCACCTTGCGGGTCAGGCCCTTGATGGAGAACTGCGAGGCGAGCTTGCGCTTCACCGTGGGGCCGGCGGCCGAGAACAGGTCAAAATTCGGGTCGAGCTGGCGCATCACCCCGTCGGCGGTCACCAGCCCCTTGAACAGAATGGCGAGGTCGGTGGGCATGGCGAGGTCGTTCTCGCGAGCCATGGTCATGAAGTCGGTGAGCAGGGCGCCGAAATCGAGGGATGCCCCGGTGTGGCGGGCGATGAAGGCCTGCGACGAGGCTTCGAGCTTGGTCAGATCCGGGTTGCTCGATCCGGTCCAGTCGAGGAGCACGGCCATAAGCCCGTCGGCATCCTCCTTCAGCATCGAGCCGATGAGCATGAGGAGCTGGGTGCGGCGGCGCTCCGACAGGCGGCCGATGATGCCGAAATCAATGAAGCCGATCCGGTCGCCGGTCATGATCAGCATGTTGCCCGGATGCGGATCGGCGTGGAACACGCCCTCGATCAGAGCCATCTGCAGGAAGGCGTCGGTGCCCTTCTGGGCAAGCACCACCTTGTCGATGCCGGCGGCGTCGAGGCGGGCGTGGTCATTGGGCGGAATGCCGTGGATGAACTCCTGGACGAGGACGCGCTCGGAGGTCCATTCCCAGTGGATCTTCGGCACCACGATGTCCTCGCGGTCGGCAAAGATCGCCGCGATGGTCTCGCAGTTGCGTGCCTCGTTGATGAGATCGAGCTCACCGTAGAGGCCGCTGGCCAGGTGCCGCATCTGCTCCTGCGGCTGGTAGCGCCCGAATTCCGGCCACTCGGTGACGACGACGCGGGTGGCATGGGCCAGGAGCCGCAGGTCGGCCTCGATGATCTTGCGCAAGCCCGGGCGCAGAACCTTGACCACCACCTCCTCGCCGGTGTGGAGCCGTGCCCGGTAGACCTGAGCGATGGAGGCGGCTGCAAGCGGCACCTTGTCGAACTCGGCGAAGACCTCGTCGGCCGGCGCCCCGAGGTCCTCCTCCAACTGCGGCTGGATTCGCTCCCACGGGATCGGCGCGACCTGGCTGTGGAGCTTCTCGAGCTCCTCGGTCCATTCCGGCGTCAGAAGATCGGGGCGGCTCGCAAGGATCTGCCCGAGCTTGACGAAGGTGGGCCCGAGGGCCTCGATGGCCCGGCGCACGCGCTGCGGCTGCGACAGGCGGGCGATATCGACACGGGGCGTGCGGCGCTTGGCGAAACGCGCCACGTGGGCGATGCCGAGGCGCTCGACCACCTTGGTGACCCCGTAGCCGATGAGCACGGAGGCAATCTCGCCGAGGCGTTGCCGGTCGCGCGCGGCGACGAAGGCTGTTTTCAGCATGTGCGCTTGGGACTCGACTGGGGAGGAGGCGGCGCCCGGACAACGAGCCTGGGCGTGGTACGGTTCGGCTAGGCCCTTGGCGAGGCCGAAGTTTGACGGCGATGATCACGCGGCGGATTCGCCCAACCCGTCATCTCGCGCTAGACAGGCCGCCATCCGCGCCCTTCCGGCGCAGGTGGAAGTTTTCCGCGCCTCTCGGGGCGCATGTGCAGTTTCCGCGCCCTCGAGGCGCATGTGCGAGAGACGCGATGCCAGGCACGCCCCGCGCCGGAATCATCCCGGTGACGCCCTTCCAGCAGAACTGCACCCTGATCTGGTCCGACGAGACCAAAATCGGCGCCGTGGTCGATCCGGGCGGCGACCTCGACCGGATCGAGGCGGCGATCCAGGCCCAGGGCATCACCATCGAGAAGATCCTGCTCACCCATGGCCACATCGACCACGCCGGCGGCGCGGACGAACTGCGCGCGCGCCTCGGGGTGCCGATCGAAGGTCCGCACGAAGCCGACCGCTACCTGCTCGACAGCCTGCCGGAGACGGGCGCCAATTACGGGATCGACGGGGCGCGGGCCGTGACGCCCGACCGCTGGCTGGTGGAGGGGGACGCCGTCACGGTGGGGGGCCTCGCCTTCGACATCCTCCACGCGCCGGGCCATTCGCCGGGCAGCGTGGTGTTCGTGAGCCGGGACGCGCGCTTCGCGCTGGTGGGCGACGTTGTGTTCAAGGGGTCGGTCGGCCGCACGGACCTGCCGGGCGGGAGCCACGACCAGCTCATCCGCGCCATCAAGGAGAAGGTCCTGCCACTCGGCGACGACATCGCCTTCATCCCCGGCCACGGCCCGACGAGCACGCTCGGCGAGGAGCGTCTCACGAACCCGTTCCTGCAGGATTGACCCGACGCGACGACACCGTGGACGGGGCACCCGTCAGCCCCCGCCACGCACAGCGAAAGCAATGCTTTTTCAAGGCGGAAGGCTTATAAAGGCCGTTGACGCATTGCAGGCGTGTCCGGGGCTCGCGCCGGGGCACGAAGGATCACGCCCGGACCCGCCTGCCCGAGGAACTTCATGTCCGACACGACTCACAACAGCTCAGACGCCACCCACAACAGCGCGGCCGCGGCCTACGGCGCGGAATCCATCCGGGTCCTCAAGGGCCTCGATGCCGTGCGCAAGCGACCGGGCATGTATATCGGCAACACCGACGACGGCTCGGGCCTGCACCACATGGTCTACGAGGTGGTGGACAACGCCATCGACGAGGCGCTCGCGGGCCACGCGGACCTCGTCTCCGTCACGCTCAACGCCGACGGCTCGGTGACCGTCTCGGATAACGGCCGCGGCATCCCCACCGACATCCACAAGGAGGAGGGGATCTCGGCGGCCGAGGTCATCATGACCCAGCTCCATGCGGGCGGTAAGTTCGACCAGAACTCCTACAAGGTCTCCGGCGGCCTTCACGGCGTCGGCGTCTCCGTGGTCAACGCCCTGTCGCAATGGCTGCGCCTGCGCATCTGGCGCAATGGCAAGGAACACGCCATGGAGTTCCGCCACGGCGACGCGGTGTCGCCGCTGGTGGTGGTCGGCGACGGCAACGGGCGGCGCGGCACCGAGGTGTCGTTCCTTGCATCCACCGAGACCTTCACGAGCATCGAGTTCGACTACGCCACCCTGGAGAAGCGCCTGCGCGAGCTCGCCTTCCTCAATTCCGGCGTGCGGATCGTCCTCACCGACGCGCGCCATGCCGAGCACAAGCGCGAGGAGCTGTACTACGAGGGCGGCGTCGAGGCGTTCGTGCGCTACCTCGACCGCTCGCGCAAACCCATCGACGGGATGGCCAAGCCCATCATGGTGCGGTCCGAACGCGACGGCATCCGCGTCGAGGTGGCGTTCTGGTGGAACGACTCGTTCAACGAGACCGTGCTGCCGTTCACCAACAACATCCCCCAGCGCGAGGGCGGCACCCACATGGCGGGCTTCCGCGCCGCGCTGACCCGCCAGGTGACGGGCTACGCGGAATCGTCGGGCATCGCCAAGCGCGAGAAGGTGACGCTCACGGGCGAGGATTGCCGCGAGGGCCTCACGGCCGTGATCTCCGTGCAGGTGCCGGAACCGAGTTTCTCCTCGCAGACGAAGGACAAGCTCGTCACGGCAGCCGTACGGCCAGCGGTGGAGAACGTCCTCAACGAGGGCCTGTCCAACTGGCTCGAGGAGAACCCCGCCCAGGCGAAATCCGTCATGGGCAAGGTGATCCTGGCGGCCTCGGCCCGCGAGGCGGCGCGCAAGGCCCGCGAGACGGTGACGCGCAAGGGCGTCCTCGACATCGCCTCCCTGCCGGGCAAGCTCGCCGATTGCCAGGAGCGCGACCCGTCGAAGTGCGAGATCCTCCTGGTGGAGGGCGATTCCGCCGGCGGTTCGGCCAAGCAGGGTCGCGACCGCACCTTCCAGGCGGTTCTCCCCTTGCGCGGAAAGATCCTCAACGTCGAGCGGGTGCGCGCCGACCGGATGCTGTCGTCGGACCAGATCGGCACGTTGATCACGGCGCTCGGCGCCGGCATCGGCCGCTCGTCCACGGACCGCGAGGGCTTCAACCCGGAGAAGCTGCGCTACCACCGCATCATCATCATGACCGACGCGGATGTCGACGGCTCGCACATCCGCACCCTGCTGCTGACGTTCTTCTACCGGCAGATGCCGGAGGTGATCGAGCGCGGGCACCTCTACATCGCCCAGCCGCCCCTCTACAAAGCCTCGAAGGGCAAGCGGGAAATCTACCTCAAGGACGAGCGCGCGCTCGAGGACTACCTCATCGACGCGGGCGTCGACGGGGCGGTGCTGCGCCTGGCCTCCGGCACCGAGTTCGGCGGCCAGCAACTGAAGGCCCTCGTCGAGGAGGCGCGCCAGTTCCGCGGCCTGATGCAGGCGCTCCACACCCGCTACGACCGCGCCGTGGTCGAGCAGGCGATGATCGCCGGCGCCTTCCGGGTCAATGTCGACGAGAACGCGGCGGAGGCCGAGGTTCTGGCCGACCGGGTGGCCCGACGCCTCGACCGGATCGCCGACGACATCGAGCAGGGCTGGGAAGGCTCCGTCAGCGAGGGCGGCTACGTCATGAGCCGGACCTTGCGCGGGGTGCGTCAGGTCGCGACCCTTGATGCCGGGCTCATCGCCTCGCAGGAAGCGACGCGGCTCGCCGACCGGGCCGAGGCCCTGCGCGAGATCTATCACGAGCCCGTCACCTACGCCCGCAAGGGCGACGAGACGACCCTGCACGGCCCCGTCGGCCTGTTCGAGGCGGTGATGGCGTTCGGCCGCAAGGGTCTCCAGCTCCAGCGCTACAAGGGTCTGGGCGAGATGACCGCCCAGCAGCTCTGGGAGACCACCCTCGACCGCGACGTGCGCTCGCTCCTCCAAGTGAAGGTCAAGGACACCCAGGACGCCGACGACCTGTTCGTGAAGCTCATGGGCGACGTGGTCGAGCCCCGCCGCGAGTTCATCCAGGACAACGCGCTCAGCGTCGCCAACCTCGACGTGTGAGGCGCGTCATCGAGACGGCGCGGGGCGGCGCAGACGCCGCCAGCCGAGCACGATCCCCGTGAGAGCGATGCCGGCGCCGAGCCCGTTCAGGGTCCACAGGACGAGGTCCCAGGCCGGGCGGTGGCGCGTCAGGATCGCGAAATCGAAGCGGTGGGGGGCGGAGAACAGCCAGCGGTTGGCCCGGCCGCTTCGGTCGAGACGCATCAGGATCTCGCCCGTTTCCGGGTCGAGATAGGCCGAGGTCTCCGCCGGATCGTCGAACCGGACGCGCAACACCGGCAGCACCCGTGTCTCGTGGTGCGGGTACCAATAGGCGTCGTAGGCCGTCAGGGTCTCGGCCGCGACGACCTGCGCGCCCGGCAGGATGCGCGCCGCCGCCGTGCTCAAGGATTGCGGCGCCACAGGCGGTTCGACCCGGCGTCGCCCGTCCGCATTGGTGGCGACCGCGTGGACCTGTCCGGCGATGCCGGTGAACCGAATCTCGACGAGACCGGACACGGCGACGGTGCGCAGGGCGTCGAAGCCGGGGAGGGGCGCTTCTCCCATGACGGCGCTCCGCATGGCGGGTGTTGGGCTCGGCCCGGAGAACCAGCGGTTCGGGTTCATCGACAGCCAACCGCTCGCGACCCAGCCGAGGAGCGCCACGCCGCCGACGATCCCGAACAGGTGGTGCCAACGCATAACGCCGCGATAGGGCGAGACTCCCATAGCGTAGGGCCGGCGCAGGCGCAGGCGCCAGACCCCGAGGACGAGGCCGCTCAGGACACTGGCCACGGCGATGCCGGAGATCCACAGCACCACGTCGCGCCACAGCTCGGCCCGGGCGCGCAGGGGCGTGAGGTAGATCCAGTGCGGGATCGACCCGAGCCAGTTCCAGCCGCGCGCGAACCGCGTCGTCTCTAAAACGACGGCGCCGGTGACCTGCGAGACGTAGCGCTCGGTGCCGGCGGAATCGTCGTGGGCGACGACGTGGAACGGGCGGAACGGATCGTAGCGCGCCGTCACGGTCCACTGGTCGCGCTGGATCGTCGTCACGCTGGGGTTCGGACCGGTCCCGCCCCGGGCCCGAACGAGGGCCAGGGCTTCCGCCCCGGACAGGGGTCCCAGCACCGCGCCGGTCTCGGCCGAGACCGTCCCGAGTTCGCCCGTCGGGAGGATGGTCCGGTAGACCGGCGCATCGCCGCGCATGCCGAGCGACAGGGCGAGGGGCAGGCGCGTCAGGCCGAGGGGCTTCAGCGCCGCGTCGGGGCCGAGCCGCACCCGATCCCAGGCGATGGGGGACAGGCCGGCGAGCCGCGCCGCCTCCGTCAGGTTGGGGAAGGGGACGTACATCATCACCAAGCCCGATAGGACCCAGGTGGCGAGGAACATCCCCGTGGCGATGCCGAGCCAGCGGTGGCCGAGGATCAGCCACCGCTTCATTGGTTTCAGGAGGCGGCGCACGGCGCGTCAGAAGCTGACGCTGTAGGCGACCTCGAACGAGCGCGGCCGGCCGAGGAGCCAGTTGGTGCCGACCCCGTTCACGGCGTTGCCGCTGATGGCGTAGACCGTGTCGGCGAGGTTGTAGGCGCGCAAGGAGAGGCGCGAGGCCGGCCCGACCTGATAGTCGAGCCCGGCATTGAGCAGGGCGTAGTCCGGGCGCCGGGCCATGTTGCCGAAATCGCTGAAGGTCTCACCGACATACTGCACGCCGATGCGCGCCTCCCAGGCCGGGGCGAAGGCCCAGTTCACCCAGAGGTTGGCGACGCGCTCCGGCACGTCGATGGGTTGGCGCCCGGCATAGGACACCACTGCGCCGGCGACGCTCTGGTTGAAGTCGTCGTACTGGGCATGGAGGAGGGCGACGTTGGCATCCACACGCCAGGCGTCGAAAAGGTGGAGGGACACGGCCGCCTCGACGCCCTGCGAGGATTGCCGGCCGACCTGGGTCGAGACGGTGGGCTGGCCCGGCACGGTGGAGACGAGGTTGTCCTTGACGATGCGGTAGCCGGCGAGCGTCCACTCGGCCAGCCCCCCGAAGGCGATGCCCTTGGCGCCGACCTCGACCTGCTGGCCGGTGGAGAGGCGGAAGTTCGCCAGACTCTGCGACAGGGTGATGAGGCTCCCCACCGGATCGGTGGCGGTGGCGTATTGGGCGTAGAGGGAGAGGTCTGGCGTCGGGGCGTAGACGGCACCGAAGCGGTAGCTCAGGGCCTGGAAGTCGCGCTGGAAGGTGGCGCCGGAGACGAGGTTCCGGCGGTTCAGGGTCGGGGCGTCGAAGCGCACGCCCGTCAGCAGCGAGAGCTGATCCGACAGGATCAGGCGGTTCTCGGCGAAGACCGAGGCCTGGTTGGTCGACGTGGCATAGGCGGGCGAGGCGCGGCCGTTGGCCGGGAACAGGCCGGGATCGTAGGCGAACGGATCGACGCTCGTGGTGAGACCGCCGCCCTCGGACTGGAAGTTGTTAGTGTGCCGGAAGGCGATGTGATTGACGTCGAACCCGGCCAGAAATTCGTTGCGGAACCCGAACAGGGTGCCCCGGACCGTCGCGTCGAGGCGGTTCCCGACCTGTTCCTGGTGGTGGTAGATCTCAAGGTAGTCCGAGCGGTCGATGCGGCCGGTGCCTCGGTTGAAGGCGTATTGCTCGACGTCGAGCCACTGGCGCCGGCTCTGGAGCCGGTAGGCGGTGTTGCGCACGGTGATGTCGGCGCTCGGGCTCCACTCGGTCCTGAGCTGGGTCCAGTTGTCCGTCCAAAAAATCTTGGCGTCGCGGACGTTGTAGTTGTTGAACCGGATGGAATCGAGGATCCGCCCGTTGACCAGCGGCGTACCCCAGTAGCGGGCGGGCTCCTGGTAGCCGAGGTCGTGGCTGAGTGTGAAGGCGAGGTCGGGGGCCGCCTGCAAGGTCAGCGCGCCGGAGACCGCGAGGTTACGAAAATCTCCGTCGGGCTGCATCCAGCCGCCGGACCGGTTGCCGCTGATGTTGAAGCGGTAGGCCAGGGCCTCACCGATGGGGCCGCCGGAATCGAGGGCGAGGCGGGCGAGACCGTCCGAGCCCAGGGCCGCGCGGGCCTCGTTGATAGGCGTGAACACCGGCTTCTTCGTCACCACGTTGACGACGCCGCCGATGGCCCCGTCGCCGTAGAGTACCGAGGCCGGGCCGCGCAGGACCTCGATGCGCTCGACGTTCCAGGTGTCGAACGGGAAGGTGACGGTGCCGGCGCCCACGTAGAGGCGCGTGCCGTCGTAGAGCTGCTGGATCGAGTTCGGGCCGGCGAATCCGCGCGCCGTGAAGGCCCCATTGCCGTTGCCGGGGGCCGCCACGGTGGTGATGCCGGTGGCGTTCTCTGTCACGGCCTCCGCGACGGTGTTCTGGCCACGCCGGCGCGCGGTCTCGCCCGCGATCACGTCGACGCTGGCCGGCGTCTCCAGGGGCGTCAGACCGAGGCGGCTGGCGCCGCGATCCACCGTGCGCAGGTTGAGCCCGGCGGGCGCGACGCCGGAACCGGCCACCGACAGGGTGTCGAGGGTGACGGCCGGCTCCTGCGCCGAGGCCGCGATGGGAGCGAGGACAAGGAGAAGACATCCTCCGACGATCCCGGGACCGGGATGATGCGCGAGGCAGGAACGTGGAAACAGCATGGCGATGCGAATTGTCCGAGGGCGCGCGACGTACGCGACGACGCTTCCACCACGCCTAAAACGAATGTTATAATGTTACAATCGTTCAGTCCTGGCCAAGCCTTTTCGTGCGACGACGCATGAGCTCGACGGCCGCACGGGTGCGGTACGCGATCACGATCGATAGGCAATGAAGGCAGTGGTTCGGGCGGGCGCATGCGGAAACGGCGGGCGCGCACGGGGCGCGGTGTGGCACGTCACCGCGAACGAGGCCGATCCGTTCGCGGCATGCGAACGCCCCGACACCCATCAGGACACCCCGCCCGATGCGTTTCGCGTGTGACCACGACTGACGGCAGGTCTCCTGGCTCGCGGGTCACCGCCCTCTCATCGTCTTCCCAGGCCGGGATCTTGGCAGATCCGGAAGACCCAGTGACGTGTTGATGATGGGCTCGCCGCTTACAGTTGCGGGGGCAGCCGCGGCATCGAGCCGAAGCCCTCACCGCGTTCCCTTTTGATCCTCCGGAGAGGAACCGTCACGGTCACGCTAGGGCTTCGCCGAGCACCCCGTCAAGCCGAAGCGCGGATCGTGACGGTCGATCCAGCGGCAAAGCGGAATTCCAGGCACACCAACGGACCGACGACGACCAAGCGCCGAAAACCACGTTGACGCCTGATTGGAGTTATTCTAATTAAGAACGGCGCGGGCGGAGCGACTGCCCATCCGACCGAGAGAGACACAATGACCAGCAACCACAGCATCGCCTGCGAGAGCTGCCGCTTCTTCGACGATCACAAGCTCAACGGCGGCGCGGCAGCCGGCGATGCGGGCCTGTGCCGCTTCAATCCGCCCGTGAGCCAGCCGGAGCCGAAGTCCCCGGGCCTTTGGCCGGTGGTGGCGTCCAAGGATTGGTGCGGTCACTTCACGGCCGAGATGACCGCTGCCGAATAAGCGCGCCCCCATCACGAAGCCCCAAGAGCTGGCGCGAAAGCGCCGGCTTTTTGCGTTCGGGCCCGGACCGACGACCTGGGAGCCGGATTCCGGCAATGGCAGGGCGTGGTGGTCATGATCCGGTCACCTTCGCGTCCGAAGGCGGGGCATCACCGCACGGGGCGACGACCGCGTGTGGCCCGGTGACGGTCGTCCGGCGCGGCTCCGGCGGGCCGACACGACACGGCTGATGGCGCCGCCCGGCAGATTTTCGAAGTTTGAGGATGTCCAACAGATGATCGACCGATCGACCCTCGCCGCTCTGGCCGGCCTGACCCTGGCCGCGCTGCCCGGGTCCGCCCTGGCCGCCACGCCCAACGACGCGACCGGGACCTACCTCACCGAGGATGGCCGCGCGCGAATCCGCGTCGAGAAATGCGGTTCGCAGAACACCAACCTGTGCGGCTACGTCGTCTGGCTGAAGGTGCCGTTGAACGACAAGGGCCAGCCCCGCGTCGACTTCAAGAATCCCGACACCAAGAAGCAGGCACGCCCGTCGCTGGGGCACCAGCTCATCATGGGTCTGAAGCCGGATGCCGACGCTCGTTACGCCGGGAAGATCTACAACGCCGACGAGGGCAAGTTCTACGACGTGACCATGTGGGCCGATCAGCCCACCGAATTGTCCGTGCGGGGCTGCATGCTCGGGTTCCTGTGCGGATCGCAGACCTGGAGCAAGGTCAACGACGTGGTTCCGGGCCAGCTCACCGCGGCGACGAACCAGCCCGGCGGCCCGCGTTCCGACGCCGAATGGGCGCCCAAGCCCGCGGCCCCGAAGCCGGGCGCGAAGCCGGCCGCTCCCGGAACCGCACCCGCCGCCCCCGCGGCGGAGTAGGATCGCGCGTCGCCCGCATCGAGCCGCAGGACTCATCGGGAAAATTTCGAGCCGGCTTCGCCCAGCGGAGCCGGCTTTTTGTAGCTTTGGATCAGTCCACCAGGGCGGCGTAGGTCAGCACCCGCAACTCCCGGCGGATCGGCAGGGCCGAGGACGGGATGAGCTGGGCGAGGAGCACCACCGCGAGATCCTCGGCCGGGTCGACCCAGAATGCGGTGCTGGCGAGCCCGCCCCAGGCGGCCTCGCCGGGCGTCCCGACGATCTGCGCACGGGCCGGATCGAGCATCACCGAGAAGCCGAGCCCGAAACCGATGCCCGTATAGGCCGTCTCGGAGAAGCGCGGCTGGCCCATGGCGGCCAGATCGCCGTCGAGGTGGTTCGTGAGCATGAGATCGACGGTCTTGCGCCCCAGCAGCCGCACGCCGTCGAGTTCTCCGCGCGCCAGGAGGAAGCGGCAGAAGCGCATGTAGTCCCCCGCCGTGGAGACGAGGCCGCCGCCGCCGGAGGCCACCACCGGCGGACGCGCGAACCGGCTCCCGACGCAATCGTCGTAGAGCTTCAGGCTGCGCTCGCGAAACAGACTGTAATTCGCCGCGAACCGCTCGACCTTGTCGGGTGGAACGAAGAAATCCGTGTCGAGCATGCCGAGCGGCGCCAGGACGCGCTCCCGCATGAACTCCGCGAAGTCCTGGCCGGACACGACCGCGACGAGGTAACCGAGGACGTCCGTGGCGACGCTGTAGTTCCACTCGGCCCCGGGCTGGGCCAGCAGGGGCTGGCGGGCAAGGCGCTCCACCACGGTGGCGAGGCTGTCGGTCTGCGCCTCGCCGAAATCGACGCCGTTCTGGCGGTAGAGGCCATCGACGAGGGTGGCCTCCATGAAGCCGTAGGTCAGGCCGGAGGTATGGGTGAGGAGGTCGCGGATGGTGATGGCGCGCTGCGCCGGCTCGCTGTCGAACTTCACCCGGTTGCCGCCGGTGAGCACCCGCATGTCGGAGAAGTCCGGCAGGAAACGGGTGATGGGATCGTCGAGCTGGAAGCGCCCCTCTTCGTAGAGCATCATCACCGCCACCGAGGTGAGCGGCTTCGTCATCGAATAGATGCGCGCGATGGTGTCGGGGGCGAACGGCTTCTCCCGGGCGATGTCGGCGAGACCGTGGGTGCGGAAATACGCGGTCTTGCCCGCCCGCGCCACCATCACCGAGAGGCCGGCGAGCTTCCCGTCGGCCACCAGCCGCTCCATCCAGCCGTCGATTCGCCCCAGGCGATCCGGGCACAGCCCCACCGCCCGCGCCTCGACGTCGATCTCACCGTGCATGCCATCGCTCCATCACACCGTGACGGCATGTAGCCGGGCCTGACGGGGACGCAACCCCGGCGCCATGGTCCTACCAACCCATGGAGCCGGGACCACCCTTGAACGGGCCGACGAGGCCCGGCGTGATCCAACCGCCGTAGAACCCGCCGGGCTGCGGCGTGGCGCGGACGTCGCCGACGAAGCAGCCGTCCATCGGTCCGGCATAGAAGGCGAGGTATCCGGCGATGGCGCGAAAATCCGGCGTGGGATCGGGATAGGCCCAGGCCGCCCCCTCGGCGCGGCGCCCGCCGGCCGAGACGTCGTGGAGCACGGCGCGGCCCTTCCACTCGCAGAGGCCGGCCCGGCGCGGCGGGCCGAGCACGCCTGGGGCCACGTCGGCGGGCGGGATGTAGTAGGTCGGCGGATGGCTGGTCTCGAGGACGCGCCAGCCCGCCACCGTGCTGGCGATGGTCTCGCCCGAGAACACCACCCGCAGGCGCCGGGCGACGCGCTCCAGGCGGGGCGGCCGCGGGTAATCCCAGACGCTCTCCTCGTCGGGACCGGGGTGAATCGGTGTCGGCCACATGCGCAGCGGGCTCCTGGCGTCGGGATACGGATGCGTGAGTTAGGGCACGGCGTGGGCCGCGCCCCGTTTTCCACTGGCGCGCGTCATGCTAGCGCAGGCCGGTCTTGGATGGAGGGACGCGAAGCGTGACCGAGAGCGTGACCGAGCCGACCGACTTCGCCCTCTACCTCGACTTCGACGGGACCCTCGTGGAAATCGCCCCCCGGCCCGATCTGGTCCGGGTCGATCCGGCCCTGCCGGGCACCCTGGAGCGGCTGCGCACCCGCCTCGGCGGCGCGCTCGCCGTCGTCACCGGTCGGCCCATCGGGGTGATCGACGATTTCCTGGCGCCGGCCCGGTTCGATATCGCCGGCCTGCATGGGGTCGAGCGGCGGGTCGACGGCGTCGTGAGCGGGGGAGGCGCCGAGAACCATCCGGAACTGCGTGCCCGCATCGCCGGCCTGACCGCGGCCGTCGCCGGGCTCGATGCCGTTCTGATCGAAGACAAGGGCGCGTCGGTGGCGGTGCATTGGCGCCTCGCCAGTCCGGCCGACGCGGCGCTCGCGGAAGCGGCGGTCAAGATCACCGCCGATGCCCTGGGTGCCGCCTACCGGCTCCAGCTCGGCAAGGCGGTAGGCGAGATCGTGCCCGCCTCGGCCACCAAGGGCCAGGCCATCCGGGTATTCGCGCAAGCCCCGCCCTATGCCGGCCGCCGGGCGATCTTCCTCGGCGACGACCTCACCGACGAGAAGGCCTTCGCGGTGGTCAACGCGAGCGGGGGCGTCAGCGTCCGCATCGGCGCGGCCGAAACCATCGCCACACGGCGCCTCGCCACCCCGGAGGACGTGCGCCGGCTGCTCTACGCCTGGGCCGACGGGGCCCCCATCGATCCCGACGCCCTGCCGCCGGCCTGACCCGGCCGCGCCCAGAACGGCCACACCCGCGTCAGCCACACCTGAGAACCCGGCCTTTTTCGAAAAGGAGCGCGCATGTTCGAATTTCCGGTCCTCGTCGGCGATATCGGCGGCACCAACGCCCGCTTCGCCGTGGTGCCGAAGTCCGGTGCACAGCCGCGCCTTCTCGCCCATGTCGAGACGGCCGGCCATCCAGACCCGAGCGCCGCGATCCGGGCGGCGCTCGCCGAAGGTGGCGGTCCGCCGCCGCGCTCGGCCATCCTGGCCGTCGCCGCGCGCGTCGATGGCCCGGCGGTACAGCTTACCAACGCCCATTGGGTGATCGAAGGCGCGCGGATCGGCCGGGATTTCGGCCTGTCGCGGGCGGTGATCGTCAACGACTACGTGCCGGTGGCGGCGGGCGCGGCCGAGATCAGTCCCGGCGAGTTGACCCCGGTGGGTCCCCATCGCGAGGGTGGGATCAAGGGTGATCAGGGCGCCCGCCTCGTCCTCGGCCCCGGCACGGGTTTCGGCGCGGCGGCCCTGCTGCCCGTGGGGGATCGCCTCGCCATCGTCTCGACGGAGAGCGGGCACGTGGATTTCGGCCCGAGCGACGCCGAGGAGCACGCCCTGTGGCCGCACCTGGAGCGGATCGAGGGACGGATCACCGTCGAGGCGTTGCTCTCCGGGCCAGGCCTGTCGCGCCTGCACGCCGGTCTGCATCGTCTGCGCACTGGAGAGGACGGCCCCAGGCTCGATCCCGCCGCGGTCACCGAGGCAGGACTCGGCGGCACGGACCCGGATGCGGCGGCCGCCCTCGCGCTCTTCGCCAAGCTGCTCGGCCGGGTCTGCGGCGACCTCGCCCTGACGTTCCTCGCCACCGGCGGGGTCTATATCGGCGGCGGCATCGCCCCCCGGATCATCGATGTGCTGCACCAGGGTGGCTTCCGCGCCGCCTTCGAGCACAAGCCGCCCTTCGTGGCGCAGATGGAGGCGATTCCCACCAGCGTGATCGCCCTCCACGACCCGGCCCTTTCGGGCCTCGCCGCCCTGGCGAGCCGGCCGGACGTGTTCGTGTATCACGGTCAGACCTGGACGGCGGACTGAGCGCGGGGATGCAGCTGCATCACCCCATCGTCGTGCCCGATCTGGTCGAGGCCTGGATCCTCGACCGGCTGTCCGTGGCCCCGACAGGAGACGGCGACCGGCCGAGCCTGCGCTTCTTCCGGGATCGCACCGTGGCAGGCCTCGTCGCCCAGGCGATGCAGGACCGCCGGGACGACGGTGCGGCGGGGCTCACCGCCCGCGATGTTCGGCAGGGTGCCGTCCTGGCGTTCGACCGTACCACCCTGTCCTCCGCGACCCAGCTGATCTCCGTGCGGGAGGCCCGCGACGACCTGCGCGAGGACGAGGTCGAATTGCGCGCACGCACCGATCTGCTTCGCCTCCGCCAGCGAATCCGGACGATCCACCTCGGCGACGAGGAGATCGACTTCTGGATCGAGGCCTATGCCGGCGGGCATCCCGGCGACGACGGGACCGGACGCTGGACCAAGGCCGTCCTCGGGGCGCTCGACGACCTCTACGGCGACCCGCGTCGGATTCCCGGCGACCTGGCGCCACCCGAGCGGGAACACTGAGCGAAGAGTCCAAGGCGATTTTACACAGGCGTAAACGCTCGCCTAAGATGCGGGGCATGCGCACCGGACGGACACGATCACGGGCGAGCGGACGCCCCTTCAGCGCGGCGCTTCTCGGAGGCGTGTGCACCGTCTTGTGCGCAGCCGCCCTGGCCCAGGGTCCGTCACCCATCAACAACTGGATGGATCTTCGCACCGCTCTGGCCGCGTGCTGGTCGGTGCCGCCGGGGACGGAGGGATCGTTGATCGCGTTCCGCTTCGGCCTCGACAAGACGGGCGCCCTGCGAGGGCCGCCCCTCGTCACCGCCCGGCGGCTGAACGGCGACGGGGAAGCCCGCAAACGCTACGAGGACGCTGCCACTGACGCCCTGTCACGGTGCCTTCCGATCTCCGTCACACCGGCCTTCGGAGCGATCCTCGGCGAAAGTCCTATCCGCCTGCGGTTCGTCAACACGCCGCCCGCCCCCGCCTATCAACTCAACAGCAACATCACGGTGTTCGCGCCGCGCTGAGGCTCGCGTGATCACCCGGGCCATTCGGGCAAATCCTAAAAAAGCGACCCTATCGGGGAACCGAATGGCAAACCCTGCGTTATCGCCTCCACTCAAACAATTAATGTAAACACAAAGTAAAGGACTGGTCTTTTCCATTGATGATGCGATCTAATCTCGGTGTTGCCGAAATACACTAGAAGCGTCGTGCCAAGCCTTGCTAAGCCCAGGTCACGCCGCACCGAGAGTGCGCCTCAGCTTTTCTGGCAGTCACACAATGTTCAAGACGCTCTTCCTCGCCAGCACCGCCGACCTTCCGCGCCGTGCGGCTCCGCCGGTGTTCGTGCCGGTGCCGGTGTTCACCTGGACGGGCTTCTACGCCGGTTTCAACGCCGGTTACGGCTTCGACGCCTCCAACCGCGACACCAACGTCTACAACAACGTGTTCCCGAACCTGGTCCGCGGCGGCGCCGCTGGTCTCGCCGGCGCCGGTGGCCCCTCGCAGGTCGCCTACTCCGACCGTTCGAACGAAGGTTTCACCGGCGGTGGTCAGATCGGCTACAACTACCAGTTCACCCCGGGCTCGGGCGTGGTCGTCGGTATCGAAGCCGACGCCCAGTACGTCGACTTCGGCCGTAGCCGGAACAACTTCGTCCTGACCCCCGGCTTCGCCCCCGTCGCCGGCGTCACCTTCGTCGATCCCCGCGGCACCGCCAGCCTCGACTACTTCGGCACCGTCCGCGGCCGCCTCGGCTACGCCTTCGACCGCACCCTCGTGTACGGCACCGGCGGCTTCGCCTACGGCGCCGGCAGCGAGGAGCGCTCCTTCGGCGGCTTCCGCGGCAACGACAGCTTCCGCACCGGCTGGGCCGCCGGCGGTGGCATCGAATACGCGCTCCCCACGGACTCGTTCTTCAACTTCTTCAAGTCCTCGGCCGTGACGTTCAAGGTCGAAGGCCTGTACGTCAACCTCGACCAGAACAACCGCAATGCCGGCGTCTACGCCGTCGACACCAACAACGTCGTCTACCGTCAGCCCGGCTTCGCCGGCCGCAACTCCGGCACCGAGTTCGCCGTCGTCCGCGCCGGCCTGAACTACAAGTTCGGCTCGTACTAGGACCTGCGGGACCTTCAGGTTCGGCCTGAGCGTCCCCAGCCCCGATCATCTGGCCGCTTTCGTCGAGGCGACACCCCGAGGAGAAATCCTCGGGGTGTCGCTGTTTGGGGGTCGCGAAACGCGTTATTCGTTCACGGCGGGCGCCCCGTCGGCCATCGCGTAAACATGGTCGGCGATGGCACCGGCGGTGGTGAGCCAGACCGCGTCCCGGTGCGCCGCGATGTGCTCCAGGGCCGCACGCAAGGGCTTCAGGCGGTGTGGCTGGCCGACGATGTAGGGATGCAATGCGATCCCCATGACCAGGGGGGCATCCCGAGACTGGACCAGCATCTCGTCGAAGCCGTCGACGAGGGCTTCCGCGAACTGACGGCCGGTGTCCTTGCGGGCGACGACGGCCGGGATATCGTTCAGTTCCTGCGGATAAGGCACCGAGAGGATGCGCCGCCCTCCGCGCGTCGCGAACCACACCGGCTGATCGTCATGCGCCCAGTCGAGAAGGTAGCGGTACCCGGCCTCGGCCAGGAGATCCGGCGTCACCCGCGATTGCGAGATCCAGGGGCCGAGCCAACCAGCCGGCGGCTCGCCCTCGTGCCGGGCGAGGATCTCCGTCGCCTCGGCGATGAGGTGCCGCTCGGCGGCCTCGTCTAGGGTGCCCTGACGCTCGGCATTGGTGCGGCCGTGGCCGACGATCTCGTCGCCACGGGCCCGGAACGCTTCGATGAGTCCCGGGCAATCCGCATAGAGCCGACTGTTGACGAGCACGCTCGCCGACAGGGCGAGACTGTCGAGCATCGCCTTCATCCGCCACGCGCCGACGCGGTTTCCCCAATCGCGCCAAGCGTAGTTCAGCACGTCCGGTTGGGGGCCTCCGGGCGCGAGCTCGGCGCCGAGCCCAGATCCGAAATCAAAGGTTTCGAGGTTGAGGGCGACGTACACGGCCAAGCGCTTGCCCCCCGGCCAGTCGTAGACCGGCCGATCGGGCAGCGCGCTGTAGCCGTATCGGCCATGGCCTGCCGATGTATCCATGCTGATGCCTTTGCGCTCGAGGTTGGGGCTCCGTGCCTCCCGAGATAGGTCACCGCCGAGCCTTTGGCCTCCCCGGCCCGAACCGGATGGCTACGCTCCGCGAGGCGAACGCCAGAGCATCGCCCCGAAATGCTGAGACCGGCCTTCGGCGAAAGTCGCGACAACGACGGGAATTTGGAGCGTTGCCCTCAAACGGACGAAGGACAGCGCTTCAGATCCCCCCGCCGGCGACCTCGCGGGCCACGGCGCGGCGGCCGATGTCCCGGCGGCAGAACCCTTCCGGCCAGTCGATCCGGGCGATGGCCGTGTAAGCGCGGGCCTGGGCTTCCATCATACTGGCCCCCAGGGCCGTCACGGTGAGCACGCGTCCGCCATCGGCGAGCAGCTGCCCGTTCTCGATGCGGGTGCCGGCCTGGAACACGATGACGTCGTCGCTCGCATCCGCCGCGTCGACCCCCCGGATCACCGAGCCGCGCATCACCGCGCCGGGATAACCGGCCGCCGCCATCACCACGGTCAGCGCCGCGCGACTTTCGTCGAACGGGAGATCGACGCCGGACACGTTGCCGTCGCAGGCCGCGATCAGGGCCGGGAGGAGGTCTCCGGCGAGGCGCGGCATCAGCACCTGCGCCTCGGGATCGCCGAAGCGGGTGTTGTACTCGATGAGTTTCGGCCCATCGACCGTGAGCATGAGGCCGGCATAGAGGATGCCGGTGAACGGCGTTCCACGAGCGCGCATGCCGGCGAGGGTCGGCGCGATGATGGTCTCCATCACCGTCCGCTCCAGGGCGGGGGTGAGGATGGTGGCGGGCGAGTACGCGCCCATGCCGCCGGTGTTGGGACCGCGATCCCCGTCGAACACCCGCTTGTGGTCCTGGGCCGTACCGATGGGGACGGCGCGCGTTCCGTCGCACAGGGCGAAGAAGCTTGCCTCCTCGCCGAACAGGCACTCCTCGATGACGATTTCGGCGCCGGGCTCGGTCAGCATGGCCCGCACGGCGGCCTCGGCCTGATCGAGGGTCTCGGCCACCACGACGCCCTTGCCGGCGGCGAGGCCATCGGCCTTCACCACGATGGGCGCACCGCGCTCGGCAAGGTAGGCGAGGGCGGCATCACGATTCGTGAAGCGCGCGAAGGCAGCGGTGGGAATGCCGTACGCGGCGCACAGATCCTTGGTGAAGCCCTTCGAGCCCTCGAGTTGGGCGGCGGCCTTCGTCGGACCGAACGCGCGGATGCCGGCCGCGGCGAGGTCGTCCACGAGGCCGGCCACGAGGGGCACCTCGGGTCCGATCACCACGAGGCCGATGGTGTTCTGCGCACAGAACGCCTGGACGGCGGAGTGGTCGGCGACGTCGAGGTCCGGTCGATTCTGACCGAACGCCGCGGTTCCGGGATTGCCCGGCGCGGAAAACAGACGCTCGCAGAGCGGGCTCTTGGTCAGCGCGTAGGCGAGGGCATGCTCGCGCCCCCCGGAGCCGATGAGGAGGATGTTCATGGGCCAAGCTCTTCCCCAAAAGAGCGCCCTTGAAAAGGCGGATTCGGACAGTCCGCGCGGCTTTGCACGGGATGGAGCCCCAACGCACGCCCAACCCGATCTTCTCGACAGGACATTGGGAACCCGGTGCCCGTTCCCGAGTTCTAGATGGATCATGCCAGGATGTCGCAAATCCGTCTCTTATTCGATGGCTTCGCCCAGATTCCAGGGCATCAATGCCGCGCGGTATGTGGTCAGCGGGCGGATGCCGATGCGGGCGTGCAACGACAATCGCCGTTCACACAGCGCACCGAGCTGGTACTGGGCCTTGGCCGTCGGCGCTTTCCCCACCGCTTGCGTCGCCCTGCTTCTCTCTATCTTACTATAATCGACCTCAGAGCGGCCTGACGCTCGAACGCCCTCAGGGTGCCGCCCTTTACCTGCACGGCGCCCCACACTAGCGTTCGCCGCTATGGCCGTTCCTCCCCCGCCTTCCGTCGTTCCGAGATCCGGCGTGCCCGTCTCGAACGTCCCCGAATGGTCTGTCGGCGACCTTGCCTCGGCCCTGAAGCGGACCTTGGAAGACGCCTTCGGCCATGTCCGCCTACGAGGTGAGATATCGGGCTTTCGCGGCCAGCACGGCTCGGGCCACGCCTATTTCTCGCTGAAGGATGGCACCGCCCGCATCGATGCGGTGGTGTGGAAGGGCACGTTCGCCCGCCTTCGCCAGAAGCCGCAGGAGGGGTTGGAGGTCGTCGCCACGGGCCGGATCACGACGTTTCCGGGCAAATCCTCGTACCAGATCGTCATCGAGACCCTGGAGCCAGCGGGCATCGGCGCCTGGATGGCGTTGCTGGAGGAGCGCAAGCGCGTGCTCGCCGCCGAGGGTCTGTTCGCGGCCGAGCGCAAACGGCCGATTCCCTACCTGCCGCGCGTCGTCGGCGTGGTGACTTCGCCCACGGGGGCGGTCATCCGCGATATCCTCCACCGCCTCGCCGACCGCTTCCCCCGTCCAGTCCTCGTCTGGCCCGTGCGGGTGCAGGGGGAGGGGGCGGCCGACGAGATCGCCACCGCAATCCGGGGCTTCAACGCGCTTCTCCCCGGTGGGGCGATCCCACGCCCCGACGTGCTCATCGTGGCACGCGGCGGCGGCTCCATCGAGGATCTGTGGGCCTTCAACGAGGAAGTGGTGGTGCGTGCCGCTGCGGACTCGGTCATCCCACTGATCTCCGCGGTGGGCCACGAGACCGACACCACCCTCATCGACTTCGTCTCCGACCGGCGGGCGCCGACTCCCACGGGAGCCGCCGAAATGGCGGTGCCGGTGCGCGCGGACCTCATGGCCGAGGTGACCGACCTCGCTCGGCGACAGCGCGAGGCCGTCGAGCGCAAGCTCGACCGGGAGGGCAGCGATCTGCGCGCCCTCGTCCGGGCGATGCCTGGGGTCGACACCTTCCTGGCGGTCAAGCGCCAGCGCCTCGACCTCGCCGAGGCCCGTCTGGGGCCGGCGCTGGCCGGCAATGCCCGCGTGCATCGTTTGAGAGTGTCACGCCTCGTCGAGCGCTTCGTACGGCATCCGCCGACCCTCGCGCTCGCCACCGCACGGGGACGTCTGGCCCGCATCGGTGACCGGCCGGGCGCGGCGCTCCGCCATGGCACCCGCCACAGGGGCGAAGCCCTGGCCTATCTCGGCCGCCGCCTCGTCGTGGCGCGCGACGCCACTTTAGCCCGAGCCGATGCCGAGGGCGCACGGCGCCGCGACCGGCTCGATGCCCTCCAGGGCCGCCTCGACCGGGCCGGCGGCCGACTCACGGAGCGCCGCCGCGACCGCCTCGGGACCCTGGCGAGCCTCCTCGCTTCTCTGAGCTATCGCGCCGTCCTGGCGCGCGGCTTCGCCCTGGTTCGCGACGGGTCGGGCGCGGCCCTGCGCAGCACCGTGGCCGCGTCGGCGGCCGAGCGCTTCACCCTGGAATTCGCCGATGGCACCCTGGCGGCGCGGGCCGAGACCGTCGCCGCATCGGGCGGGGAGGGCGTTCCGGCACCGGCGCGTCCCAAGCGCGCCCCACGGAAAGCGGCGGCCAAGGCCCTCGTCCAGGGCTCCCTGTTCGAAGGCTGAAGGCTCGGCCTCGCGAACGGCCCCGGCTGTGCCGCGCACGCCTGCCCGCCCGTGGGTTGACGAACGGGGCCGCGTTTGCGAACCGCGGCACGGCGCATGCCTGAGCCAGCCCCCAAGGCAGGCCGCACGATACGAAGGAGCCGCGATGACAACCACGATCGACAGCGCCCAGAAACTGCACCTGGTCTTCGGTGGGCAACTGGAAAGCCTCGACGGCGTGAACTTTCGCGAGGTGAAGGACCTCGATATCGTCGGCATCTATCCCGACTACGCGTCCGCCCAGAGCGCCTGGAAGGCCAAGGCGCAATCCACGGTCGACAGCGCCGAGACGCGCTACTTCATCGTGCACCTGCA
Organism: Methylobacterium sp. Leaf100; assembly: GCF_001422845.1. NCBI lineage: Bacteria > Pseudomonadati > Pseudomonadota > Alphaproteobacteria > Hyphomicrobiales > Methylobacteriaceae > Methylobacterium > Methylobacterium sp. Leaf100. The sequence goes on along the minus strand of NZ_LMMW01000011.1, from coordinate 28,135 downwards.
CCGGCTGCTCGAGCCCTGATCTGTGCAGGGCGCAGGGGCAGAGTGCGTGAAGGCATTGTGACGCCCCCCCGTCGGCTGGTATGGACCGGCCCGACAAACCGCTCCGGGTTTCTACGATTTGGTTCGTGACCCTGGTTGGACGGCTCGGCGGGCGAAGGATCGCGAGATGAAGACCCCGGCATGACGTCATCGATCAAGATCATCGCCGGCAATGCCAGCCGCCCGCTCGCCGAGGCCATCGCGGCCTACCTCGAGCTGCCGCTGGCGAAATGCATGGTCCGGCGCTTCGCCGACATGGAAATCTTCGTCGAACTGCAGGAGAACGTCCGCGGCGAGGATGTCTTCATCGTCCAGTCCACGTCGTTTCCGGCCAACGATCATCTGATGGAACTGCTCATCATGATCGATGCGGCCCGACGCTCCTCGGCCCGGCGCATCACGGCGGTGATCCCGTATTTCGGCTATGCCCGCCAGGACCGGCGCACCTCGGGCAGGACCCCAATCTCGGCCAAGCTCGTCGCCAACCTCATCACCGAGGCCGGTGCCGACCGCGTCATGACCCTCGATCTGCATGCCGGCCAGATCCAGGGCTTCTTCGACATCCCCACCGACAATCTGTTCGCCGCCCCCGTGAAGGTGCGCGACATCAAGGAGCGGCTCGACCCCAAGGACTGGATGGTGGTCTCGCCCGACGTCGGCGGCGTGGTGCGCGCCCGCGCCATCGCCAAGCGCATCGACGCGACGCTCGCCATCGTCGACAAGCGCCGCGAGCGCCCCGGTGAATCTGAGGTGATGAACATCATCGGTGAGGTCGAGGGTCGGTCCTGCATCCTCGTCGACGACATCGTCGATTCCGGCGGCACCCTGGTGAACGCCGCCGAGGCCCTGCTCAACGCCGGTGCCAAGGACGTGTCGGCCTACATCACCCACGGGGTGCTCTCGGGCGGCGCGGTCTCGCGCATCGCCGCCTCGCGGATGAAGGAGCTGGTCATCACCGATTCGATCCAGCCTACGCAGGCGGTCAAGCTCGCGCGCAACATCCGGGTCGCCACCATCGCGCCGCTGCTGGGCGAGGCCATCGGCCGGACCGCGACGGAATCGAGCGTGTCCAGCCTGTTCACCTGATACCGTGCTGAGCGGGACGGGATGCGCGCGATCGCAATTGCGCATCCCCCTCCGCAACCTGTATAGACGCAACTCCCCTATTGCAGCGTTGAGACGGGATGCTGCCGGCCAGTCCCAGGCCGGAGCGAGCGGCGCCACGTCGGCGGCGCCCCGACGCCCGTCCCGCCCCAACCGTTGGAGTTGCCCGATGACCCAAGGCCCGTTGATGCCGAAGGCCACAGCCGTGTGGCTGGTGGAGAACACCTCCCTGGCCTTCGAGCAGATCGCTGAATTCTGCAAGCTGCACCCCCTCGAGGTGAAGGGCATCGCCGATGGCGAGGTCGCGGCCGGCATCAAGGGTCTCGACCCGATCACCACGGGCCAGCTCACCCGCGACGAGATCGAGCGCGCCCAGCGGGTGCCGAACTACAAGCTCAAGGTCGCCGTCTCGAAGGTGAAGCTGCCCGAGGTCAAGCGCACCACCAAGGGTCCGCGCTACACCCCGCTCTCGCGCCGCCAGGACCGCCCCAACGCCATCCTCTGGCTCCTGCGCAACCACCCCGAGCTCAAGGACGCGCAGGTCATCCGACTCGTCGGTACCACCAAGTCGACGATCCAGCAGATCCGCGAGCGCACGCACTGGAACTCGGCCTCGCTCCAGCCCATGGACCCGGTGACCCTCGGTCTGTGCACGCAGATCGACCTCGACTTCGAAGTCCAGCGTTCGGCCAAGGATCGGCCCGCCGTGCTGCCGACGGACGGTGGCGCCACGCTGCTGCCGACGGAAGTCTCGACGGCGACGGACTACACCGAGACCGACGAGCATCACCGCTCCGTGCGCGACGAGAAGCTCAACGCCGATTCCGTGTTCGCCAAGCTCAAGGGCATGCGCAACACCGACACGGATGACGACGAGGACTGATTCTCGCCGTCAGATCTGGACGAACCCGATCCGCACCGGAGCTCCGGTGCGGATTTTTTCGTCCGGGCTTCGGTGTTGCCCTCAGGATGGCGTCGAACGGAACGATAATGAGACATAGCGACTGATCCCAGGTCGCCAAATCCAAGAAAATGCGCAATATTGCCGACCCTCGTTGCCCGAGGCAGCATTTTCCGGGGATCACGATGATCGCGTTGGGTACCGGACATGAGATGGGAACGGTCGCCGATCCAGTGGGCCTGACGGACTTGACCCTGTCGTCTGACCAGACCTCATCGGTGCCCGACCTCTTGGCTTCCGAACCCGTGACCCTCGCAGAATCTCTCATGGCCGAAGCCGGGTGGAGCCCGGCGAATTTTGGCGATGCCGGCCCGAACCCGCCCTATCTGCGCATCGGGGGCAAGCTCTGGGTGACGCTGACCGAATTCGAGCCATGCTTCTCGTCGTTCCACCGCGACCGGGTGCTGTTCCGTTCCAAAGTCTCCATGGCGGATCACCTGTCACGCTACGACCAGATCATGGTGGATCCACTTGCATTCGAGGAGTGCTTCGGCCCGCTGGAAGGGACCGATGCCACCTTTCCGTTCGGCGTCTGGCTCGCCATTCTCGAAGTCCGTTTCACCGGCATCGAATTGCTGGGCAAGCGACACGGACCGGTGGTGCTGCCCCTCGAACCCCTGGCCGTTGCCTCGGCGGTCTGGCTGCGCAACACGCGCCGCCCTGGCCGGCCTCCGGCGTGATGGCCGCGCCGAACCTCATCGCGCGTCATATTGCCGAAAGCGGCGCGATCCGGTATGGAACCGCCGTTCTTCGATTGGAATCGACGAGGCGTGGGCGTGTTTCGCGTCGCTCCGTCCCGTTGGAGAATGGCCCTCGACCATCGTTTCAGAATGCGTCGGCCCTCCTTCCGGGGGGTGAGCCCGTCCGGTCCCCCGGGGATCGCGGGCGGCGATCGCCGAGGGTGCCCCGTCACACGAACCGCCGACGCCGGCCTCCGATGAGGCCTGTCAGGAGACAGAATGACCGCTGGTAACGCCCTGCAGCGTAACCCGAGCCGCGACGATTTCGCGGCTCTCCTCGAGGAGAGCTTCCTCGAGCACGAGATCACCGAAGGGTCCGTCGTCAAGGGTCGCGTCGTCGCGATCGAGAAGGACGTGGCCGTCATCGACATCGGCGCCAAGACGGAAGGCCGTGTCGCCCTCAAGGAATTCAACGGCCCCGGCCGCGAAGGCGATCTCGCCGTCGGCGATGAGGTCGAGGTCTACGTCGACCGCATCGAGAACGCGCTGGGCGAGGCCGTCATCTCGCGCGACAAGGCGCGCCGCGAGGAGAGCTGGGTCAAGCTCGAGAAGGCGTTCGAGGCCAACGAGCGCGTCACCGGCGCCATCTTCAACCAGGTCAAGGGCGGCTACACCGTCGACCTCGACGGCGCCGTGGCGTTCCTGCCGCGCAGCCAGGTCGACATCCGCCCCGTGCGCGACGTCACGCCCCTGCTCGGCACGCCCCAGCCGTTCCAGATCCTCAAGATGGATCGCCGCCGCGGCAACATCGTCGTGTCGCGCCGCACCGTCCTCGAGGAGAGCCGCGCCGAGCAGCGCTCCGAGCTCGTGGCCAACCTCGAAGAGGGTCAGGTCATCGACGGCGTCGTCAAGAACATCACCGAGTACGGTGCGTTCGTGGATCTGGGCGGCATCGACGGCCTGCTTCACGTCACCGACATGGCGTGGCGCCGCGTGAACCATCCGTCCGAGGTCGTGACCATCGGCCAGACGGTCAAGGTCAAGATCATCAAGATCAACCACGAGACCCACCGCATCTCGCTCGGCATCAAGCAGCTGCTCGCCGATCCGTGGGAGGGCATCGCCCAGCGCTACCCCGTCGACGCCAAGCTCAAGGGCCGTGTCACCAACATCACCGACTACGGCGCCTTCGTGGAGCTGGAGCCGGGGATCGAGGGCCTGATCCACGTCTCCGAGATGTCCTGGACGAAGAAGAACGTCCACCCGGGCAAGATCGTCTCCACCTCCCAGGAAGTGGAAGTTCAGATCCTCGAGGTCGATCCGGTCAAGCGTCGCATCTCGCTCGGCCTCAAGCAGACCCTCCAGAACCCCTGGGAGGCCTTCGCCGAGCAGCATCCGGTCGGCTCCGAGGTCGAGGGCGAGGTCAAGAACAAGACCGAGTTCGGCCTGTTCATCGGCCTCGACGGCGATGTCGACGGCATGGTCCACCTGTCGGATCTCGACTGGAACCGTCCCGGCGAGCAGGTCATCGAGGAGTTCAAGAAGGGCGACATGCTGCGCGCCCAGGTTCTCGACGTCGATGTCGAGAAGGAGCGCATCTCGCTGGGCGTGAAGCAGCTCGGCGGCGACCCCTTCACGGAGGCCGGTGAGCTCAAGAAGGGTCAGATCGTGACCTGCGAAGTGACGGAAGTGAAGGATTCGGGCGTCGACGTGAAGATCGTCGACACCGACCTCACCACCTTCATCCGCCGGGCCGAGCTCGCCCGCGACCGCGGCGACCAGCGCCCCGAGCGCTTCGCCGCCGGCGAGAAGTTCGACGCCCGCGTGATCCAGTTCGACCGCAAGGCGCGCCGGGTCCAGCTCTCCATCAAGGCCCTCGAAATGGCCGAGGAGAAGGAGGCGATGGCGCAGTTCGGCTCCGCCGATTCCGGCGCCTCGCTGGGCGAGATCCTGGGCGCGGCCTTCAAGAAGGCCCGCACCAGCGACGACAAGGACGACGCCCAGGATTAATCGTCCCGGCGCGACACCCCGGGATCCACGATGGCTCCCGGGGCCCTGAACTGAAGACGCCCGTGCGGGGATCAAACCTCGCGCGGGCGTTTTTGCGTCTGGCGGCGCGATATCCGTGCGAGAACTGGCATCCCGCACCGCGAAGACTTGCTGGAGATGACTTGTCCGGGCTGCGAGGACTTGCGAATTCCGCCCGCTTCCGCCGCCCGCCCCCTCTTGCCGGTCCGTGGCGGGCAAGGCTAGAACACCCACGCCGAGGATGCGAGGCGGGGCAAGGGCTTGAGTCCATCCGGCGACGGATGGCACAGGGTCCTGGGCACTGCCGCGAACCGCGGCGAAGCCGGGCGGCGCGAAGCCCGGACAACCCATCACGGCCGGGAACGGTCGGTGCGCGAGGGAGCGAACCATCGCATGGCCGCTGACGCCGAACTCCTGATCGATCGCAGGCGCCTGCGCCGTAAGCTTTCCCTATGGCGGGTGGTGGGGATCGGCGGTCTCGTTCTCGCCGTCGGCGCGGTGGGTCTGCGCATCCGCAGCGGCACCGAACCCCTCGGCTTCGGAGCGGTCAAACCCCAGATCGCGCGCATCTCCATCGGCGGCTTCATCGCCGGCGCCGAGGCCACCACCAAGCTCATCGAGCGCGTGCGCGACGCTGGTGCGGTCCAGGGCGTGGTGGTTTCGATCTCCTCGCCCGGCGGCACCACCACCGGCTCGGAGGAACTCTACCGCAACCTGCGCGCGCTCGCCGAGAAGAAGCCCATGGTGGCCTTCGTCGACGGCACTGCCGCATCCGGCGCCTACATCGCCGCCATCGCGGCCGACCACATCGTCGCGCGGGAGACGGCGCTCGTCGGCTCCATCGGCGTCCTGTTCCAGTATCCGGACCTGTCCGGCCTCCTCGACAAGGTCGGGGTGAAGGTCGAATCGGTGAAATCCTCGCCCCTCAAGGCCGAGCCGTCGGGCTTCACTCCGACTTCGCCGGAGGCGCGCGCGGCCCTCGCTGCCGTGGTCGGCGACACCTACGCCTGGTTCAAGGGACTCGTGTCCGAGCGCCGCAAGATGAACGACCGCGAACTCGCCACCGTCTCCGACGGGCGGGTGTTCAGCGGGCGCCAGAGCGTCCCCCTGAAGCTCGTCGATGGGATCGGCGGCGAGCGCCAGGCCATCGCCTGGCTCGAATCCGAGCGGGGCGTCGCCAAGAACCTGCCAGTGCTGGATTGGAAGCCGAAGGCCAAGAGCGACTTCCAGATTTGGTCGGCGCTCGGCCTCGGCGCCGATCTCGTGGGCCTGGACGGGCTCGCCGCACATCTCCGCCTGATCGGCGACGAGACGGCGGGCGCGGCGCAGGGCGGGCTCCTGGCCGTTTGGCGGCCCAGCCCCGCCGAAGCCGCCCGCTGAAACCGTTCATGACGTCGTGAAGGCCGCAGCATGATCAAATCGGAGCTCGTGCTCAGGATCGCCGAGCAGAACCCCCACCTCTACCAGCGCGACGTCGAGACCCTGGTCAACGCGATCCTCGACACCATCGCGGATGCCCTCGCCCGGGGCGACCGGGTCGAGTTGCGCGGCTTCGGGGCGTTCTCGGTGAAGCGACGGGATGCACGGCGCGGGCGCAACCCGCGCACGGGTGCGGCCGTTGCCGTCTCCGAGAAGGCCATCCCGGTGTTCAAGACCGGCAAGGAGATGCGCCTGCGCCTCAACGAGGCCGGCATCGGCGAGGAGGCGGCCACCGCCGCCGCCTCGTGAACCGCCGGACTACAGATTCGATCGGAGTGCTTCGATGATCCGCTTCTTCAAGGGTTTGGTCCTGCTCCCGGTGGCGGTCGTCGTCGTCGCCCTGGCGGTGGCGAACAGGGACGCCGTGCGCCTGTCGTTCGATCCGTTCTCGCCGGACATGCCGGTCTTCAGCGTGACCCTGCCGCTGTACGTGATCCTGTTCATCGCCGTCGGGCTCGGCGTGCTCCTCGGCGGCTGCGGCGCCTGGCTCGGCCAGTCGGGCACCCGGCGCACCAGCGCCGAGCGCCGCCGCGAGATCCGCCGCCTCGAAGGCGAGACGGCCCGCCTGCGCACCGCCGCGCCGAATCCGGTCGGGGAGGGGCTCCACGGCCTGTCGCGCGGCCCCTCCGACCGCGTCGCCCTGCCGGCCCCGCGCTGAGAACCCGATGTCCGCTATCGCCATCAAGATCTGCGGACTGAGCACCGGGCCGACCCTCGGGGCAGCCCTCGACGCCGGCGCCGACCTCGTCGGCTTCGTCCATTTCCGGAGGAGCCCGCGCCACGTCGACCTCGCTGTGGCCAGTGACCTGTCGGAGCGGGCCCGGGGCCGGGCGCAGCGCGTGGTCCTCCTCGTCGATCCCGACGATGCGCTCCTCGCCGCCGTGGTCGCCGCCACCGATCCCGACTGGGTTCAGCTCCACGGGCGCGAGACGCCGGAGCGCGTCGCCGCCATCCGCCACCTGTCCGGACGCCCGGTGATGAAGGCGCTCGGCATCGCGACGCGGGCCGACCTCTCGGCAGTCCAGACTTACGCGGACGTGGCCGACCGCCTCCTCCTCGACGCCAAGGCGCCCCTCGGCGCGGCCCTGCCGGGCGGCAACGGCCACGCCTTCGATTGGGACCTCCTTTCCGGCGCTCTCCTGCCGGAAGGCACCATGCTGTCGGGCGGCCTCACCCCCGAGACCGTCGGCGCTGCCCTCGCCCGCACGGGTCTTCGCGCCGTCGACGTCTCGTCCGGTGTCGAGAACCGCCCCGGAGAGAAGGATCCGGTGCGAATCGCCGCCTTCATCGCCGCTGCGCGCGCTCGCTGCACGGTAGCGGCGGCCTGACATCCAGCGTCCGAATTCGGGAAACGGCGGGTTGGCCGCATTGTCGCCCCCCCTATGCAGGTCTAGATCAGGCGCTTGTCTCGCCGCAGGCGAACGGCATGGCCGAGACCGCTCCATGGAGTGGACCATCCGTTCCGTCGTCGCATCTGCCCTGGCCGCCCAACCCCAGGCCGCACGCAAAGTCATCCAAGGACGCCGCCCGTGACCCTCGCTCCCCCTCCGAACTCGTTCCGCAACGGCCCGGACGAGCGTGGCCGCTTCGGCATCTTCGGCGGACGCTTCGTGGCCGAGACGCTGATGCCGCTGATCCTCGATCTGGAGGCGGCCTACGAAGCGGCTAAGGCCGATCCGGCGTTCCAGGCCGAGATGGACAGCCATCTGACCCATTACGTCGGCCGCCCGAGCCCCCTCTACGAGGCCGAGCGCTTGACCGAACACCTGCGCGCGAAAGCGCCCTCCGGCCATGGCGCCCGGGTGTTCTTCAAGCGCGAGGAACTGAACCACACCGGCTCGCACAAGGTGAACAACGTGCTCGGCCAGATCATGCTGGCGCGCCGCATGGGCAAGCCACGCATCATCGCCGAGACGGGGGCGGGCCAGCACGGCGTCGCGACCGCGACGCTCTGCGCCCGCTTCGGCCTCAAGTGCGTGGTCTACATGGGTGCCGTCGATGTGGCGCGTCAGGCCCCCAACGTCTTCCGCATGAAGATGCTCGGCGCCGAGGTGATCCCGGTCCAGTCCGGCACCAGGACCCTCAAGGACGCCATGAACGAGGCCCTGCGCGACTGGGTCACCAACGTCGCCGATACGTTCTACTGCATCGGCACCGTCGCCGGCCCGCATCCGTATCCCGCCATGGTGCGCGACTTCCAGTCGATCATCGGCCGCGAGACGAAAGAGCAGATGTTGGAGATGGAAGGGCGCCTGCCCGATTCGCTCATCGCCTGCATAGGTGGCGGCTCCAACGCCATGGGCCTGTTCCACCCGTTCCTCGACGATTCGAGCGTCGAGATCTACGGCGTCGAAGCCGCCGGCCATGGCATCGCCTCGGGCCTCCATGCGGCCTCCCTGTCGGGCGGCAAGCCGGGCGTGCTGCACGGCAACCGGACCTATCTGCTCCAGGACGGGGACGGTCAGATCGCCGACGCGCACTCGATCTCGGCCGGTCTCGATTACCCGGGCATCGGCCCCGAGCACGCTTGGCTGCACGAGGCCAAGCGCGTCACCTATCTCTCGGCCACGGACGAGGAGACCCTGGAGGCGTTCAAGCTGTGTTCGCTGCTGGAAGGTATCATTCCGGCCCTGGAACCGGCCCACGCCCTCTCCAAGGTGTTCGAGATCGCGCCGACGAAGCCGGCCGACCATCTCATGGTCCTCAATCTCTCGGGCCGCGGCGACAAGGACATTCCGCAGGTCGCCGAAATCCTCGGCACCCAGCTCTGACCACCGGGTTCCGGCGGTTTGCCCGTCGAAACCCCGTTGACACCGCAAGGCGGATTTCCTATTCCGCCGATCTCGCCGCCGCAGCGGAATTCCCGCAGTGGCGGTGACTTGGCGGGGTAGCTCAGTTGGTTAGAGCAGAGGAATCATAATCCTTGTGTCGGGAGTTCAAATCTCTCCCTCGCTACCAAGTTTCTTAGTCGTGCGAACGACTTAGCTGAGAAGCCCTGGACCGATGGTCCGGGGCTTCTTCGTTTCCCGGCCCTCTTCTGTACATGTCCGTCGTGAAGGCGATCCGAGGTCCGTTCCCGATCGCATCGAGAGCCGCCCCCGACCGTTCGGCCATCGCCACGGCTACGCAGGGGACGGGGGTTTTTTAGAGAGGCGGGTCGGCGTCGACGCGGCCGGCTTCGGACCTCGAACGATGATCGGACGCGCCTCAGCACCGCGTCGCACCGTAGGGCACGCGAAAATCCTGCGAGCGGGACGATCCCGTGCGGCAGATCCCGGCCCGGATCACGTTCGTGAAAGTTCGGGGGCGTGTGCCGATGCGTCTCAGGCCGTGGCAGCGGCTTGTGCCGCCTGGATCAGGTCGTTCGCCAGGGTCTCGTCGTCGATGGCGCGGGCGAGGACGACGGCCCCGACGAGCGTCGCCAGCGTCGCCAAGGCACGTTGCCGTCGGCGCTCCCGGGACGCCTTCGGCGTCAGGTCCGCCAGGATGGAGGCGAGACGCTCGACCCCTTGCGTGAACCGCGCCCGGATGGGGCTGCCCGGTGCCTCCCGGGAGACGTCGTTCGCCAAGGCCGCGAGGGGGCAGCCCTTTCCAGGGGAGCGGACGTGCGCCAGTGAAAGATAAGTCGCCACGATCGCGTCCACCTCCCCGCGCCGATCCTCGGCGAGGGCGGAATCGAACGCTTCGGCCGCCAGGGCATCCTTGTTCGCGAACTGGCCGTAGAACCCGCCATGGGTGAGGCCGGCGGAGGCCATGATGTCGGCGACGCCGACCCCGTGCAGGCCCCGCTCACGGAACAGGGCCGCCGCGACCTCGACCACGCGCTGGCGGTTCAGCTTGGCCTGCTCCTGCGAAACTCTCGGCATTCACTCATCCTTCAACGACCCGACCCGACATATAAATGCGTTCTGTCATCTAACGAAGCGCTGGCTGCCCCGGCCGACCCCACGAAGCCGACGAGGAACGACATTCGACCGGCCTGCACGAGGGGGCAGGAGTTGCAGGCCGGTCGTCGTACCGCACGCCCCGTCGACGGCGTACGATCCGTGTATGCCCCCGATCGGGGCACGTTCTCATCCGGCCGGGCCCGCGGCCTCGGCCTGAATCGTGCCTCGTACGCCTCCCGATGCGACGGTGCGGCGCGGCTCCCGCGCGACCCGGAACCACAGGGCGTACAGGGCGGGCAGGAACAGCAGGGTCAGCAGGGTGCCGACGCCGACCCCGCCGATGAGCACGTAGGCGAGCGCCCCCCAGAACACCGAATGGGTGAGCGGGATGAAGGCGAGCATGGCCGCCGCCGCCGTCAGGATCACGGGCCGCGCCCGGCGCACGGTGGATTCCACGATGGCGTCGTAGTTCGACAGGCCCGCCGCCCGGTCGTGGTGGATCTGGTCCACCAGGATCAGGGTGTTGCGCATCAGGATGCCCGACAGCGCGATCAGCCCAAGGATCGCGTTGAAGCCGAAGGGCTGGTGGAAGAGCAGCAGGGTCGGCGCCGCTCCCACGAGGCCGAGCGGCGCGGTGGCGAACACCATGAACATCGTGGCGAACGAGCGCACCTGGATCATGATGACGGTCAGCGTCACGATCAGCATGATCGGGAACACGGCCACCAGCGACAGCATCGCCTTCTCGCTCTCCTCCACCGCACCCGCCGTGTCGATGCGGTAGCCCGGCGGCAGCTTCGCCTTGATCGGTGCCAACAGGGGGAAGACCTGGGCGTGGATGTCCGGGGGCTGACGGCCGTCGAGCACGTCGCCCTGGACCCGGATGTAGGTCTCGCGGTTGTAGCGCTTCAGCACAGCGTCCTCGGTGCGGGTCTCCAGCCGCGCCACCTGAGAGACCGGCACCTGGCGCCCGTCCTTCGTCGCCAGGGTCAGGTCGCCGATCTCGCCGAGGGAGCGCCGCTCGGGGCCGGGGCTGCGCAGCAGGACATCGACGGAGCGCAGGTTCTCGCGCACCTGGGTGGCGGGCGTACCGTTGAGGTAGCTCTGCAATTGCTGACCGGCCTCCTTCGGAGTCAGACCGATCAGGCGCAGGCGCTCCTGGTCGAGGGCGAGGTGCAGGCTCGGGGTCCTGTCGCCCCAGTCGAGGTGGACGAGGCGCATGTTGGCGTTCGCCGCCATGACCTCCCGCACCTCGGCGGCGATGCCGCGGATGACGTCGAGGTCGGGCCCGACCACCCGGAAGGCGACGGGGAAGCGGATGGGCGGCCCGAACACGATCTGCTGCACCCGCACGCGGGCTTCGGGGAAGCGGCCCTCTTCGACGAGCTTTCGCACCTTGCCCCGCAGGGCATCGCGAGCGGCGGCGTCGGCGGTCTGCACCACGATCTGCGCGTAGGCGGGGTCCGGCAACTCGGGATCGAACGAGAGCACGAAGCGCGGCATGCCCTGGCCGATGTAGCTCGTGATCTCACCCGCCTCGGGCAGGTCGCGCACGGCCGTCTCGATCCGCTTGACGCTGGCTTCCGTCGTGGCGAAGGCCGAACCGGCCGGCAGGGACACCTCGACGATGAGTTCGGGCCGTTCGGAATTCGGGAAGAACTGCTGCTCGACACGGCCCATGGCCACCACGGCCAGGGCGAAGAGCCCGACCGTGATGCCGGCGGCGAGCCACTTGTGGTCGACGGACAGGCGCACGAGGCGGCGCAGGCGCTCGTAGTTCTTCGTGGCGTAGATCGCGTCGTGGCCGCCTTCGACCTTCTCGATATTCGGCAGCAGCTTGACGCCGAGATACGGCGTGAAGGTCACGGCCACGATCCACGAGATGATCAGCGAGAAGGCCACCACCCAGAAGATGTTGCCTGCGTACTCGCCCGCCGTGGAAGCGGCGAAGCCGACTGGCAGGAAGCCCGCGATGGTGACCAGGGTGCCGGTCAGCATCGGCGCGGCCGTGGCGCTCCAGGCATGGGTCGCCGCCTCGATGCGGTCGGCGCCTTCCTCCATGCGCACCACCATCATCTCGATGGCGATGATGGCGTCGTCGACGAGGAGGCCGAGCGAGATGATGAGCGCACCGAGGGTGATGCGGTCGAAGTCGCGGCCCGTGACCATCATGACGACGAACACGGCCGAGAGGGTGAGCGGCACGGCCAGCGCCACCACGATGCCGACCCGGAAGCCGAGCGCCACCAGGGACACGAAGATCACCACGCCGAGTGCCGTGAAGAACTTGACCATGAACTCGTGGATCGCGTCGTCGATGACCTTGGCCTGATCGGTGATCTTGGTGAAGCCGATGCCGAGAGGCGTCTCGTGATGGATCGCCACCTCCTCGGCGTTGAGGGCTGCGCCGAGCTTGAGGCCGTTGAAGCCGGGCTTCATCACGAGTCCAAGCATCAGGGCGGGCTCGCCGTCGTTGCGGATCTCGAAGCTCTTCGGGTCCTCGTAGCCGCGCTTGACCTCGGCGATGTCGCCGAGCTTGAGGCTGCGGTCGCCGGCCGCGACCGGCAGGTCGCGGATCGCGTCGAGCCCGTCGATGGCCCCGTCGAGGCGCAGGTAGACGCGCGGACCCGCCGCCTCGACGAAGCCGGCCGGGGTCACGTCGTTCTGGTTGGAGAGCGCCGCCAGGAGTTGCTGGCCGGTGATGCCGAGGGTGGCGAGGCGTTGGTAGGAGATCTCGACGAAGATCTTCTGCGCCTGCTCGCCCAGGATGTTGATCTTTTCGACGCCGTTCACGCGGAGCAGACGCTGGCGCAGGTCCTCGGCGCGCAGCACCAGCTGGCGGTGGGGCAGGCCGTGGGCCTGCACGGCGTAGAGAGCGAAGTAGATGTCCGAGAACTCGTCGTTGAACAGAGGCCCGAGCACCCCACGCGGCAGGCTGGAGGCCTGGTCGGAAAGCTTCTTGCGGGTCTGGTAGAACTCCGATTGGAGCTTGGCCGGGGGCATGTTGTCCTTGAAGATGACCTTGGTCACCATCAGGCCGGGGCGTACCGTGGTCTCGGCCCGGTCGTAGTAGACGAGCTCCTGCAGGCGCTTCTCCAGGGGGTCGGCGACCTGGCGCTGCATCTCTTCCGCCGTGGCGCCGGGCCAGGCGGCCGAGACCGTCATGACCTTGACGGTGAAGGCCGGGTCCTCCGCCCGCCCGAGCTTGCCGAAGGCGAAGAAGCCGGCCCCCGTGAGTGCGATGATCAGGAACAGGGTGACCGCCCGCTCGCGGACCGCCAGGGCGGAGAGGTTGAGGCCGTTCATCGCACGGCCCCGGTCAGGCTCGGAGGCGCTTGGCGCACCTTCTGGTCGGCTTTGAGGAGATGGGCGCCGAGCGCCACGATCCGGTCGCCGGCGCTCAGGCCCGTGACGATCTCCGCGCGTTCCTCGCCCATGCGGGCGACCTTGACGGCCTGCGGGCGCACCGTCTCGGTGGCGGCGTCGTAGCGCCAGACCGCCGTGCCGTGCCCCTGGTCGAACAGCGCGCCCAAGGGAACTTCCACCCGCTCGGAACGGACCGCATCGAGGGCTTTGAGCTGCAGGGTGACGGTGGCACCGAGCGGCGCGTCCTCGCCGCCGCCGGACAGGATGTACCGCGCCCGGTAGGTGCGTGTGGCGGGATCGGCGGTGGCCGACAGCTCGCGCAGTCGCGCCGGGTAGGTCGCCTCACCCTCCGCATAGAGCGTCGCGGAAGCCTCGCCCTGCGCCAGGCGCCGGCTGCCCTCGGGCAGGAACACCTCGGCCTCACGGGATCCGTCGCGGGCGAGCCTCACCACCGTCTGACCGGCCGCAACCACCTGGCCGGGCTCGGAGGGTACCTCCATCACCACGCCGTCCGCATCGGCCTTGAGCTCGGAATAACCGGCCTGGTTCTCGATCTGGCCGGCCTGGGCCTGCGCATTGGCGAACTGGGCGATGGCGGAATCGGCGGCACCCTTGTTCTGATCGTAGGTCTGCTTCGAGGTCCAGCCGTCCGATACGAGCTTGCGGCTGCGCTCCTCGTCGGCCCGGGCCTTGATCATCTGCGCACGCGCCGCTTCGACGGAGGCGCGCGCGGCATTGAGCGCGAGGGTGAAGTCGGTCCGATCGAGGCGCATCAGCGGCTGGCCACGCGTCACCCGGTCGCCCGGATCGACGAGGCGCTCGAAGATCTTGCCGCCGACCCGGAAGCTGAGGTTGCTCTCGGTGCGGGCTCGGATCACCCCGGTGTAGCGGGCGACGCCCCCCACCCCGGGCACGACCGCGACGGTCTGCACCAGCGGTGGCTCCGGAGACACGGCGGTCTCGGCCGGCGAGCAGGCCGCGAGCGCCAATGCGCTCAGCCCAAGCACCCATCTCGCATCCATGCCCGCCTCCTCGCACCGAACCGGCACGTTTTAAATTATGTTCGACATTTATTATGGCGCGACGCTGCCGTCAATGGTCGCTGCGCGCGCTTCCGGGACTGCGACGGAGCGGCGGCGCGGCGCGTGCTCCCACGAAAGCCGGAACCTCCGATCGCAGCGACCGGATGGCGGTCCCGGTCGAGCTCGGTCGGGCCCATCGCACGGATGTGACTTTTGAGCCCTCACAAACGGACCGATCCGTGGCGTTGGCGCGTAGGCGGGGAAGTTACGCAGTGTTACATGATCCTAAACCTCCGGCTCCGACGAGCCGCCATCGCGGGAGACTGTTCCGGTTGAAGCCACGGATGGACACGATGCCGAGGATCGACCTCACGGCCTGCGACCGCGAGCCCATCCACATCGTCGGCAGCGTGCAGCCCCACGGCTTCCTGCTGACCCTGGACGCAGCGAGCCTCGTCGTGGCGCAGGCCAGTGCGAACGCGCCGGCTCGGGTCGTCGCCGGCGCGAGCCTCGATGCTGTCCTGCCCGAGTTGGTCGCGGTGGTGCGCCGTTACCTCGACGCTGCGCCGGCCGAGGACGGGGCCCACTACCTGCGCACGGTGACGCTCGGCCCGGCGGGTGCGCGGCAGACCTACGAGGTCGCGGCGCACCGGGTCGACGACCTCGTCGTGCTCGAACTCGAAGAGGCGGATGCCTCCGTCGAGGAAGGGCTCGATGCCCTGACGCCACGGCTGCGTGCCTTCGTACAGCGTCTGCGGGTGGCCCGCTCCATCGAGGAGCTCTGCGACATCGTCGCCGAGGATATCCGGCACATCACCGGCTTCGATCGGGCGCTGGTCTACCGTTTCGACCGGGACTGGCACGGCACCGTGCTGGCCGAGAACGGAAACGGGGTCCTGCCGTCCTACCTCGATCTGCGCTTTCCCGCCTCCGACATCCCGGCCCAGGCGCGTGAACTCTACCGCCGCAACCGCCTGCGCATCATCCCGGATGCCGGATACGCGGCGGTCCCGATCACGCCGCCCCTGACGCCGGCGGGTACGCCCCTCGATCTCAGTCAATCCGTCCTGCGCAGCGTCTCGCCCGTGCACGTCGAGTACATGCGCAACATGGGCACGATGGCGTCCATGTCGGTGTCGATCCTCGTCGACGACACGCTCTGGGGCCTGATCTCCTGCCACAACCGCACCCCGCACCGGGTGCCCCTGCAGGCGCGCAACGCCTGCGACGTCCTCACCCAGATCTTCGCCCTGCAACTCTCCGCCCGCGAGCGGGGCGCCCAGGCCGAGCAGCGCTTGGCGCTCGGGGCGGTCCAGGCGCGGCTTCTCGGGTTCATGGCCGAGGAGGACAGCTTCGTCGACGGTTTGTTGAAGCATCCCGACGACGTCCTGGCGCTGGTGAACGCGGCGGGAGCCGCCATCGTCACGGGCGACCATTGCCGCGTCATCGGCACGACGCCTTCCGAGGCCGAGGTCCGGACCCTGTACGACTGGCTCTCGGTCGAGGGCGATGCGGCGGAGGTCTTCGCCACGGAGTCGCTGTCGGAGCTTCTGCCGGCGGCCGCGGCTTTCGCCACCGAGGCCAGCGGCCTGCTCGCGATCTCGGTTTCCAAGAAGTACGCGAGCTACATCCTCTGGTTCCGGCCGGAGGTGGTGCGGACGGTGAAGTGGGGCGGCAATCCGGTCAAGCCGGCGACGCCCGATCCGGAGGGCGGCCCCGACCGCCTGCATCCGCGAAAGTCGTTCGAGATCTGGAAGGAAACGCTGAAGGGGCGCGCGCTCCCCTGGAGCGTCCCGGAGATCGAGGCGGCCAAGGATCTGCGCGCCTCGGTCCTCGGGATCGTGCTGCGCCGGGCGGAGGAACTGGCCGCGCTGAGCGAGGAGCTCCAGCGCTCCAACAAAGAGCTGGAGGCATTCTCCTACTCGGTCAGCCACGACCTGCGGGCCCCGTTCCGCCACATCGTCGGCTACTCGAACCTCCTGAAGACGCGCGAGGGCGCCAACCTGTCGGACAAGGGCCGGCACTACGTCGACACCATCATCGAGGCGGCGTTCTCGGCCGGAACCCTCGTGGACAACCTGTTGGCCTTCTCGCAGATGGGCCGCAACGCCCTGAACCGGGTATCGGGCGACATGAACGCCCTGGTTGAGGAGGTCCGGCGCAAGGTTCTGCGCGATGCGGCGCCCGCACACGTCGTGCGCTGGGAGATCGGGCCCCTGGGCCGTGCCTACGCCGACCCGTTCATGCTGCGCCTCGTCATCGAGAACCTGCTTTCGAACGCGCTGAAGTACAGCCGGAACCGACCCGAGGCGGTCATCGAGATCGGACGGCTTCCCCCAAAAGACGGCGAGGCCGTCTTCTTCGTCCGCGACAACGGGGTCGGCTTCGACATGACCTATGTCGACAAGCTCTTCGGCGTGTTCCAGCGCCTGCACCGAGTCGAGGAGTTCGAGGGCACCGGCATCGGGCTCGCCAACGTGCGCCGCATCGTCGAGCGCCATGGCGGCCGGACCTGGGCCGAGGGCCGGCTCGGCGAGGGCGCGACCTTCCACTTCACGCTGCCCTTGCGGGGCGAGGCACCCTGAGAGATGGCCAACCTGAAACCGATCCTTCTCGTCGAAGACAATCCCAACGACATCGAGCTCACGCTCGCGGCACTGGAAGCGGGTCAGCTCGCCAACGAAATCGTCATTTGCCGGGACGGGGCGGAGGCCCTCGATTTCGTCTACAGGCGCGGCGCACACGTGAACCGGGCGTTGCAGGACCCGGCCGTGATCCTGCTCGACCTGAAGCTGCCCAAGGTCGATGGCTTGGAGGTCCTGGCCAAGGTGAAGGGCGATCCGCAGACCCGGTCCATCCCGGTGGTGATGCTCACCTCCTCGCGCGAAGAGACCGACGTGGTGCGCTCCTACGACCTCGGGGTGAACGCATTCGTGGTGAAGCCCGTTGGGTTCAACGAATTCTTCTCGGCCATCCAGGAACTCGGCGTGTTCTGGGCCGTCCTGAACGAGCCGCCGCCGCACAAGGGAGGCTGGCCATCGAACACCTGATGGACGCCGACGACGCGATCCGCATCCTCCACCTGGAGGACAGCGATCTCGACGCCGAACTGGTGGAGGCCGCCCTCGACGGCATGGGGCGCCCCTACGTGATCGATCGGGTGATGGACCGCCCCGATTTCGCCGCCGCCGCCCTACCGGGCCGTCATGACTTGATCCTCGCGGATTTCGTCCTGCCGACCTTCGACGGCATCAGCGCCCTCGCCGTCGCACGGGAGCAGTGCCCGGACACGCCGTTCGTCTTCGTGTCCGGCACCCTCGGCGAGGAGACCGCCGTCGAGGCGTTGAAGAACGGCGCCGTCGACTACATCACGAAGCAGCGCCTCGAGCGTCTTCCACGCACCGTCCTGCGGGCGTTGGCGGAGGCCCAGGCGAAGGCCGACAAGCGTCGGGCGGAGGCCGCGCTTCAGGCGCTCAACGATACGCTGGAACTCCGCATCGCCGAGCGGACGCGGGAACTCGCCACCTCGAACGCCGAATTGCAGATGCAGATCGTCGAGCGCGAGCGGGTGGAAGAGGCCCTGCGCCTCGCCCAGCGCCTGGAGGCCGTCGGGCAGCTCACGAGCGGTGTCGCGCACGACTTCAACAACCTGCTCACCGTCATCTCGGGCAACATCGAGTTCCTCGGGCGCGAGGTCTCGACCGAGCGCTCGAAGCGTCGGCTCGCGATGATGAAGGGAGCGGCGGATCGGGGCGCGAATCTCACGGCGCAGCTCCTTGCCTTCTCCCGCCGCCAGAGGCTGGAGCCCACCCCGGTCAGTCTGAACCAGACCGTCGCCTCCATGCGCGACCTGCTCCAGAGCTCCATTGGCGGCGCGGTGCGCATCGAGACGACCCTGCAGCCCGACCTATGGCCGGCCTTGGTGGATGCGACCCAGATCGAACTCGTCATCCTCAACCTCGCCATCAACGCGCGCGACGCCATGGTGGTCGGGGGATGTCTGACCATCGAGACGGCCAACGTCACGGTCACCGGCCCCCAGACGCGCCCCGAGCAGCCGATGCCGGGCGAGTACGTGATGGTGGCCGTCAGCGACACGGGAACGGGCATGCCGCCGGAGGTGGTGGCGCGCGCCTTCGAGCCGTTCTTCACCACCAAGGAGGTGGGCAAAGGTTCGGGGCTCGGGCTCGCCCAGGCCTACGGCTTCGTGAAGCAGTCCGGCGGCGGCATCCGCATCGACACGATCGTCGGGGAGGGGACCTCGATCCGAGTCTACCTGCCCCGCGTCGAGGACGGAACGAGCGCCGTCCACGAGGCCCCCCACATGACCGCATGCGGGCTTGGCCGCTTGCCGGGCGGACAATCGGTCCTGCTCGTCGTCGATGACGACACGGCTGTGCGCGAGGTCACCACCACCCGCCTCGCGGAGGCCGGTCACGCGGTGCGCGAGGCGGGCTCGGGCCTCGCGGGACTGGCGTCCCTCGAGGCGGACCCTTGCGTCGATCTCGTGGTGCTGGACTTCGCGATGCCGGGCATGAATGGGGCCGAGGTCGCCACCGAGATCCGCAAACGCTGGCCCAGCCTGCCGATTCTGTTCGTCACCGGCTATGCGGACACCACGGCCCTGATGAAGGTCGGCGCGGTCGGCGCCGACAGTATCGTTCAGAAACCGTTCCGGGACGGCGAGTTGGAACGCAAGGTCGGGGAGGCCATCGTGAATCGACCCGCGCCCGGTCTGCGCCTGGTCTCGGGCGGCTCCTCCGGCAGCTGAATTGATCGTCCGCCCCGGATCCGCGGGTTTCGAGGAAGACAGCCGGCTGGCGTCCTGGACCTCGCCGCCTTCGTCCTCGGTGTGCGCGGCGCCGGGGCTCGCCATGATCCTGCGTGTCTCGGCCCGGCAGGTCTCGCGCCGTGACGTTCCGATCGGCGGCCGAGGGCGCTCGGCCTTGACTTCTCCGGACCCGGATGGAACCGTACAGCCGTCAAGGTTCTCGCGGTCCTCGGATCGCGAGCTAAGAGGGAATTCGGTCGAGCCTATCGGGGCGATGCCGAAGCTGCCCCCGCAACTGTGAGCGGTGAGCCGCTGCCGAGAACGGTCACTGGTGCCATGCACCGGGAAGGCCAGGCAGAGGCGTCGATCCGTGAGCCAGGAGACCTGCCTTGGCGACGAACGTCTCTCGGGCGGGGTGCTCCGGTGGGTCGCATGATCGACGTCGGCCCGTCATGGTCGGCGCGCGCCCGTGCTGCTCGGCCTGACACGTCCAGAACCATTTGGATGGTGTTGATGGCCGCGATCGATCACCCCTTTCCCGAAAGCGTTCCCGCTCAGAACCGGCCCGGCGACACGGAGCCCGTGCCCGAACTCGGCTTGCTTGGTTTCGGCGTGCAAGGTTTCAGCTTGCATGGTCAAGCTTCGCAACGTAATAATGTTTCAAACGCCATTCAGGCTCCTGAGCCGGTGCCGGGGGGCGTCCCGTCATCGGGCGACGGGCTGGAGCGGCGCTCATCCCGTTCGAGACCCGATACGATGCTCCTGAAAAACGGCCTGCGCCTCGGCGTCGCCCTCGCGGCCCTGTCCCTGACGCCGTCGGTCCGTGCCGAGGAGACGGCGGTCACCCTGGAGACGCTCACGGTGGAGGGCGCCGGCATCGGCCTCAACGTGCCGGAAGGCGCCATCGGGTTGATCGGACCGACGCCGGGCTTCAGCGCGGCCCGCGCCGTGAGCAGCACGAAAACCGACACGCCCCAGCGCGACGTGCCCCAGGTCGTCACGGTTGCCTCGCGCGAGGTCATCACCGATCTGGCCGCGACGCGAGTCGACCGGGTGTTCAACTACACCCCCGGCGTCGCCCAGCAGAACAACTTCGGCGGCCTGACGGTCTTCAGCTACGCCGTGCGCGGCGTGACCACGTCCGAGATCTTCAAGAACGGCTTTGCCATCAACCGAGGGTTCCCGCCGCCGCCCGACACCCAGAACGTCGAGCGCATCGAGGTCCTGAAGGGCGCGGGCGGCGCCCTGTTCGGGCGCAGCGATCCGGGCGGCGTGGTCAACATCATCACCAAGCAGCCGACCGCCGAACGCTTCGTCGAGATGGGCGGCCTCTGGGGCAGCTTCGAGCAGTTCCGCGGCACCGTGGATGCCGGCGGCGCCCTCAACGAGGACAAGACGGTCCAGTACCGCTTCAACTTCGCGGGCGGGCGCCAGAACAGCTTTCGCGATTTCGTCGACGGCGACCGGCTGTTCGTGGCGCCGTCCCTCAGCTGGCAGATCACGCCCGACACCAAGGTCACCGTCGAGACCGAATTCGTGCGCAACCGCATCGTGTTCGACCGGGGCGTGATCGCCATCAACCGGCAGCTCGGCTTCCTGCCGATCTCGCGCTTCCTCGGCGAGCCGGGCCAGAGCACCGAGCAGACTTCGAACACCCTGCAGGTCCGCTTGGAGCACCGCTTCGACGCCGATTGGCAGATGCGGCTCGGCGCACATTTCAACACCGGCACCCTGGAGGGCGAATCCGCCGAGGTCCGGAGCATCGCGGCCGACAATCGCACCGTTGCCCGCGACCGCAACTTCCGGGACTACCGCTGGGACACCGCCATCGGCCAGGCCGAGGTGGTGGGCCGCTTCGCCACCGGCCCCCTGGCGCACACCCTGCTGCTCGGCTTCGAGCGCGAGAGCACCGACAGCCGCACGGTCTATCTGCGCTCGAACGTCCGGCAGAACCCGTTTTCCATCGACATCTACAACCCGCGCTACGGCCAGCCCCTGCCGCCGCTCACCATCCCGCGCAACAACCTCGAGCGGGTGACCAATACGGCCCTCTACGCCCAGGACCAGATCGCGCTCAGCCCCGAATGGAAGGCGCTGCTCGGCGTCCGGTTCGATTTCTTCGAGCAGTCGTTCCGCGAGCGCATTCCGCGCAGCGACGTCGAGCAGTCGCGGGCCGCCGCGACGCCCCGCGCCGGACTCGTCTATCAGCCGCTCCCCGAACTCGCCCTCTACACCAATGTCGGCACGAGCTTCCGGCCGAACATCGGCCCAGATGCGGCGGCGGCCTCGCGCGGGGTGCCGTTCGCCCCCGAGACGGGCATCGGCTACGAGGTCGGCGCCAAGCTCGACCTCTATGGCGGGGCGCTCGGCCTCACCGGTGCGGCGTTCCATATCGAGCGTGAGAACGTACTGACGCCCGACCCCAACAACAGCGGCTTCTCCCTCGCGGCGGGCGGGGTGCGCAGCCAGGGCTTCGAACTCACGGCCACGGGCCAGATCTCGCCGGAGCTGCGCCTCATCGGCGGCTACGTCTACGCCGACGCCGTAGTGACGAAGGACAACGTCCTGCCCGTGGGTGCCCCCCTCATCAACATCCCCAAGCACAGCGGCAGCCTGCTCGCCGTCTATGAAGTCCAGTCCGGCCCCTACGCGGGCCTCGGGATCGGGGGCGGCGTGCGTGGGGTCGGCGAACGCGCCGGCGACGCGGGCGGCACCGGTTTCGTCCTGCCGGCCTACGTGGTCGCCGACGCGCTGGCGTATTACCGCTACGAGAACATCCGCTTCGGCTTCAACGTCGAGAATATCTTCGACAGTGAGATCTACGAGAGCTCGCTCAACGTGTTCCGGGTCTATCCCGGCGCACCGCGACGCTTCACCGGCACCGTCTCGGTGCGGTTCTGATGCTGGAGTCGCGCGAACCGGTCCTGGCGATCGGCGACGTCGTCATGACCTTCGGCGGTCGCAGGGCCCTCGACGGCCTGACCCTGACGTTACATGCGGGCGAAGTCTTCGCCCTGCTCGGCCCCAACGGGGCCGGCAAGACCACGACCATCAACCTCATCCTGGGTTTCCTGAAAGCGGAGAGCGGGACGGTCCGGGTCTGTGGAATCGATGCGGGCGCCGCCCCCATCGCGGCGCGGGCGGCCATCGCCTACATCCCCGAGCAGGTGGCGCTCTATCCCACGCTCTCGGGCCGGGAGAACCTGCGCTACTTCACGACGCTGGCGGGGCTCGCCCTGTCTCGCGACGCGGCCGACCGCCTGCTGGCGCAAGCTGGTCTCGCGACCGAGGCGCACGCGCGCAAGGCCGCGACCTATTCGAAGGGCATGCGCCAGAAGGTCGGCATCGCCATCGCCCTGGCGCGCCGCGCCCGGCTGCTGCTCCTCGACGAGCCGACCTCGGGCCTCGATCCGAGCGCGTCGGCGGATTTCTCGGCCGTGGTCCGGGCGGCCGCCGCCCGCGGCACAACCGTGCTGATGGCGACCCACGACCTCTACCGGGTCAAGGAGGTCGCCGACCGGGTCGGCGTGCTCCAGACCGGACGCATCGTCGAGGAGATCAGCCCGGCACACCTCGACCATGCGGCGTTGGAGCGCCTCTACATCGAGCGGCTCGCGTCGTGAGGCTGGTCCGGGCCGAACTCGGTCAGCTCCTGCGCGACGCCCGCCTGCGCTGGATCGGCGCCGTCCTGGTGGTACTCCTCGGCGTGGCCCTCGCCGGAGCCTGGCGACAGGCCGTGCGCGATGCCGGCGATGTGAGAGCGATCGCGCAGGCCGAGCGCGGACGCTGGCTCGGCCAGGACGCCAAGAACCCGCATTCGGCCGATCATTACGGGCTGTGGGTGTTCAAGCCGTCCGCGCCGCTCGCGATCCTGGATCCCGGCATCGAGCCCTATACCGGCCGCATGGTCCGCATCGAGGCCCACCTGTTCAACGATGCGGTCTTCCGGGCGGTCCAGGACGCCAACCCGCTCGCGCGCGCCGGCCTCGGCAGCGTCGCCGACATCGTCCAGCTCATCGTGCCCCTGGCCGCGATCCTCCTCGGCTTCTCCGCCTTCGCCGCCGACCGCGAGCGCGGTACCCTGCGGCTGGCACTCGGCAACGGCGCTGCGCCAGGCCGGCTGTTCATGGCCCGCTTCGGCGCGCTCCTCGCCGCCCTGGCCCTCCTCGTCGGCCTGCCGTTGCTCGTCCTCGGCGGCCTCGCTGCGGTGAGCCTCGACGCGCCCGGCTGGGAGGTGTGGCCGCGCCTCGTCCCGTGGGTGGCCGCACAGCTCGTTTATGCGACCCTGTTCCTCGTTCTGGCCATGACCCTGTCGCTGACGGCCCGCACGGCCCGCTCGGCGCTGGCGGCATCGCTGCTGGCCTGGGTGCTCGTCTGCGTGGCCGCTCCCCGCCTCGCCACCGTCGCGGTGGACGCCACCACACCGGCGCTCTCCTACGGCGAGACCCGCGCCCGGATCGAGGAGACCTTCCGGGGGCACCGCACCGCGGAAGCGAACGACGACCGGGCCAAGGCCGTCCTCGCCCGCTACGGCGTCACCGACCCGGACGCCCTGCCCGTCGACCTGCGCGGCCTGATGATGAGCGAGAACGAGCAGCACAATTTCGCGGTGTTCGATGCCGCGTTCGGCGCCTTCTTCGACAGCCTGCTGCGCCAGGAGCGGGCCTATGCCTGGGCTGGGCTCCTGTCCCCGCGCATCGCCCTCCAGGCGCTCTCCGCCGCCCTCGCGGGAACGGACTTTGCCCAGCATGTCCGCTTCGTCTGGGCCGCCGAGCATTACCGCCGGGGCATCTCGCGGCGGATGAACCAGGCGATCATCGACAATCCGCAGGGCGGAGAGCGCCGCTACACCGCCGACCACGACCTCTGGGAGACGGTGCCGCCCTTCGATCATGGCCCGATGCCCCTGGCAGACGCGGCCTGGGCCGTGCCCCTCGCCATCCTGGCGACGTGGCTCGCCGTCCTGGGCGGAGCCGCCGTCCTGGCGGTCCGGCGGCTGACGCCATGAAGCTGACGCCATGGAGAACGGATCACGCCGTGAGGCGCGCCCTTCGCCTCCTCGCCGCCGAGACCGGCATGGTTCTGCGCGAGCGGCTGACCTGGGCGGTGCTGGCGGCCCTGTTCGCCGCCCTGCTGCTCGGCGCCCATACGGGGGCCGTACGGGTGGAGGCCGAGCGCGCCGCCCTCGCGACGCTGGCCGCGGAAGAGGGGCGGGCCATCGTCGCCGCCCGCGAGGCCTACGCCCGCTACGCACGGGCGACGCCGGTGAAGATCAACTACTGGCAGGATCCGACCAACGCCTTCGGCTACATGACGCAGTTCCTCACCGTCCACGCCGTGAAGCCGCCGACCCCGCTCGCTGCCCTGGCCACCGGGCAGTCCGACGTGCAGCCCTCGTTCATGCGCGTGAGTTTCGGGTCGAGCACCGTCTTCGACGATGTCGCGTACGAACTCGGGTCGGCGGCGCGGCTGAAGCTCGGGGCCTTCGATCTCGCCTTCGTACTCGCCGTGCTCGTGCCGCTCGCCATCATCGCGCTCGCCGGCACCCGCCTCTCGGTGGAACGGGATTCCGGCACGCTCCGGCTCATCGCGGCCCAGCCCATCGGGCCGCGTGCCGTGGCGGGGGCGAAGTTCGGGGCCGTGGCCGGGATCCTCGTGGTGGCGGTGCTCGGGCAAACCGGTCTCGCCCTATGGCTGACCGGCGCGATCCGGTCCCTCGCCGGCTCGGGCGTCACCCTGGGGCTGATGGCGGGCGCGCTCGCCGCCTACATCCTCGTGTGGGTCGCGGCCTGCGCCCTCGTGGCGACCCTGTGGCGGGGCGCCGTGGCCGCCCTGTCGATCCTCGTCCTCGCCTGGACCCTGTTCACGGTGGCGGTCCCGGCAGCGGCCTCCATCGCGGTCGATTGTCTCACGGACAAGCCCTCGCGCATCGCCGCCATCGATGCGAGCCGGCAGGTGCAGGACGCCTTCGCCAACGGCGGCGCGGGACCGCGGCTCACGGCCCAGTGGTTGGCCCGGATCCCCGGTGCGGCGGGGCGCACCGAGCTCGTCGAGGCGCCCGAGATCAAGCGTCTCGCCCGCGACGCCCATTACAACGTACAACTCGATGCGCGTCGCGAGAGTTTTCGCGCGCACGACCGGGAGAGCGCCGCGCTGAGCCGGTGGCTCGCCCTGGCCTCGCCCGTCACCACCTTCGACTTCGCCCTCCAGGGGGCCGCCGGCACCGATGCCGGGCGGCACGCCGCCTTCCTCGCCTCGGCCGCTGCCTACCGGCGGACCCTGCGGGCTTTCTTCGAGCCGCGCATCGTCGCGCAGGCCCTGAACCCGGTGCCGGTCTGCGCCGGCTGCCAGGCCCGCCTCGATTTCGACGCCTACGACGCCGTGCCCCGCTTCCAGCCCAGCATCGATCTGACAGCCGGGCGCCGGGTCGCCCTCATGACCCTGGCCTGGCTCATCGTCCTCGCGGGCGGTCTCGCGCTGTCCGCCCGGGCCCGGCTGAAAGCCTGGCCGGCGTGAAGCGGACTGCCCGGCGTTCCCTGCCCGCACACCCCATGGACCCCATGCCCGAGACCTCCGGTGCCGGCCCGCGACCACGCCGTTGCGGCGATGCCGGGCGGCGCGCCGCCATCGCCCGGGCACGGGGATTCGCGCGCGGCCTCGCGCCGGTCCTGCTGGAGATCCGGGCAGAGGGATTCACGACGCCGAGCGGCATCGCCCGGGCCATGACCCGGCGCGGGGTCCGCAAACCGCGCGGCAGCACCGTCTGGGCGGCGAGTTGCGTGCAGAAGCTGCTGCGCACACTGGGGGAGGGAGCGGAACGATGACGATCTCCGGTCCGGCGCGGCCGACAGGGCGCATCGCCGCCATCGACGCCCTGCGCGGGCTCGTGATGCTGCTCATGCTCGTCGATCACGTGCGGGAGTTCTTCTTCCTGCACGCCCAGGTCCGCGACCCCATGGATCTCGCGGCGACGGAGCCCGGCTTGTTCTGGACCCGGACCGCCTCGCACATCTGCGCGCCGGTCTTCGTTCTGCTCACCGGCCTGTCCGCCAGCCTCTACGCGGCCAAACAAAACACCGGCAAGCACGGGGATCGTGCGAAAGCCTCGGCCTTCATGCTGAAGCGGGGCCTGATCCTGGTGCTCCTCGAAGTCACCCTGGTGAACGTCGCCTGGACGCGCAGCCTCCTGCCGCCGATCCTCTACCTCCAGGTGATCTGGGCCATCGGCATCAGCATGATCGCCCTGGCCGGACTGCTGTGGCTACCCCGCGCGGCACTCATCGGCGTCGCCCTGGCGATCATGCTCGGGCACAACCTGCTGACGTCCTTCGCCCTCGTGCCGGGTGAGACCGGCTACATCCTGTGGACGATCCTGCACCAGCGCGGCTCCATCGACCTGCCGTGGGGTGTCGCGCGCACCTCCTACCCCGTCCTGCCCTGGATCGGCGTCATCGCGGCCGGCTACGCTCTCGGGCCGTGGTTCGTCGGAACGATGCCGGGGCCGACGCGCCGACGCCGGCTCCTCGGCCTCGGGGCGGCGGCGCTCGCGGGCTTCGCGATCCTGCGCGGCCTCAACGGCTACGGCGAACCGGTGCCGTGGCAAGCCGGCGCCTCCTGGGACGCGACGCTCAGGGCGTTCCTGAACCTGACGAAGTACCCGCCCTCGGCCGATTTTCTCCTGGCGACCCTCGGCGCCGGCCTGATTCTGCTGGCATGGCTGGAGGCGGTTCCGCCGCGTCGGCTCGCCTGGCTCTGCACCTTCGGCGGCGTGCCGCTGTTCTTCTACGTCACGCACCTCTACGCCCTGCGCCTGCTCCACGACGGACTCCTCTGGGCGGGCCTTGCCGGCTCCGCCGGGCGGATCGAGGCACCGGGTCCGGGCTATCTCTGGCTCATCGCCGCCGCCCTGAGCCTCGCGCTCTACCCCGCCTGCCGCTGGGCGGTCCGGTTCAAGCGCCGCAGCACGGCGCCCTGGGTCAGCTACTTCTGAGGGCGTATCCCCAGATCCGACGCGATGAGCTCCGATCCGGCGGATCGCGTTAAACGTTCCGTGAGGCGGTCATGCCAGGGGTTGTGGGTCGCGTTTCCCCTCGTGAAACGCCCCCTGCGCCCTGTTGTCCGGTTTCAGAGCCGGGCGTGGCGCGGGGCACGCCGCATGCCCTGAGATCTGGAGGCTTCGATGCCTGCCTTCGACGTCCGCGATTTGTTGGAGGCGGCGGGTCAGACGGACCGGCAGGCCGCCGCTCCCACGACCCAGCCCATCGGGGCAACCGAGGCGAAGGGACGGGGGAATGCGGGGAGGGGGGAGCCGCTGTCCCCGGTGGTGCTCGTCGATTGCGTGCGGGCCGGCGAGTTTCTCCTCATCCTCGCCCTCGGCGTCGCGGTCCGGCACCTGTCCGCCACCTGCCTCGCCCCACTCTCGTTTCGACAGTTCGCGGCCGCCTTCGGTGTCGCGGTTCTGGCCGTCGGTCTGTTCCAGGCTGCCGGCGCCTACCGCATCGACGCCGTACGCAGCCTGCGCACGGGCCTGCGGCTGGGCCTGGCCTGGACGGCGACGGTCCTCGTCGTCGGCACCGGCCTCGTCCTGGGCGAGGCAGACGATCCATGCACCCGCGCTTGGCTCGCAAACCTCTTCGCCCTTGGCCTCGGCCTTCTCCTCGCCGAACGCTTCGCCGTCGCCCGCATCATCCGCACGCGGATGCGGCGTGGCCGGTTCGACCGGCGCACGGCCATCGTGGGCGGCGGGCCCGTGGCCGAGGACCTGATCCGCGCCCTCGACGCCCAGGCCGAGTCCGGCA
>NZ_LMMW01000010.1:0-81799 GCF_001422845.1 Methylobacterium sp. Leaf100 | reverse complement strand
CGTTAAACGCACCAGCGCCCATGGTACTGTGTCTCAAGACACGGGAGAGTCGGTCGCCGCCAGACCTGCACAGCACATCACATCCCCTCCAGACGATCACCCCGAACAGGCCGCCCCACAAAAGGGCGGCCTGTTCGCATTCGGGGGGCGGTCGATGACCAAATCGTTATGCAGGCGCCAAAATCCGCTCATGGGTGCCATCCTCTCGTCAATCGAAGAGGGGAGGGGGCATGGGATACGCTTCACCGTCGCATCGCGAGACCGTATCGTTCGACGCCATGCGACTGCTCATCATTGAGGACGACCGCGAGGCAGCGTCCTATCTTGTCAAAGCCTTTCGGGAAGCCGGTCACATGCCGGATCTTGCCCATGACGGCCTTGACGGCTACGCCCTTGCCCGCGAGGGCGATTACGATATGCTCATCGTCGATCGGATGCTTCCAAAGCTCGACGGTCTGTCCCTGATCCGGTCACTGCGCGAACAAGCCGTGACGACGCCGGCGCTGATTCTCTCGGCCCTCGGTCAGGTCGACGATCGGGTGAAGGGCCTGCGGGCCGGCGGCGACGATTACCTTCCCAAGCCCTACGCATTCTCCGAACTGCTCGCCCGCGCCGAGATTCTGGCACGTCGTCGATCGGCGCCGGCCGGAGCCGTCGAGGTCACTCATTACCGGGTCGGCGATCTCGAACTCGATCGCCTGTCGCATCGCGTCGCCCGCGCCGGTCAGGAAATTATCCTACAACCGCGTGAATTCCGGCTGCTCGAGTACCTCATGCGCCATGCCGGTCAGGTGGTGACCCGGACGATGCTGCTCGAACATGTCTGGGACTATCACTTCGATCCGCAGACCAACGTCATCGATGTTCACATCTCGCGCCTGCGCGCCAAAATCGACAAGGATTTCGACCGGCCCATCCTCCACACCGTACGCGGCGCCGGCTACGTCGTGCGTGCCGAAGAGGCACGCGGCGCCTGATGGCGGATGACGTGGCACGGTCCGGGCGTTCGGCCGGGCGGCGCGACCATGGCCGGCTCCAGAACCTATTCCGGACCACGGCCTTCAAGCTGTCCTTCGCCTACCTGCTCATCTTCACCACTTTCGCCTTTCTGGCTCTCGGCTACGTCGCCTGGAACGCCAGCCGGGTTCTCGACGATCAAATGGTGTCGACCATCGAAGCCGAGATCAGCGGCCTTTCCGAGCAGTATAAGTCCGGTGGATTGCGGCGCTTGATCTCGGTGGTCGAGCGCCGCGCCGGTGAGCCGGGGGCTTCCCTCTACCTCGTGACGACGCCCGCCGGGGAGCATGTGGCCGGTAACGTCGGTGCCTTGCCGGCTGGTCTCCTCGCCGAACCCGGGCAGACCGAAGCGGCCTACGCCCGTGGTGGCTCATCCAGCCTCGATCACCGCGCGATCATGCGGATCTTCACCCTGCCGGGGGGCTTTCGCCTGGTCGTCGGTCGCGATGTCGAGGAGCGTGACCGCCTGCGCTCGGTCATCGGCGGCACCTTCGGAACCTCGCTTCTGCTGGTGATCCTTCTCGGTGTCGTCGGTGGCTGGTTCGTGGCGAGCCGCGTGCTGAAGCGCGTCGACGCCATGACGGAAACCACCCGGCGGATCATGGCCGGCGACCTCGGCGGTCGCTTGGCGGTGGCCGGCAACGGTGATGAACTCGACCGTCTGGCTCGCAACCTTAACGAAATGCTCGAGCGGATCGGCGAGCTGATGCGGGGCCTCCGCGAGGTCTCCGACAACATCGCCCACGATCTCAAGACGCCCTTGACCCGCCTACGCAACCGCGCCGACGAGGTGCTGCGTTCGCCCGCGAGCGCCGCGGACCTGCGTCTCGCCATGGAGGGCGTGATCGAGGACAGTGACGGCCTGATCAGGGTTTTCAACGCCCTGCTGATGATCGCCCGCCTCGAGGGCGTCTCCGCCCACGAACTCATGGCCGAGTTCGACGTCGGCACGACGGCCCGCGAAGTCGGGGAACTCTACGAGGCCGTGGCCGCCGACGAGGGCCTGTCCCTCGACATCGTCACGACGGGGGACTTGCGGTTCATGGGCAGCCGCGAACTCATCGGGCAAGCCCTCGCGAATCTCATCGACAATGCGGTCAAGTATGGAGCGATGAAGGAAGCGGTTCCGAACCGGGATGGCGGGTGCATCCGCATCTCCGCGGAGCGCATCGGCTGTGCGATTCGCGTTGTCGTCGCCGACCGAGGGCCAGGCATCCCGGCGGAGGCGCGCGGCCGCGTCCTCGATCGCTTCGTCCGCCTGGAGGATGCGCGGTCCCAGCCCGGATTCGGCCTCGGGCTCAGCCTCGTCGCTGCCATCGTGCGCCTGCATCAAGGGACGCTGGTGCTCAACGACAATGCCCCCGGCCTCGCCGTCGTGGTAACGCTTCCGGCCCTCGCCGTGGGAGACCCCGCATGACCGAGCCTGGCAGCCTCCATCATCGCTTGCGACGGGCGCCGCCCTTGATCGACCCGGAGGCCGCCGCCGGGCGCCTCGCCGATATCGAGGACGCGTTTCCGGCCGGATTCCTCGACGTGCCCCTGCGGGCCCTCGTCCTCGCGCTCGCCGAACAATCCCCGTTCCTGTGGCAGGCCGTGGCGCGTGACCCGGTCCGGTTCGCCGATCTGGTGTCGCGGGCGCCCGAGGCCGCGAATGCCGATCTCGTCGCCCGCCAGCGCGCCGCCGGTGACGGCGGCGACCTCGCCGCCATCGCCCGCGCCCTGCGGGTGAACCGCACCGAGCACGCCCTCCTCGTGGCATTGGCCGATCTCGGCGGGCTCTGGCCCCTCGCCACGGTGACGGCGGCGTTGTCCGACTTCGCCGACGCGTCGGTCTTGGCCGCCACCGATGCGCTCCTCGCTGAGGCGGCGGCCGCCGGGCGCTTCCTGCCCATCGATCCGGGCGACCTCCAGGCCGGGTCCGGCCTCGTCATCCTGGCGCTCGGCAAGCACGGCGCGGGCGAGCTGAACTACTCGAGCGACATCGACCTCGTGGTGTTTTTCGATCCCGCCGTCGCCCCACTCAAGGGAGGGCTCGCGCCGACGTCGTTCTTCACCAAGCTGGCACAGGGCATCGCCAAGCTCCTGCAGGAGCGCACGGCCGATGGCTATGTGCACCGCGTCGATTACCGCCTGCGCCCCGATCCGGGCTCGACGCCGACGGCCGTATCCCTAAACGCGGCGTACCTCTACTACGAGAACCTCGGTCAGAACTGGGAGCGGGCGGCCTACATCAAGGCCCGGCCCATTGCCGGCGACCTCGCCCTGGGCCAGCGCTTCCTCGACGACCTGCGCCCATTCGTCTGGCGGAAATACTTCGACTTCGCCTCCATCGCCGACGTCCACGCCATGAAGCGGCAGATCCACGCCGTGCGCGGGTACGACACCCTCGCGGTGGCCGGGCACGACATCAAGCTCGGGCGGGGCGGCATCCGCGAGATCGAGTTCTTCGTCCAGACTCAGCAACTCGTCTTCGGCGGACGCCGGCCTGCCTTGCGCGGGCGGCGTACGGTAGAGATGCTTGCTACCCTCACCGACGAGGGCTGGATCGACGCCACCGCCCGCGACGAGCTCGCGGTGGCCTATGAGTTCCTGCGTACCGTCGAGCACCGCATCCAAATGGTGCGTGACGAGCAGACTCAACGCCTGCCGTCGGAGCCCGGCGAACTCGAAAGCTTCGCGCGCTTTGCCGGGTTCGCGACGCTCGCGGGCTTCGAAGCGTCGCTGCTGCATCATGCCCGCCGGGTCCAGGCCCATTACGCCTTGCTGTTCGAGGCCGAACCGGACCTGTCGTCGGCGGTGGGCGACCTCGTGTTCAGCGGAACGGGTGACGATCCCGCTACCCTCGCGACTCTGCGCGCCCTCGGGTTCCGCGAGCCCGAACGCGCCGTCGAAACCGTACGCGGCTGGCATTTCGGGCGGCGGCCGGCCGTGCGTACCGCCCGGGCCCGCGAAGTCCTGACCGAGCTCGTGCCGGCGCTGATGCAGGCGCTCGGTGGAACGACCGATCCGGATCTGGCCCTCGATACCCTGGACCGGGCCTTCGCCCGTATGCCTGCGGCGCTCGAACTCCTCACCATCCTACGCTCCAACGAACGCTTGCGCCTCCTGTTCGCCGATCTCCTCGGTACCGCACCGCGCTTGGCCGAGACCGTCTCGTTCAGTCCGCATGTGCTCGATGCCGTGCTGGAGCGGGATTTCTCGGCGCCACCGCCTGAGCCTGGCGGCATCGCCGCGCATTTTCGGACCTTGCTCGGGCAGCCGAGCGACCACGAGGATTTCCTCGATCGCAGCCGAGATGCGGCGCGGCACCTGCGCTTCCTCACCGGCGCGCGCCTCCTCTCCGGTATTCTCGCGCCGGTGGAGGCGGGACGGGCCTACACCGCCATCGCCGACACGGTGGTGGGGACTGCGTTCGACCGGGTGTCGCAAGCCTTCTTCGCCGAGCACGGGGCGGTACCAGGGGGACGCCTCGCCGTGTTGGGGCTTGGGCGCCTCGGGTCGTGTCAGCTCACGGCGGAATCCGACCTCGACCTCGTCGTGGTCTATGACTTCGACTCCGAGTCCCGCATGAGCGCCGGGCCGCGCCCCCTCGATGCGGCGGTCGCCTACAATCGGCTGACGCAACGCCTCGTCGCCGCGCTCACCGTGCCGACCCGGCGCGGACATCTCTACGAGGTCGACCTTCGTCTGCGGCCCGGTGGCGGGCAGGGGCCGGTGGCGGTGCAGCTGCGCAGCATCCGGGGCTACTACGATACCGAAGCTGAGCTTTGGGAGCACATGGCCCTGACCCGTGCCAGGATGATCGCGGGTGATGCCGAACTCGGCGCAGAGTTGATCGCGATGATCCGATCCATGGTGACACGGCCGCGGGATCCGTCCGAAGTCTTTGGCGACGTGCGATCCATGCGGCGGCTCGTGGCCGAGGAGAAAGGTGATGCGGGGCCCCTCGATCTCAAGCTCGCCCCGGGTGGCCTGCTCGACCTCGACTTCCTGGCCCAGGCCCTCGTCCTTGCGCACGGCAGCCGGTTTCCGGATCTCGCCGGCCCCGCTGCAGGCGATGTGCTGGCGCTGGCAGCGGGGCATGGCCTTCTGAAGCAGACCGAGGCCGAGCGCCTGCGGACCGCCTACCGCCAGTTCGACGATGTCCTGCATTGGCAGAGGCTGATGGTGGCGGGCGACCCGGCCCAGGGTTCCGGGGTCGCCCTGACGCGCCTGGCCGTGGCGCTGGGCATGCCGGACGCCGCTCATCTGAAGGTTCAGCTCGACGAGCGGCGCGCCGATGTGCGCAACCTCTTCGAGCGGCTTCTCGCCTGACGCAGAGGCCCGAGGCGCAGCCGCGATCGTCGAACGACGCGCGCTATCGATGAGTCAGCTGGCGGCCGGCTCCATCCAGCCCCGGCGCGGCGTCGCCCCCGCAGCGTCGCGCAAGGATGCAACCGTTTCCTGCGAAGCTTCGAAGGCCACATCGCGTAGCCGCTCGGGCGTCGGCATGGGCAGGCGCACGAACACGATGGTGCCGAGACCCTCCTGGGAGCGCAAGCGAAGGGAACCCCCGTGCAACTCGGCCATGGACCGGGCGATGGCGAGGCCGAGGCCCGAGCCCTTGTAGGTGCGGGTCAGGTTCGTCTCGACCTGCTGGAACGGAGCGCCGAGGCGGCGCAGGGCTGCCTTGGGGATGCCGATGCCCGTATCCTCGATGAAGATGTTCACGGCATCCCCCATCGGCCGGGCCTTCACGACGATCCGCCCATCGCCTTCCGGCGTGAACTTCACCGCGTTCTGAACGAGGTTGAGCAGGATCTGGTGCAGGGCGCGCTCGTCGGCCAGCACCGAGAGGCCCTCGACCAGGTCGACATGGATGCTGAGGGATTTCGCCCGCGCCGGCTCGGCCACCAGCTTCAGGGCAGCCTCGATGGCACCCGGCAAGCCGATCTCGCGGCGTACCAGTTTCACCCGGTGCGATTCGATGCGCGACATGTTCAGGATGTCGTCGATGACCGACAGGAGATAATCTCCACTCGCACGGATGTCCTGGCAGTAATCCGTGTAACGCGACGAGCCGAGGGCTCCGTACACCCCGGTTTCCATGAGTTCGGCAAAGCCCATGATCGCGTTGAGCGGTGTGCGAAGCTCGTGGCTCATATTGGCAAGGAACTCGGATTTCGCCTGGTTGGCCGTCTCGGCCTGGGCCTTCTGATCGAGGTAGCGCTCGGCGAGGTCGGCGAGTTGCTGCGTCTGGAGTTCGAGGGTGCGGCGCGACCGCTTGAGGTCCTTCACGGTCGCGATGAGTTCGCGCTCGGAGGCCACGAGTTGTTCCTGGTGGCGCTTCAGACTGGTGATGTCCGTACCGACGGAGACGTAGCCGCCATCCTTGGTGCGGCGTTCGCTGATCTGGAGCCAACGGCCGTCCGTGAGTTCGGCCTCGAAGGTACGGGCGGTTGCGCCCGAATGCTCAAGTTCGCGCATCTCGCGACGTATCGGCGGAAGCACACCGCGGCCCATGATCTCGGCGTAGCGCCGCCCCGGAACAGCATCCTCGTGACTCAGGGCATGGAGATCGCGGAACTTCGAATTGCACAGGACGAGACGGTTGCCGGTGTCCCAGAGGACGAACGCCTCGGAAATGGCCTCGACGGCGTCGCGCAGGCGCATGTCCGCGGTGGCGTTCAGTTCGGCCAGGTTGCGTTGCTCGGTGACGTCGAGGGCGATGCCGACGAGATGGCGACCGCCGGCCACCGTGTCTGGTACGATCTCGGCCCGCATCCGCATCCAAGTCCAGACGCCCGAGGCGGACCGGATCCGGAACTCGTGGTCGACGGTGGACTGGCTCGCGGCGAGGTGGCGCGCCAAGCTGTACAGGTCACCGTCATCGGGATGGACCAGGGCATTGACGTCGCCGAAGGACAGGAACTCGCGCTCGCGGCGATAAC
The DNA here is from genome assembly GCF_001422845.1 of Methylobacterium sp. Leaf100. NCBI lineage: Bacteria > Pseudomonadati > Pseudomonadota > Alphaproteobacteria > Hyphomicrobiales > Methylobacteriaceae > Methylobacterium > Methylobacterium sp. Leaf100. Next base: position 74,852 of record NZ_LMMW01000010.1, on the reverse strand, counting down.
CCAGCAGGGCGTACATCGAGTCCGACCAGTAGATCCGCCCACGGGGGATGTCCCAGTCCCACAATCCGCACCGGCCGCGTCCGAGCGCCGTGTCGAGGCGCTGCTTGATCTGCTCGCACACTCGATCGACCGCATAGGCCCGCCGAGTCTGCAGGACGTATGCAATGCCAGTCCCGACGATGACCAGGGCCGCCGCCCCAAGCAAGATCACGTGGTTGCGCATCCTGGCGTTCCAGGCCGCGGTCACCGCTGCGATGGGTTGCAGGACGGCGACCTGACCGCGTCCGTTCGGCAGATTGCGAAGCGCAGCGAGGGCCGGGGCGCGGTCGGCGAGATCCACCGTCATCACCCCCGCCCGCTCCCCGAGGGTCGTGAGCGCCTGCATCTCTCCGAGGTGCTCCGTGAGAGTACGGCTTCCGGCCCAGGGGGGGGCGGACGCGATGATGCTGTCGTCGGTGCCGACGATGAGGATCTGTCGGCCGAGCGGCAGGAGATGCGGCGGCAGAAGTGCTGCGAGACGACCCTTCATCGCGGCCTCGTCCGTGTCGCCCTGGCCGAGGGACGCCGCGACAAGCCGGGTCAGTGCGTCGATCTCAGTGACCGCACGCCCGAGAGTATCCTGGCGCTGTGCATTGAGATGGAGGCATTCCACCGTCGCCAGGCAAGCGAGGAAAGCCGCCAGCAGGGCCGGAAGGGCGACACGCAGCCAGGTTTCCGCCCGCACGAACCGGATGTGCGTCGTGGTCTGCGGGCGATGGATGCCGAGGATCGTATCCGCACGCGCGGAGAGGGAAGCGGAATCCGCCTCCAGCATGATATGTCTCCGCAGCTATGGTGAAACGTCTGGGAAGCGTGACCGTGTCGCGCTTCGAATCGCATTCATAACACCATTTTCACGGCCGAGTTGTCCACGCCTTTTTATGCTTCTGTTAATCCTGACAGGAGACCCATCTGCGTGCAGAGAAGCTTGGTAAGTACTGGAATACCTGTTTCCCTACAACGGCTTGTCAGTTTTCAAGCATCCGCCCGACGATGTCGGAAACATCGCGGGACAGGTTGGCAAGTGAGCCGATTGCCGCAAGCGAGCGTTCCGCCTTGGCGTGGCGTTCCGGTTCCAGCATTCGCCAGGAGCCGAAGCCTGTGAGCAGCTTCGCCGCGATCTGCGGATTGGTCGCATCGAGGGTTTTGACCACCTCGGCCAGGAACGCATAGCCGGCCCCGTCCGGCCGGTTGAACTGGGTCGGATTGCCGACGCTGAAGCTGCCGACGAGGGAGCGCACCCGGTTGGGATTGGTCATGGCGAAAGCCGGGTGCGCCTGCAGGCGGCGGACCCGTTCCAGCGTGGTGTCCTCGGGGATCATCGCCTGGATCGCGAACCACTTGTCGAGCACCAGGGGCTCGTTCCGGTAGCGCTCGGCGAAGGCCGCGAATGCGGCCTCCCGAGCCGAGCCTGGGATCAGCGCCAGCACGGAGAGGGCGGCGAGGCGGTCGGTCATGGTCGTCGCGGCCTCGATCTGGGCCTGCGCGAGGCCGATCCCGGACTGCGGGTCGGCGACCGAGATGAGGTCGAGGGCGACGTTGCGCAGGGCCCGGCGTCCGGCTGAGACCGCATCCGGTGAGAACGGCGTACCGGCCGGGTCCGCGAGCGCGTCGCGCAGGCTGGTCAGGCGCGGGTACAGGCCCTGCCCGAGCTGCAGCCGCAGGGCCGTCCGCGCCCGGTGGATCGCATCCGGGTCGATGGCTTCGCCGATTGCGTTGGCGATGTCGCCCTCGCTCGGCACGGTGAGCACGAGGGCCGCATAGGCCGGATCGGTCAGGGCTTCCCCGTCGAGGAAGGCGGCGAGGGCCGCGACGAGACCATCCGGCTCCGGCGGCGGCACCGGGGAGTCGGCCCGTGCGTCGGCGACGATGCGAGCCATGGCGACATCCTGCGCCGCCTGCCACCGGTTGAACGGGTCGGTGTCGTGCGCGAGCAGAACGAGGCGGTCCGCATCTATGATAGTCTGAACCACCCGCACGGGTGCGGAAAAGCCTCGGAACAGTGACGGAACCGGAGCCTCCGACACACCCGTGACGGTAAGACTGTCGTCGGCTCGCTCCAGGATGAAGACCCCGTTCTGGACGCGGTCGCAGGCCGCCGTGTCGAGGGGGCCGCCAGCTCCGACCAAGCCCAGCGCCACCGGAATGACGAGCGGTGGGCCCTCGCGGTCGCCGCGGAGTTCCTGCCGGAACCTTAGGGTGTAACTGCGGGCTGCCGCGTCGTAGGAGCCCTCGACGGTCACCACTGGGGTGCCGGGCCGATCGTACCAGCGCGCGAAGGCGCTGAGGTCGCGTCCAGAGACCGTCGCGAAGGCGCCGAGGAAATCTTCCACCGTCGCCGCGGTGCCGTCGCACGCCGCGAAGTAGTGATCCATCCCCTGGGCGAACGTATCCGTGCCAAGCAGCGTGCGCAGCATCCGCACGATCTCCGCACCCTTCTCGTAGACGGTGGCCGTGTAGAAGTTGTTGATCTCGGCGTAAGCTTGCGGGCGCACGGGGTGGGCGAGCGGTCCGGCATCCTCGGGAAACTGCCGGGCCCGCAGGGTGCGGACCTCGCCGATGCGGTGCACTGCCCGCGAGCGCATGTCCGACGAGAATTCCTGATCACGGAAGACCGTCAGGCCCTCCTTGAGGCAGAGCTGGAACCAGTCCCGGCAGGTGATGCGGTTGCCCGACCAGTTATGGAAGTACTCGTGCGCGATGATCGCCTCGATGGCGGTGTAATCCGCGTCGGTTGCGGTCTCGGGGCTGGCGAGAACGTAGCGATCGTTGAAGATGTTGAGGCCCTTATTCTCCATGGCGCCCATGTTGAAGTCCGACACGGCGACGACGTTGAACACATCGAGATCGTAGGCACGGCCGAACGCCGTCTCGTCCCAGGCCATGGAGCGGATGACGGCATCGAGGGCGTAGGCGGCGCGGTCCGCCTTGCCGGGCTCGACATAGATTCCGAGGTCGACGGTCCGGCCCTCGCTGGTCGTGAACCGGCCGCCGAGCCGGTCGAGGCGTCCGCCGACGAGGGCGAACAGGTAGGCGGGCTTGCGGTGGGGATCGTGCCAGACGGCGTAGTGCCGACCCGGTCCCGCTTCCCCGGCCTCGATGGGGTTGCCGTTGCCGAGCAGCACGGGCGCGTCGGCCCGGTCCGCTTCGATGCGGGTTGTGTAGACCGCCATCACGTCGGGGCGGTCGAGGAAATAGGTGATCCGCCGGAAGCCGTCGGCTTCGCATTGCGTGCAGTAGACGCCGTTCGATCGATAGAGACCCATGAGCCGGGTGTTGGCGGTCGGATCGATCCGCGTGCGGATCGTCAGGGTGAAGGGTTCCTGCGGCGGCTGCGCCAGGATCAGGGCGGTTTCCGTTATCCGGTACGCGTCCGGCGCGAGGGCGACCCCGTCGAGATCGAGGGACAGCAGCGTCAGATCCTCGCCGTCGAGCACCAGTTCGGCCCCTGCGCGGCCGGCCGGGTTGGGCCGGAGCGCAAGGGTCGCCCGAACCTCCGTCGCGTGGGGGTGCAGGAGTATGTCGAGGCCGACCCGGTCGATGAGGTGATCGCTCGGCCTGTAGTCGGCGAGCCGGATCGGGATCGGAGTTTCGGTGCGCATGGAAGCCTCGCCTGTCGCAGGTCTCCCTCTTGAATCGCTTCCGTCCCGGGCGCAACGCGCGGTCGGTGCAAAGAACCGTTGCGCGAGAGACCAACGCAGATGCGTGGCGTTGACGGGACTCGCACGGCCACCACATAGGCCGCACCCTCAGGAGAATTCACGACGATGCGTTTTCTGCACACCATGGTCCGCGTTGCGGACCTCGACCAGGCGCTCGCCTTCTACGTCGATACGTTCGGCCTCACGGAGGTCCGCCGCGTGGACAACGAGAAGGGTCGTTTCACCCTCGTCTTCCTCGCAGCGCCCGGCGACGCGGCGACAGCCCGCGAGACCCAGGCGCCGGTGATCGAACTGACCCACAACTGGGACCCGGAGACCTATTCGGGGGGGCGCAACTTCGGCCACCTCGCCTACGAGGTCGACGACATCTACGCCTTCTGCACCAAGCTGCAGGAGGCGGGGATCACCATCAACCGGCCGCCGCGCGACGGCAACATGGCTTTCGTGAAGTCCCCCGATGGGATTTCCATCGAGCTGCTGCAGAAGGGTGACGCCAAGCCGCCGCAGGAGCCATGGGTCTCCATGGAGAACACCGGGTCCTGGTAGGTCCCGGAAGCCCGCGAGGCCGATGGCCTCGCGGCACCCCTATGTCAGTCGGCGCCTGCCTCGGGGGCGGGCGTAATACCGAGTTCGGCGAGTTTGGCCGACACGGTTTCGATGGGCCGCTTGAGCCTGAGGCTGATCACCGAGATCGGCACGCGTTCTCGGGCCAGACTCCGCAATTCCTGAACCTTCTCCAGTGTCCAGGCCGTCTCGTCGGTCGCCATGGTCACCTCCATCTGGTGAAGCCAAGTGGTCCGGGGCCGGCCGCGCGGAGGCGGCGAGCGCCTGTCTTGGGATCTAGCGCCCGCGTCCGGATGCGCAACCGCTCCCCGTAAATCCAAAGTCGGCGTTCCCGAATGCCGCCGGGCGCTTGACCTCATGACGGTCCGCGGCGCACATCCGCCTCGGATCAGTCGGCCGGGCGGCCGCTCCGGACCTCGCGTCCGGGGAGGAAAGTCCGGGCTCCATGGAGAGACGGTGCCGGATAACGTCCGGCGGGGGCGACCCCAGGGACAGTGCCACAGAGAGCAGACCGCCCTGTTTCACACAGGGTAAGGGTGAAAGGGTGCGGTAAGAGCGCACCGCGGACGCGGCAACGCGGACGGCACGGCAAACCCCACCGGGAGCAAGACCGAATAGGGGCGACACGATGGGCTTTGCGGCCCGTCAGGCTTCTCTCCAGGCCCGTCGCCCGGGTTGGTTGCTCGAGGCGCATCGGCAACGATCGTCCCAGAGGAATGGCCGCCACGTCAGGGGGACCCTCACGGGTCGTCCGGGCCCTACAGAACCCGGCTTAAAGGCCGACTGATCCACGCTGGTTCTAAGTTGTGGCACCCGGCAAAACACGAACACGCGGCAACGAAAAACTTACCGTCGGTTAACCTTGCTGAGGTCTGATCGGACAGGGCCAATGCGTTGCGGCCCCGTTCGTTGACGGCGCTCAGAGGCCCATGGTACCCCGATTCATCCCGTCAACGGCGATTTTCGGATCGACGGACGCAACCCGAGACCGTCGGGGCGGCGTCCCTGCAAGCGGTCGCGCTGCGCGCCGATCCGGCGATGTCCCGTCTCTCCGCGCCGCTTCACGGCGGCTCAGACTCTTGGAAGGGACGCATGCGCGGCCTCATCCCCGTCGCGTCTTCGACGCCCCCGTTACCCGTGCTCCGCACGTTGGTCGAAGAGGCCGGGCGATGAAGCGCGTGCGCGAACCCAGACCTCCCAACGACGGGACGCCCCACGTCCCGGTGCTGCTCGCCGAAGTGCTCGCCGCCCTCGATCTGGCGGGCCGGGCACTCGCGGTGGACGGCACCTTCGGGGCCGGCGGCTACACACGCGCCATGCTGGAGGCCGATCCGTCGGTTCACGTGCTTGCCATCGACCGCGATCCCGGCGCCATCGCGGACGGAGCGCCCCTGGTGGCTTCCTCGGAGGGGCGCCTGACCCTGGTGCCGGGCCGCTTCGGCACCCTCGATGGGAGTGTTCGTGATGCCGGTTGGGGGCAGGCCGATGCCGTCGTCCTCGATATCGGCGTCTCGTCCATGCAGATCGACCAGGCCGAGCGCGGCTTCTCGTTCCGCCACGACGGTCCCCTCGACATGCGGATGGAGCGCACCGGGCGCAGCGCCGCCGACATCGTCAACGACGCCGAGGAAGCCGATCTCGCCGACATCATCTACCATTACGGCGAGGAGCGCCGCTCCCGCGCCGTCGCCCGTGCCATCGTCGAGGCGCGTCGCAAGGGGCGGATCGAGACCACCGCGGCCCTGGCCGAAGTGGTCGCCAGCGTGGTCTGGGCCGATCCGGCGAGCGGCATCAATCCGGCGACGCGGACCTTTCAGGGCCTGCGCATCGCGGTGAACGACGAACTCGGCGAACTCGTCCAGGCCCTGCACGCCGCCGAGCGCATCCTGCGTCCCGGCGGGCGCCTCGCCGTGGTCACCTTCCATTCCCTTGAAGACCGCATCGTCAAGCAGTTCTTCTCCGCTCGCAGCGGTCGGGCGGCACAAGGCTCGCGCCACCTGCCGAGCCTGGAGGCGCCGGCACCCCGCAGTTTCTTGGCCGTGACCAAGGGTCCTGTGCTGCCTTCCGATTCCGAAATCCATGCCAACCCGCGCGCCCGTTCGGCCAAGCTGCGCGCGGTGGAACGCACGGACGCGCCTGCGCCCGCGCCCCTGGCCGCCATCGAGGCCCTCGCTTCCCTGCCGGAGCGGACAGTCAGGAGCGCACGCCGGTGATCCGTCTGCTGAACGTCATGGCGGTCCTCGGGCTCATCGGCTCGGCGATCTACGCCTACTCGATCAAGTACGACACCCTGTATCAGGCCGGGCAGGTCTCCAAGGCCCGCAGCCAGCTCCACCGCGAGCGTCAAGCCATCGCGGTCCTGCGGGCCGAGTGGCAGTTGCTGACCCGGCCCGACCGGCTTCAGGCGGCGGTGGCGCGCCATCTGGCGCTGGAGCCCATCGGCACGTCCCATCTTGGGCGCCTGTCGGACCTCCCGGCGCGTCCCGAGCGCGGCGACGAAATCGGTCGACTGCTCGCGGCGACCGCGACGCCGAAGGAAAAGCCCGGTCTGAACGAGCCGCGCACCACCGGCTCGATCACGACCCGCACCGTGACCACCCGCACGACGACGACCAGAACCCCGACAACGGCTTCGAGGTAGCACCCGTGTCGCAAGACGTTATTCCGGACGCCGCTCCGCCCGAGGCCGAGTCGATGCGAGAGCACGAGTCGCTGCCAGGGGCCCTGGTCGAAGTCCCCGTGGCGGAGCCGCCTCCTCCAGCGCCGCGCGGAAACCGCGTCGTCGCCCTGGCGCGGGCGATGTTCCATCTCGCCATCGAGCGGAGCTATGCCCGCGTCGGTCTCGTCGGCCTTGGCTTCGCCGCCGTGTTCGCGACCATCGGCGTGCGCCTGGTCTATCTCGCGGCGTTCCCGGAGACGGACAACTCGGACAAGCGCGTCGCCGCCTCCGCCACCACGGCGATCCGGCCCGATATCGTCGACCGCAACGGCGAGATCCTGGCCACCGATATCCGCACGGTGTCGGTCTTCGCCGAGCCGCGCAACATCGTCGACAAGGACGAGGCGGTGGAACTGCTCACCGCCGTCCTGCCCCAGCTCAACGCCAACGACCTGCGTACCAAGCTCTCGGCCCGCGTCGGATCGACCGGCAAGGAGAAGGGCTTCGTCTGGGTCAAGCGCGAGATCACCCCGAAGCAGCAGGCCGAAGTCCACCGCCTCGGCATCCCCGGCATCGGCTTCCTGCCCGACCACAAGCGTGTCTACCCCAACGGGGTCGCGGCGGCCCACATCATCGGCATCACCAACCTAGACAACCTCGGCATCGCGGGCATCGAGAAATACATCGATACGCAGGGCAACAAGGCGCTCAACGAGTTCGGCCTCGTGGCGAAACAGACCGACCTCAAGCCGGTGCAGCTCTCCATCGATCTGCGGGCGCAGTTTGCGCTCCGCGACGAGCTCGCCTGGGGTGTCGATCACTTCAAGGCCAAGGCTGCCGCCGGCATGATCCTCGACGTGACCACCGGCGAGGTGATCGCGCTGGCATCGCTCCCGGATTTCGACCCCAACGACCCGGCAGACGCCCTGTCGTCCGACCGCATCAACCGCATGAACGTCGGCGTCTACGAGATGGGTTCGACCTTCAAGGCGATGACCCTGGCCATGGCGCTCGATTCGGGCAAATACAACGTGAATTCGACCTTCGACACCCGGGGCGGCGTGCTGACCTGGGGCCGGCAGAAGATCCACGAATATCACGGCACCAACCGCACCATCACCATGCCGGAGGTGTTCACGCACTCGTCGAACATCGGCTCGGCCAAGATGGCCCTCGGCGTCGGCGTGCCCGGTCACAGGGCGTTCCTGAAGAAGATGGGTCTCACCGACCGTATGCGGACGGAACTGCCGGAGAGCGCCGAACCCATCGTTCCCCAGCGCTGGACCGAGATCAACACCATCACCATCGCGTTCGGCCACGGCCTCGCGGTGGCGCCGCTCCAGGCGGCCGCGGCGGTGGGTGCCATCACCAATGGCGGCAACCTCATCGTGCCGACCTTCCTCAAGACCACCGAAGCCGAGGCCCTGAAGAAGGCGACCCGGGTGCTCAAACCCGAGACCAGCGAGGCCATGCGCTTCATCATGCGCCTCAATGCCGTCGAAGGTTCGGCCAAGAAGGCCTCGATTCCGCTGTACTACGTCGGCGGCAAGACCGGCACCGCCGAGAAGGTCATCCACGGGCGCTATGTGAAGAACCGCCTGTTCACCACCTTCATGGCGGCCGCGCCCATGAACGCTCCGAAATACCTCTTCGTGACCATCATGGACGAGCCCCAGGGCCTCCCGGAATCGGGCGGCTACGCCACCGCCGCCTGGAACTCTGGCGTGGTCACGGGCCGCGTCATCGAGCGCGTTGCCCCGATCCTCGGCCTGCCGCCGCAATTCGATCCGCCGGTGAAGCCGTTCCCTCTGATGGTCAAGCTCGGTGCCTATCACGCCACCCAGGTGGACGGACGATGACAGGGGCCACCCTCGGCAGCCTGTTCCCCGAAGCGGCCGGCGATGCGACGCCGGTCTCCGGAGTGACGGCGGATTCCCGCAAGGTCGAACCGGGCTTCGTGTTCGTGGCCGTGCCCGGCACGGTGGCCGATGGACGTCGCTTCGTCGCCGGCGCCGTCGCGGCGGGCGCCGTCGCGGTGGTGGGGGAGGGCGACCGCCCGGCCGGTCTCGACCTGGCCTGTCCTTACGTCGCCGTCGACGACGTGCGGCGGAGCCTGGCCCTTGCGGCGCGCAACTTCTCCGGCCGGCAGCCGACCCGCATCGTGGCCGTCACCGGCACCAGCGGCAAGAGTTCGGTCACGGACTTCGTCCGTCAGATCCTGTCGCGGCTCGGATGTGAATCGGCCAGCCTCGGCACGGTGGGCATCGTCACCAACCGGGGCGCCACCTACGGCTCCCTGACGACGCCGGACCCCGTGACCCTGCAGGCGACGCTGGCGCGGCTGGCGGCCGACGGCATCACCGATCTCGCCGTGGAGGCCTCCTCCCACGGCATCGAGCAGCGCCGCCTCGACGGCGTCGAACTCTCCGCCGTCGCGTTCACCAATCTCGGGCGCGACCATCTCGATTATCACGCCACCCTCGACGATTACCTCGCGGCCAAGCTGCGGCTGTTCACGACACTTGCCCAGCCCGGCATTCCGGCGGTGATCAACGCCGACGGCGCCTACGCCAAGGTGGTCATCGCGACCGCCCTGGCGCGGGGCTTGAGCCTGCGCACGACCGGACGGGCCGGCGAATCCGTTCGGCTCCTCGCCGCGCGGACGGAGGGCTTCTGCCAGCACCTCGACGTGCTCGCTCCAGGCCTTGGCGGACAGACTCAGTATGCGGTGCACCTTCCCCTTGTCGGAGGGTTTCAGGTCGAGAACGCCCTCCTCGCCGCCGGTCTCGCCCTGGCGACCCCGGCTGGCGAGGCTGATCCGGCCGGCGTGATCGCAGCGCTGGAACATCTCACGGGCGTGCCCGGCCGCATGGAGCGGATCGGCGAGGCGAACGGCGCCCTCTGCCTCGTCGACTACGCCCACAAGCCGGAAGCCCTCGAAGGCGTCCTCACGGCGTTGCGTCCGTTCGCGACGGGTCGCCTCGTCTGTGTGTTCGGCTGTGGCGGAGACCGCGACCGGGGCAAGCGCCCGATCATGGGCGCCATCGCGGCCAAGGGCGCCGACTGGACCATAGTGACCGACGACAACCCGCGCTCCGAGGATCCGGCTGCGATCCGCGCCGAGATCCTGGCGGCTGCGTCCGACGCGACGGAGATCGGCGACCGCGCCGAGGCGATCCGTACGGCCGTCCGGGGTCTGTCGCCCGGCGACGTCCTCGTGGTGGCCGGCAAGGGCCATGAAACCGGCCAGATCGTCGGCACAACCGTCCTGCCGTTCTCGGACCACGACGTGCTCCGGGCAGCCATCGCGGAGCGTGCGGCATGAATTCCTCCCTGTCCGACGTGCCCCTCTGGACGGGGCAAGCCCTCGAGGCCGCCACCGGCGGGACCCTGCACGGTGACCCGAAGCCCATCACGGGCGCCTCCATCGACACGCGCAGCCTGCAGCCGGGCGACCTGTTCTTCGCCATTCGTGGGGAGGCCCGCGACGGCCACGACTTCGTGCGCGATGCCCTGTCGCGCGGGGCCGCCGCCGCCGTGGTCGCGGCCGATCGCGCGGCGGAATTCGGCGGAGCCGGTGCGGTGCTGGCCGTCTCGGGCGCGAGCGACGATCCCGTCCTCGACGCCATGCGGGCGCTCGGCCTCGCCGCCCGCGCCCGTACCAAAGCCGGTATCGTCGCGGTGACGGGGTCGGTGGGCAAGACCGGCACCAAGGAGGCCCTGCGCCACGTGCTGTCGGCGCAGGGGCGCACCCATGCCTCCATTGCGTCCTACAACAACCACTGGGGCGTGCCCCTGACGCTCACACGCATGCCGGTCGACGCCGATTACGGCGTGTTCGAGATCGGCATGAACCACCCCCGGGAGATCGTGCCGCTCGCCGCCATGGTCCGGCCGGACATCGCCCTGGTGACCACCGTCGAGCCCGTGCACATCGAGCACTTCGCCTCGCTGTCGGCCATCGCCGACGCCAAGGGCGAGATCTTTTCCGGGCTGCGCGCCGGCGGCACCGCGATCCTCAACCGCGACAACCCGAGCTTTTCGCGATTGCTGGCGCACGCGCAGGCGTCCGATGCCGGCCGGGTCGTCAGCTTCGGCGAGCACCCCGAGGCCGATGTCCGGGCGCTCCGTATCCTCCTGCGGCCCGACCTCTCCGTGGTCGACGCGGTGGTGATGGGCATTCCGGTGACCTACCAGCTCGGGACGCCGGGCCGGCACACGGCGATGAATTCGCTGGGCGTCATGGCGGTGGTCCACGCGCTCGGGGCCGACCTCGCCATGGCCGCCCTGTCGCTGGCGGCACTCCGGCCGCCCGTGGGACGCGGCGAACGCACGGCCCTACGGATCGGGGAAGGCGAGGCCTTCCTTGTCGATGAGAGCTACAACGCCAATCCGGCCTCCATCCGGGCGGCTCTGGCCACCCTTTCGGCCATCGAGACCGGCCCGCGCGGACGCCGCATCGCCGTTCTGGGCGACATGCTGGAACTCGGGCCCGCCGGTGCGGACCATCACCGCGACCTCGCCGACGCCGTCGAGAAAGCGAACGTCGACCTCGTCTTCACCGCCGGCCCGCTCATGCGTCACCTGTTCGAGGCGCTTCCCTTGAGCCGACGCGGCACCTGCGCGGCGACCTCGGGCGAACTCATCGATTCCGTGCTCGGCATCCTGCGGACCGGAGACGCCGTGATGGTGAAGGGATCCAACAGCATCCGCATGGGCCGGATTGTCGAAGCTCTCAAAGCCCGGTACGCGAACCCCGGACAAGCTGCGACGGCTCAGACGATCGCTCGCTGAGACGCCCGCTCACGGCCGGGAGGGCGGGGTCCGCGGCCCCGCCTGTCCGGAATTGATCCTCGAAAACCGCGGCCAGGTGCTGGATGCTGTATCTTCTGTCGGACTTGAGCGGCACCCTGTCGCCGCTCAACGTCTTCCGCTACATCACCTTCCGCACCGGCGGCGCGCTGTTCACGGCGGGCCTGTTCGTGTTCTGGTTCGGGCCGCTCATCATCTCGCTCCTGCGCCTGCGCCAGGGCAAGGGCCAGCCCATCCGCGAGGATGGACCGCAATCGCACCTGCTGACGAAGCGCGGCACGCCCACCATGGGCGGTTTGATGATCCTGGCCGGCGCCATCGTGGCGATCCTGCTCTGGGCCAACCCGCGCAACCACTACGTCTGGGTGGTGCTGGCCGTGACCCTGGGGTTCGGCGCCATCGGCTTCTACGACGATTACCTCAAGGTGACGAAGCAGTCGCACAAAGGTTTCTCGGGCCGCTTCCGCCTGCTGCTGGAAGCGGCCATCGCGCTCGCCGCCTGCACGGTCATCGCGGTGTACTCGCCGGCCGCCCTGCAGAACCACCTCGCGTTTCCGGTGTTCAAGGACGCGCTGCTGAACCTCGGCTGGTTCTACGTGCTGTTCGCCGCCTTCGTCATCGTGGGCGCGGGCAATGCCGTGAACATGACCGATGGCCTCGACGGCCTCGCCATCGTGCCGGTGATGATCGCCTGCGGCACCTTCGGGGTCATCGCCTACCTCGTCGGCAACGTCTTCACCGCCGGATACCTCCAGGTGAACTACGTCCGCGACACCGGCGAACTCGCAGTGGTCTGCGGTGCGGTGATCGGGGCGGGCCTCGGCTTCCTGTGGTTCAACGCGCCGCCGGCCCAGATCTTCATGGGCGATACCGGCTCGCTGGCGCTCGGCGGTCTGCTCGGCACCGTGGCGGTGGCCACCAAGCACGAGATCGTCCTCGCCATCGTGGGCGGCCTGTTCGTCCTCGAGATGATGTCGGTGATCATCCAGGTCGCGTCGTTCAAGCTCACCGGTAAGCGGGTCTTCCGCATGGCTCCGATCCATCACCATTTCGAGCAGAAGGGCTGGAAGGAGCCGCAGGTCGTGATCCGGTTCTGGATCATCGCCGTGATCCTGGCACTCGCCGGTCTCGCCACCCTGAAGCTGCGCTGATGACGCCCGCCTCCTGCTTCGCCGGCCGCAAGGTCGCCCTGTTCGGCCTCGGTGGCTCCGGCCTCGCCACCCTGCGGGCCCTGCGGTCCGGCGGGGCCGATGTGCTGGCCTGGGACGACAGCCCGGAAAGTGCGGCGCGGGCTCGCGAACAAGGGTTCACCGTCTCGGACCTGCACGCGGCCGACTGGACGGAGTTCGCGGCCCTCATTCTCGCTCCCGGCGTACCCCTGACCCATCCGGTCCCGCACTGGACCGTGGACAAGGCGCAGGCCGCCGGCATCGAGATCATCGGCGACATCGAGCTGTTCTGCCGCGAGCGGGCCCGGATCGCACCCGCCGCCCCCTTCGTGGCCATCACGGGCACGAACGGCAAATCGACGACCACGGCTCTCATCGCGCACATCCTCGGCCGAGCCGGCCGGGACGTGCAGATGGGCGGCAACATCGGCACCGCCATCCTGTCTCTTGCGCCGCCCGCTCCGGACCGCATTCACGTCATCGAGCTGTCCTCGTTCCAGATCGACCTGACGCCGTCGCTGAATCCCGGCATCGGCGTGCTCCTCAACGTCACCCCCGACCACCTCGACCGCCACGGGACCCTGGAGCTCTACGCCGCCATCAAGGCACGCCTGATCGCCGGCTCGGCCCTCGCCGTCGTCGGCATCGACGACGCCCCGAGCCGGGCCATCGCCGATGGGGTCACGGGCGCTATCGTGCGGGTGCACGTGGGGGAGGGGATGCCGGAAGGAAGCCTCGCAGCCCGCGACGGATGCGTGTTCGGGGCGGACGGCACGGTCCTCGCCGATCTCGACGGGATCGGCACCCTGCGCGGCGCCCACAATTGGCAGAACGCCGCCGTGGCCATCGCCGTGGTCCAAGCCCTCGGCCTCAACGCCGAGGCCATCCTGGCTGGTTTGAAGACCTTCCCGGGCCTGCCCCACCGCATGGAGGAGGTCGGCCGCCGCGGTCGGGTGCTGTTCGTCAACGATTCCAAGGCGACCAACGCCGACTCGACGGAAAAGGCGCTCACCGCCTTTCACGACATTCACTGGATCCTCGGCGGCAAGGCCAAGGCGGGGGGCATCGAACCGCTCGTGCCGCTGTTCGGCCGGGTCGCCCACGCCTACCTCATCGGCGCGGCGAGCGACGCCTTCGCCGCCACCCTGGAGGGGCGGGTGCCCTACACCCGCTGCGGCACCCTCGACGTCGCCACCGAGAAGGCTGCGGACGCGGCAGCGGCGTCCGGGGCGGCCGAACCCGTGGTGCTGCTTTCCCCGGCCTGTGCTTCCTACGACCAGTTCAGGAGCTTCGAGGATCGGGGCGACCGGTTCCGGGATCTCGTGCGCTGCCTCACTCAGTAGACTGACGGCGTTCGACGCCTCGGCGATCGGTTTCATCGGGGCTTAACCGCCCCGGTCGCATGGTCCGTCTCCAGTCGGCATGCTGCCGCGTTCGAGACCGCGCCACGATGAAGCAGATCGTCTCCGTGCAGGTTCTACGGGGTCTCGCCGCCCTCATGGTCGTCTTCGGACACGCCCAGCACCACGCCTTCGTGCAGAGCGGGAAGCTCGGCGGATCCTTCGAGCGCGTGCACCTGCTCCCCTGGGGCGCGGGCGTCGACATCTTCTTCGTCATCTCCGGTTTCATCATGGTCTACGCCTCCGAGAAGCTGTTCGGACGGCAGGGGGCCGCGAGCGAGTTCCTCGGCCGGCGTGTGGCCAGGATCGTCCCGCTCTACTGGATCTTCACCGCCCTCTACGTGGCGATCGTGAGCATCGGGCTTGCCGGCACCACCAAGGAGGCCGCCGGTCCCGCGACCATCCTGGCGTCGTTCGGCTTCTGGCCGGCCTTCGCGCCCGGACAGTCCGTTCCGCTGCCGGTCCTGGAACTCGGATGGACCCTCAATTACGAGATGTTCTTCTACCTGCTGTTCGCCGTGTTCATCGGTCTGCGGCGCGAGCGGGCGGTGATGGCGGCCGCAGCCACTCTCGGCGCCCTCGTTGTCGTGGGGCTGGTGATGCAGCCGAGCGCGGCGGCGCCGTTCTTCTGGACGCGCTCGATCATCCTCGAGTTCGGGTTCGGAATGGGCCTCGCCCTCCTGCTTCGCAACGGCGTCTTGCTTTCGGGCCTCGCCCGGAGCGTCCTCCTCGCCGGCGGCTTCACGATCCTTTTCGTCGACCCCCTCGACTCGGCCCATCAGGCCATGGGATGGACGACACCGAACGATATCGCGCGGGTGATCGGCTGGGGTCTCCCCGCCGCCCTCATCGTCGCCGCCGCCGTGCTCGGTCGCCAAGCCGGTCCGTCGCCACTCGCGCGGCTCGGCCTTCTCCTCGGCGATGCTTCCTACGTGCTGTACCTCAGCCACCCCTTCGTGATCGTCGGAACCCGCAAGGCGGCGCAAGCGGTCGGCCTGGAAGAGCCATCGACCCTTTGGCCCATCGTCGCCGTCACGCTCGTGGCGTCCTGCGTCGTCGCGGTGATGATCCATCGCTGGATCGAAAGGCCGGTGACCGGCTTCGTTCAAGGGCTCCTCGTCCGCCGACGGGCGCCGACGCCGCTCACCGCCTGAGGCACGGGACGGTTATCGCGGGAAGCCCGGATGGGCGCGTCCTTAAGGCTTCGCTGACACGCCTGCTCCATACTCAGGGGCAGCCGCAAGCCTCGCGGCGGATTGGACGATGACGATGGCAGCGGGCTGGGCAGGGAGCACGTTCGATGGCGGCGCGGCGACGCCAGCACGCCGCGCCATATCGGCTCCCCTCGAGTCATTCGGTTACCTCCTCTTCGCGCTGTTCATCTTCTTCACGTGCTTCACGTTCATGAAGCCGTCGCCCTATGATTTCCTTGCGCCACCGACCATTCTGCTCTGGTTCCTGCTGGACATCAGGCTCTATCGCGCAACGATCATTATTGTTGCGCTGCTTCTGATCTATCTCGCCGCGATCCTCGTCTCGCTGATCCCCTATTTCGATGAAGCCCTTCCGGTCGAGTGGACCTATCAGACCGTCTATCTCGGGATCACGGGCATCTTCTTCGTGATGTTCTTCTCGGACGACACCGCCAAGCGCGTGACGTTCGGGCTCAAAGCGTATCTGGCCGGCTGCCTGTTCGCCGCGATCTGCGGCATCCTCAGCTATTTCGACATTATCGGCGAAGCCATCCTGTACAAGATGGACGGTCGGGCCTCCGGGGTCTTCCAGGATCCCAACCTGCTGGGGTCGTTCCTCATCCTGTCGGCTCTGTATCTCATCCGAGGATTGCTGGTCGGAGAAACGCGACGGGTCTTCCTGTCCGTGGCGGCCCTGCTGGTCATTCTCGCCTGTGTCTTCCTCTCGTTCTCGCGCGGATCCTGGGGCGCTTGTGTCATCGGCATCGCGCTGACCATCGGGATGACCTGGGCGACTACCCCGTCCCGGATCGTCCGTCGGCGCATCGCACGCCTGTCGGCCCTGGCGATGGTCGTCGGTGCCCTGCTGATCGGGGGCCTCCTCTCCGTCGACAGCATCGCCGAACGCTTCACCGATCGAGCCCAGGTCACGAAGAGCTACGACGAAGGCGAGACCGGGCGGTTCGGCAATCAGCGCCGGGGCATCCCGATGCTCATCGATCGTCCCCTCGGCTTCGGTCCCCTGCGGTGGCGGCTGGTCTTCGATCTCGACCCGCACAACACCTATATCGGCGGGTTCGCCAACGGAGGCTGGATCGGGGGCTTCGCCTTCCTGGGCATCGTGTTGACGACGACGTTCGTCGGGTTTCGCCTCTGCCTCCAGCCCTCGCCGTATCAGGGGCTGAGCCAGGTCGTGTTTCCGGCGCTCCTGATGTTCTTCCTGCAGGCGTTCCAGATCGACATCGAGAAGTGGCGCCACGTCTACATGATGCTCGGGATGGTGTGGGGCCTCGAAGCCGCCCGCCTGGCCTGGCGTGCCGGCCGCCACGGCGCCGACGCGCAGCTTCCTAGAGTTTTATAAGTTTCATGCCCCGAACACAGCCCGACCGGACCAGCGGCGAGACTTGAAACCTGCCGAATGCAGGTAATCCTGTGTGAAATCTTCGCACGATGGTGCGGTGCACAAATATCCGTAGCTTAAAACGTGATCGGACGTTTGCGCTTCACGGCGAAGTTTGGCACTCAAGGGGAGCAATTCCGGGGAGGAATGCGATCACACCATCGGGCGTCACGTCCCATGCGCGCCAACCACGAGGCACGCCAGGACGAAGAACCAGGACCACGCGGCAAGCCAAGCCCATAAACCGCGCCCGACGGCTGAGGGATCATCTCGCGATCACCCAAGGACGGTACGAATGACCGCATTGCTGCTGATCATCCTAGGCGGGCTCTGCGCCGTCGCCTACGGCATCGTCACGATCAACGACGTCCTGCGCCGCGACGCCGGCACCCAGCGCATGCAGGAGATCGCCGGTGCTATCGCGGAGGGCGCCCAGGCCTACCTGCGCCGACAATACGCCACCATCGCCGCCGTCGGTCTCGTGCTGTTCGTCGCCCTGGCCTTCTTCCTCGGCCTCAAGGTCGCGATCGGGTTCCTCATCGGCGCGGTGCTCTCGGGCGCCGCCGGCTTCATCGGCATGAACGTGTCCGTGCGCGCCAACGTCCGCACGGCCCAGGCCGCCTCGACCTCGCTCGGGGCGGGCCTCGACGTGGCGTTCAAGTCGGGCGCCGTCACCGGGATGTTCGTGGCAGGCCTCGCGCTCCTCGGTGTCGCCCTGTACTACGGCTACCTCACCCGCATCGCCGGGCTGGCGCCTGCCAGCCGCGAGGTTATCGACGCCCTGGTGGCCCTCGGCTTCGGCGCCTCGCTCATTTCGATCTTCGCGCGCCTCGGCGGCGGCATCTTCACCAAGGGCGCCGATGTCGGCGGCGACCTCGTCGGCAAGGTCGAGGCCGGGATCCCCGAGGACGACCCGCGCAACCCCGCCACCATCGCCGACAACGTCGGCGACAATGTCGGCGACTGCGCCGGCATGGCCGCCGACCTGTTCGAGACCTACGCGGTGACGATCGTCGCCACCATGGTGCTGGCGGCAATCTTCTTCGCCGGGCAGACCGACGTTGCCGGCCGCAACGTGCTGGAGGCGATGCTGCTCTATCCCCTGGCCATCGGCTCGGCCTGCATCCTCACCTCCATCGCGGGCACCTACGCGGTCCGGCTCGGCGCCAACCAGTCGATCATGGGCGCCCTCTACAAGGGCCTGATCACCGCCGGCGCCCTCTCCATCGGCGCCATCGCCCTCGTCAACTTCGCCCTGTTCGGCAGCTTCTCCACCACCTTCACCACCAATGCGGGGGTGAGCTTTACCTCGGGCGGCCTGCTCGGCTGCGCCGTGATCGGCCTCGTCATCACGGCGCTCATCGTGGTGATCACCGAGTACTACACCGGCACCAACTTCCGGCCGGTCAAATCCATCGCCGACGCCTCGGTGACGGGCCACGGCACCAACGTGATCCAGGGCCTGGCGGTCTCGCTCGAATCCACCGCCCTGCCGGCCCTCGTCATCGTGGCGGGCATCATCGGCACCTACTCGCTCGCGGGTCTGTTCGGCATCGCCATCGCGGTCACCGCCATGCTGGCGCTCGCCGGCTTCATCGTGGCGCTCGACGCCTTCGGCCCCGTCACCGACAATGCCGGCGGCATCGCCGAAATGGCCGGCCTGCCGCCGGAGGTCCGCAAATCCACGGACGCCCTCGACGCGGTCGGCAACACCACCAAGGCGGTGACCAAGGGCTACGCCATCGGCTCGGCTGGCCTCGGCGCCCTGGTGCTGTTCGCCGCCTACACCTCGGACCTGAACTACTTCATCGCCAACGCGAGCCCGACGCAGTACCGCTTCTTCCAGGGGGTCACCGTCGATTTCTCCCTGTCCAATCCCTACGTTGTCGTCGGACTGCTGCTCGGCGGCCTGATTCCGTTCCTGTTCAGCGGCATGGCGATGACGGCGGTGGGCCGCGCCGCCGGCGCGGTGGTGGAGGAGGTCCGCCGTCAGTTCCGGGAGAAGCCCGGCATCATGCTCGGAACCGACCGACCGGATTACGGGCGAGCCGTCGATATGCTCACCCGGGCGGCGATCAAGGAGATGATCCTGCCCTCGCTCCTGCCGGTGCTGTCGCCCATCGTTCTGTTCTTCGCGATCCAGGCCATCGCCGGCAAGAACCAGGCCTTCGCCACCGTGGGCGCCTCGCTGCTCGGCGTGATCCTCACGGGCCTCTACGTCGCGATCTCGATGACGTCGGGCGGCGGCGCCTGGGACAACGCCAAGAAGTACATCGAGGACGGGCACCACGGCGGCAAGGGTTCGGAGGCCCACAAGGCTGCCGTCACCGGCGACACCGTCGGCGACCCCTACAAGGACACCGCCGGCCCCGCCGTGAACCCGGCGATCAAGATCACCAACATCATCGCCCTCCTGCTCCTGGCTGTGCTGGCGCATTACTGACGGCCCCACCGGCCGCGAATCATCAGAGGGGGTCGGTGCCGCGGGGTTCCGGCCCCTTCGTCCATCGAGGGCCGTGTCGCGATCCGGCGTGTGCGATGCCGCACCGGCGCAGTGGGCCGTCGTCGCGCCACCCCTGACATCGTATCGCGCGCAATCCAATTACGGGTCTCGAAGCCTCGACATCTTCCGGGATGCTGTCCGCTTCCGTTCGTCCTTGAAACAACGCGAGAGCCTGCAATGCCGAGCCTGTCCGACCCGATCCGCATCGGCGCGATCGAAGCCAAGAATCGCGTCTTCATGGCCCCGCTCACCCGCGGCCGCGCCACCCGCGCCCATGTGCCGACGCCGATCATGATCGAGTATTACACCCAGCGCGCCGCGGCCGGCCTCATCATCACCGAAGCCACCGGCATCAGCCAGGAAGGCCTCGGCTGGCCCTATGCTCCGGGCATCTGGTCGGACGAGCAGGTCGCAGCCTGGAAGCCGATCGTGAAGGCCGTGCACGAGGCCGGCGGCCGTATCGTCTGCCAGCTCTGGCACATGGGCCGCATCGTCCACCCCGACTTCCTCGGCGGTGCCAAGCCGATCTCGGCCTCGGCCACGACGGCGCCGGATGCCGCCCACACCTATTCGGGCAAGAAGCCCTATGCCGAGGCGCGTCCGCTGCCCGTCGAGGAGATTCCGCGCCTTCTGGCCGATTACGACCGCGCTGCTCGCAACGCCATCGCGGCCGGCTTCGACGGCGTGCAGATCCATGCGGCCAACGGCTACCTCATCGACCAATTCCTGCGCGACGGCTCCAACTTCCGGGACGACCGTTACGGCGGCTCCATCGAGAACCGTATCCGCCTGCTGACCGAGGTGACCCGCACCGTTGCCGATGCCATCGGGGCCGACCGCACCGGCGTACGCCTGTCGCCCAACGGTGCCATCCAGGGTGTGGACGATTCCGACCCCGACGCCCTGTTCGCCGCCGCCGCCGCGGCCCTGTCGGAGATCGGCATCGCCTTCCTCGAACTGCGTGAGCCGGGCCCCGAAGGGACTTTCGGCAAGGCGAATCATCCGCCTGTCGCCCCGACCATCAAGGCGGCCTTCGGCGGCCCGCTTGTGCTGAATTCCGATTACGACGGCCCCAAGGGGCAGGCCGTGCTCGATGCCGGGCACGCCGACGCCATCGCGTTCGGGCGACCGTTCATCGCCAACCCGGATCTGCCCGCTCGTATCGCCGAAGGCGCTCCCCTCGCCAAGGACGAGCAGAAGACCTGGTACAGCCAGGGCCCCGAGGGCTACGTCGATTACCCGATCCGGTCCGGTGCGAAGGCCGCCTGACGCGCGAAGGCTCTGAGATACGGGCGGCCTGCTGACATGGCCGCCCGACGCGACCTTCGGCGCCAGATCTCCGATCGGGCGCCGGATGTGACACGGACGGGGAAGGAAGCGCGGCCATCGTTCCGAAACGAGCTTTGACGGATCTCTCAGGCGCCCTATCTGAAGACGCTGACGAGGACGCTCCCTTTTGACCGTAATCACCTCCTGCGATGGCCCGGGTACCGACTGGACCGAGGCCGATCGGCTCGAAGCCCTGCGTGATACGAACATCCTCGATAGCGGCCAGGATCCGGCCTACGACGATCTCGTTCGCATCGCCGCGATCGTCTGCGCCGCTCCCGTCGTCCTGATCAGCCTCGTCGATGAGACGCGCCAATGGTTCAAGGCGCGCCTCGGCTTCGAACCAACGGAGACGCCGCGTACCCTGTCGATTTGCGCCCACGCAATCCAGAATGGTCCGCTTCTGGTGATCCCCGACCTGACGGCCGATCCGCGTACTGCGGACAATGCCCTTGTTCAGGGCGAGCATCGCCTGCGCTTCTATGCCGGTGCGGTGATCCGTTCCAAGGGTGGTCTTCCGCTGGGAAGCCTGTGCGTTCTCGACAAAGTCGCCCGGCCGGACGGCTTGACCTCGCTTCAGACCGAGACCCTCGAGGCCCTGGCGCGTCAGGTCGCGACCTTGATCGAACTGCGACAGGCCCGGGAGGCGGTCGCCGTGCGCGAAGCGGACCTCGCCGCGAGCGAGCGTCGGTTCCGTGTCATGACCGCCGCCATGCCCCAGATGGTGTGGACCACGCAGCCGGACGGATTCCACGATTTCTACAACGACCGCTGGTACGAGTTCACCGGCGTGCCCTATGGCTCCACCGATGGCGAAGGCTGGAACGGCATGTTCCATCCCGACGATCAGGCCCGAGCCTGGACGCGCTGGCGGCACAGCTTGGCCACCGGAGACCCCTACGAGGTGGAGTACCGCCTCCGACACAAATCGGGCGTCTACCGCTGGACCCTCGGCCGCGCGATGCCCCTGCGCGATGCGGAAGGTCGCATCGAGCGTTGGTTCGGGACCTGCACGGATATCGAAGATCTGAAGCGCGCCGAGGAAGAGGCGCGCAAGCTCGCGGCCATCGTCGAGCATTCCAAGGACTTCATTGGCATCGCCGACGAGGACGGCCAGGTCCTCCATATCAACGCGGCCGGCCGGCGGCTCGTCGGCCTCGCCGATGCCGATGCGGTCCTCAGGACCGCCGTGCCCGACTACTTCGTCCCGGAATGCCAAACGACCGTGACGGAAACCGTTTTGCCGGCCGTGCGGCGGGACGGTTGGTGGGAGGGGGAGCTCACCTTCCGTCATTTCGCGACGGGGGAGGGAATCCCCGTGCTGTATAGCGTTTTCCCCGTGAGCGACACGCGTGGTGCCCTCATCGGCTATGCGACCGTGACCCGCGACCTGCGCGAGCGCAAACGCGCCGAGGAAGCCCGCGATCTGCTGATCAAGGAACTCTCCCACCGCATCAAGAACATCTTCGCCGTGGTCGAGGGGATCGCAGCCCTCTCGGCCCGGACCGATCCGGCGGCCCGTCCCTTCGTCGCGGCCTTCCGCCAGCGCCTCGGTGCCCTCGCCAACGCACACGAGTACGTGCGCCCGCACTCGCCTGCGAGCGCGCCGAAGGTGAAGGGCCAGACCCTGTTCGGCCTCATGCGCCTCATCATGGCGGCCTACGTCCAGGACGGCCGCGCGCGCATCGTGCTGCAAGGCGACGATATCGCCGTCGGCGACCGGGCAGCGACCGCGTTCGCCCTGATCATGCACGAGCAGGCGACCAACGCGATGAAGTACGGTGGCCTGTCCACGGAAGCCGGCACCGTGCGGCTCACCGGACGCCGCGACGGCGACACGTATGAACTCGTCTGGGCCGAGTCCGACGGCCCACCCGTCTCCGGGCCACCGACGCGCCGCGGGTTCGGCACCGTGCTGGCCGAGCGCAGCGTCGCGGGGCAACTCGACGGCACCCTCGAGCACGCGTGGAACAGCGACGGACTCGTGATGCGCCTTACCGTGCCGGCCGCCAACCTGACCACATGAGCCGCGGCCCCTATCGGCTCGTCGTCTTCGACTTCGATGGGACCCTCGCCGATAGTTTCCCGTGGTTTGCCCGTGTCATCAACGATGTGGCCGATCGCTATCGCTTCCGGCGGATCGCTCCGCATGAGACCGAGGTCCTGCGCGGCCTCGATGCCGCGGGTATCGTCCGCCATTTCGGAATCGCCCCGTGGAAACTCCCGTTCATCAGCCGTCACATGCACGCGTTGGCGGCCCGTGACATCGCTGAGATCTCGCTGTTTCCCGGGATTCGGACGATGCTGGCCGACCTCGCTGCGGCGGGTACGCCGCTCGCGATCGTCAGTTCCAACACCCGGGCCAATATCGAGGCAGTGCTCGGGCCGGATGCCCGGCGCTTCCGGCGCTACGCCTGCGGTGCGTCGCTGTTCGGAAAGGCCAAGCGCCTGAGAGCCCTGGTCCGCGACGCAGGTTTTACCCCCGGTTCGACCCTCTACGTCGGCGATGAGATCCGTGACCACGATGCGGCCCGGTCGGTCGGATGCGACTTTGCCGCCGTGGCTTGGGGCTACACCCGTATCGAAGCCTTGCGGGCCACGGGTCCGGCGCTGATGCTGACTCATCCGAGTGCCATCGTACCCGCCGTCGTTGGGCGCGTGTCTGCATAGACACACAGCGTCCGAAAGTAGATCGAACCGAGTGCAGCGGATTGCGCGCGCTGTCTCAGGCGCGCACGACTCGCTCCCGGATATTGAATGCGGAAACGCCAGTTCGATGCAGAGTCAACGCGGTGGCCGGGATGGGATGTCCCACCTTTCTCAAGAGACCGCCTACGGCTCCAGGCCGGACCCGCAGGGACTATCTCCCAATATCGTCGCCAGTCTCGCCTGCGGCTTGCGGGCCGTCTACGAAGCCCGGCCGGAGACCGATGTTGCGGATGCTTTCGCCGATCTACTCATGCGGATCGAGGCCGCCGAGCGCGCACGGGGCTGAGACCGTCGGACGGCGTACGCGCGGGCCGAGCCGGCCTTTCGCCGACATCGTGTCCAAGCTCCCCAGTCCGACACCGTAGAGCGATGGTTTCCTCCGGCATGCATATGCCGCATCGGGGTGTTCGAGACGCGGGTCGCCACAGGTCTGCCGTTCGCCCACACAATCCGTAAGGCTTTCGCGGTAGCATCTCGGACCTGCGCTCGCCTCCAAGTCGATCCGATGCTCTCGATCCCCGACGTGCCGACCCTTCGTCTCTGCAGCATTTTGGCGAGCGCGGCGTTCGTTGTCGTCTATCTGTCCCTGTGGCGTGCGAGAACCGGCCAATCTTATCTGCTGGATTGGGCGGCGAGTTTCGCCCTCTACGTGGTGACGCTTCTGGGATATGCGCGCTTCGGATACCACCCGGTCGTCGCGGGGATCCTGTGCGGCCTCCTCGGCCTCGGCAACGTTCTCATCCTGACCGGGGTGTACCGGTTCGACGGCGTGAAACCGTTCCGGCCCTGGATGGCCCTGGTGATCCTCCTGCCCTGCGCCGGCTATCTCGGTCCCGCCCTCCTGGGGTATCCGGTGGCCGCCCAGATCGGTGCGACGCTCGGCCTCGTCTTCGACATGCTCGCCGTCGGCACGATCCTGATCGGCGGCCGGAAACTGACCTCGACCGGAGGACGACGCATCGCCGGGTTCGCGCTGCTCGGCTACGTTCCGGGGTACGTCGTAGCGATCCTCATCCTGGCGACCGACGGCGCGATTCCCGATGTCGTGGGGCTCGTGCCGATGCTGTCGGACCAGATGCTGCTGGCGATCCTGAATCTGGGGCTCATCGCCATGCCGGGTGAGCGCGCTCAGAGCGCCCTGCGCCGGATCGCCCTGCGCGACGCTCTCACGGGTGCCCTGAACCGCGCCGGCCTCACGGCCCATGGCCCCACGACCGTGTCCGCGGACACCGCCGTGGTCGCCATCGATATCGATCACTTCAAGGCCATCAATGATCGGTACGGGCATGCGGCCGGCGACGCGGTCCTGGTGCACCTGGCGACCGTCGCCATGCGCCGCGTATCGGGGCGCGACCTCGTGGTGCGTCTCGGCGGGGACGAGTTCGTCGTCGTTCTGGCCGACGCCACCCGGGGTACCGCCTTGGCGTTCGCCGACGATCTACGGCGGAGCTTCGGAACGGTCCCCGATCTGCCGGCCTGGACCGCAAGCATGGGGGTCGCGATGGTCGCATCCGGAGAAACCAGCCTCCTCCCGGCCCTCGCACGGGCCGACCGGGCGCTGTACGACGCCAAGGCCTCGGGCCGCGATCGCGCCGCCGCCTGAGCCGATTCT
The DNA here is from genome assembly GCF_001422845.1 of Methylobacterium sp. Leaf100. NCBI lineage: Bacteria > Pseudomonadati > Pseudomonadota > Alphaproteobacteria > Hyphomicrobiales > Methylobacteriaceae > Methylobacterium > Methylobacterium sp. Leaf100. The sequence goes on along the minus strand of NZ_LMMW01000010.1, from coordinate 49,802 downwards.
CGCGCAACGCTCCGCCGCCCCTTCGTTCAGTCCAGCGAAAAGGCCGCCTCCGTGGTGCGGAAGCGGCCTCGATGGAAGCGTGACAGCGAGGTCGAAGGCGCTCTTACTGCCCGGCGCGTGCGCCCGGGACGACGCTGGCACCCTTCCCGCTGCCGAAGGGCTCGTACCGGGTCAGACCGCGGAAGAGTTGCGAGATGAAGGCTCGGTCGGCACCGCTCGTCGGGGTCGAGCGCTCGATGAAGTCGAACACCTTGCCGTCCTGCAAACCGTAGAGCGCCACGCGCTCGACTTTGAAGGCCGGGGTGAAATACACGGCCGTGACCTTCTGGTCCTCGATCTGCTCGCCGAGGAACAGCACCGTACGGCGGGTGTTCTGGCTGATGTAGTACCAGCTCTTGTTGCCCACCGTGGACACCGTGGAGGGGGTACCGAGGATCGTCAGCACCTGCTCGGCGCTCATGCCGGGCTTCACCGTCGCCAGGGCGGCCTGATCGATCTGATAGCCGTGGCGCAGATCCTCGCCGATGCAGCCGGCGAGCCCGGTACCGATGAGGCCCAGGACGGCAAGGCGCGCGAGCGACGGAACGAAACGGCGCGACATCGACCACCCTTGATCTTGCTGAAGAACTGAACGCGTCTGCGGCCTCGAGCCCGACACGGCGACGGATCGCCCGCGGAAGCCGCAAGACGGTTGCACCTTGACCATGCGTTGCCGTACCCCGGGGTTATGGTTTTGACAAGGCAAGCGGGGCCACACCCGGCCCTTCCGCAGCGTCCGCGGCGCGCTGTCCACACGGGAAGGCGAGGCGCATGATCGGCCGTCTGTTCGGGCGAACCAGCGCCCGCGAACGCATGATCCGTGACCTTCACGTGCGCATCAACGCCGCTGCGCGGGTTCCGGCCCTCTACACCGCCCTTGGCGTGCCCGACACGGTAGAGGGGCGCTTCGAGTGCTTGAGCTTGCACGTGATCCTGGTGCTGCGGCGGCTCAACCGGCTGCCCGAGCCCGCAGCGGACGTGGCGCAGGACCTCATCAACGCGATCTTCCTCCAGCTCGATTCGTCCTTGCGGGAGAGCGGGATCGGTGATTTCGGAGTGCCCAAGCGCATGAAGAAGCTCGGTGCCGCCTTCTACGGCCGAGCGGCCGGCTACGATGCGGCCCTCGATGCGGGCGATGGGGACGCTCTCGCGGGGGCACTGGCCCGCAACGTCCTCGGTGGTGCCGCACCGGCTGACGCCGCGGACCTCGCACGCTACGTGACGGCGAGCGACCGGCTGCTCGCGAGCCTCGACCTCGACGCCCTCGTGGAAGTCGGGCCACGCTTCGCCGCCATCGAATCCGCCGCCCAACCGGCGAACCAATCGGGAGTTTCGCGATGACACGGGATCAGGCGGTCGGACCGCTTTCACGCTCGATCCGGGTCGACCGCATGGCGCGCGCCCAGGGCGACTTCATCGTGAGGGCGACGCCGGAGGAATGCGCGGCGCTCGCCGCCGATTTCGGTATCCCGGGGATCCGCGACCTCGTCGGACGCTTCCGCGTCGGCGGCACCCTGGAGAACCTTTCGGTGACGGGTTCCGTCGAGGCCGTGGTGACCCAGATCTGCACGGTGAGCCTCGACGAGTTCGAAGCGCCCGTGCACGAGACCGTCGATGTGGCGTTCACCGATGGCGAGATCCCGACGGGACACGACGCCGAGGAGATCGACGTGCCCGATCCGATCGTCAACGGACGCGTCGATTTCGGGCTGCTGACCGCCGAGTTCCTGGCCATGGGTCTCGATCCGTATCCGCGGAAACCCGGTGTCACGTTCGCCGAATCCGAGCCCGACGCCGACGGAGCGCCCCTCGCGGGCCTGCGGGCCCTGCAGGGCGGCAAGGACTGAGCAGTCCTCTAGGCGGCTCAATCGACGGCTTTGCCTCCATCGGGGCAGATTTCGTTTGCCCGGCGGGCGCGAGTCGCTATTTTCCGCCGCGCCGTGACCGAGGCCGCCCCGATCCGGCCCTCGTCCGCGCGCGCTTTCTCGTTCACGAGGCCTTCGGCGAACTTCATATGTCTCAGAGAGTGTGCATCTCGCTCGACGCCATGGGCGGCGACCACGGCCCAACCACGGTGGTACCGGGCGCCGCCATCGCCCGCGAGCGCCATCCGGAGATGACGTTCCTGATGTTCGGCGACGAGGCGATCCTGGCCCCCCTCGTCGAAGCCGAGCCGCGCCTGAAGGGCGCCGTCGAGATCCGTCACACGGCCCTGGCGATTGCGATGGACGAGAAGCCGAGCCAGGCCGTGCGCACCGGGCGTGGAAAATCCTCCATGTGGAAGGCGATCCAGGCGGTGAAGGACGGCGAGGCCGATGCCGCCGTCTCGGCCGGCAACACCGGCGCCCTCATGGCCATGTCGAAGATCTGCCTCAAGACGCTCGCCGGCATCGAACGCCCGGCCATCGCCTGCCTGTGGCCCACCGTGCGCGGCGAGAGCGTGGTGCTAGACGTCGGCGCCACCATCGGGACGGATGCCGACCACCTCGTGGAGATGGCGCTGATGGGCTCGGCCATGGCCCGCATCGTCTTCGATATCGACCGGCCCACCGTCGGCCTCCTCAATGTCGGCACCGAGGAGATGAAGGGCAACGAGGCGGTGAAGGAAGCGGCCCGCCGCCTGCGCGAGGCCGACCTGCCGAATCTGAGTTATCACGGCTTCGTCGAGGGCAACGATCTCGGCCGCGGCACCGTCGACGTGGTGGTGACGGAGGGCTTCACCGGCAACATCGCCCTGAAGACCGCCGAGGGCACGGCCAAACAGATCGGCACCTACCTGCGTGCGGCCATGAGCCGGACCCTGTCGGCCAAGATCGGATACTTCTTCGCCCGCCAGGCGTTTAAGGCTCTGCGCGAGAAGATGAACCCGAGCCGGGCCAATGGCGGTGTGTTCCTCGGCCTGGAGGGCATCGTGATCAAGAGCCACGGTTCGGAGGACGCGCACGGCTTCGCGGCCGCCGTCGACCTCGCCCACGACATGGCCCGGCACGACCTCATGCGGACCATCCGCGACATGCTCGAACTGACACCGGCGGGGGCCTCGGCATGAGGCTTCTCGGGTGGTCGAGGACACAGCGATGACGTGCCTGCGCTCCGTCGTGGTCGGCTGCGGCTCCGCCCTGCCGGCCCGATGCGTCACCAACGACGAGCTCGCCAAAACCGTCGAGACCTCGGATGACTGGATCGTCCAGCGCACGGGCATCCGCCAGCGCTACCTGTCGGACGCGTCCGAGACGACCTCGCTGCTCGGCACCCGCGCGGCGCAGGCGGCCCTGGACGACGCCGGTCTCACGGCGGCCGACATCGACCTCGTGATCTGCGCCACCTCGACGCCGGACCACACCTTCCCGTCGACGGCCACGCAGATCCAGGCCGGCCTCGGCATGACGGGCGGCGTCGCCTTCGATCTCCAGGCCGTGTGCGCCGGCTTCGTCTACGCCGTCACCACGGCCGACAAGTTTCTCGTCACCGGCGCGGCCCGGCGTGCCCTCGTGGTCGGGGCCGAGACCTTTTCGCGCCTACTGGATTGGGAAGACCGCACCACCTGCGTGCTGTTCGGCGACGGTGCCGGCGCCGTGGTCCTCGAAGCCCGCGAAGGCGAGGGCACCAGCGCCGACCGCGGGGTACTCACCGCCAGTCTGCGTTCCGACGGACGCCATCGTGAAAAGCTCTACGTCGATGGCGGCCCCGGCTCGACGGGCACCACCGGGCACCTCCGCATGACCGGCAAGGAGGTGTTCCGTTTCGCCGTGGGTTCCGTCACGGATGTCATCGACGACGCGTTCCGGGCGTCCGGCACAACGGCCGAGGACCTCGACTGGTTCGTGCCGCACCAGGCCAACCGGCGGATCATCGAGGCGTCGGCCGACAAGCTCGGTATCGCCCGCGACAAGGTGGTGCTCACCGTCGACCGGCACGGCAACACCTCGGCAGCCTCGATACCCCTCGCCCTCGACGTCGCCCGCAAGGATGGGCGGATCAAGGATGGCGACCTCGTGATGATCGAGGCCATCGGCGGCGGCTTCACCTGGGGTGCGGCCCTGATCCGCTGGTGAATCACCCGCACGGTTGACCCCGGCACCAACGCCGATTAGCGTGCCCTCTCAGACAGATAAGCAATAAAACACGAATCGATGCCGGGGGTATGCGCATGTCGGGAAAGACGGTCACACGCGCCGATTTGAGCGAGGCCGTCTATCAGCAGGTCGGCCTCTCGCGCACGGAATCCTCGGCTTTGGTCGAGACGGTGCTGTCTGAAATCTGCACGTGTCTTGCCAGTGGCGAGACGGTGAAGCTGTCGTCGTTCGGGTCCTTTGTGGTTCGCAGCAAAGGGCGGCGTGTCGGCCGCAATCCGAAAACCGGTGTCGAGGTGGCCATCGAGCCGCGTCAGGTCATGGTGTTCAAGCCGTCGAACGTGCTCAAAGCCCGCATCAACGGGCTGAATGGCGCCGGTGATCACGACGACGACGAATGAGGACTCCGATGTCGTTGGCCGCCGCCGACCCCCGCGACACGCCGGACCGGGCCGCTCAGGAGAAGAGTGCGACCGCCTTCCGCACGATCAAGGAAGCGGCCGACGAGCTCGAAGTTCCTCAGCACGTTCTGCGCTTCTGGGAGACGCGGTTCGCGCAGGTCCGCCCGGTCAAGCGGGCCGGCGGACGGCGCTACTACCGACCCGACGACATCGACCTCCTGAAAGGCATCCGCAGCCTGCTCCACGGGCAGGGCTACACCATCAAGGGGGCTCAGGCGATCCTACGCGAGAAGGGGCTCCGCTTCGTCCAGAGCGTCGGGCGTGGCGAGGCCGAAATCGCTGCGGCGTCCCCACCCGAGAACTACGGACCCGAGGAGCTGGATGCGCCTGGGATCGACGGATTGCCCGATGATGCCCGTCCGGTTCTCGAAGCCGTCCTCGACGACCTCTATGCCTGTCGGTCGATCCTGAACGATCTGCAACGCCTATCCGACATGGACGCGTCGACCGACGAGCCGGGGCCCCACCCCTGACGGCCCGCGACGGTCCCGGGACGGACACTGCCAAGTCCGATCGGGACCCTCGACGCGTCGCCTCCGCATCCCCACATCGCATGGACGCGTTCGCCCGCCCGATGCCCTCGCACGGGGACGCGGTCCGCGCCGGAGTGTTCTCGATGCTGCTTGCCCGTTCGACCGCCGCCCTCGTCGCCGGTCTGTTTCTCACCGCACCCGCCTTCGCGCAGACGACCGTGACCCGCAGCGAGACGGCCGCGCCCGGCAAGTCCGTGCGTCTCGCCATCGTGCCGAACCTGAAGAAGGACTGCACGGCCGGGCCGATGCCGGAGATCCGCGTCAGTGGTGCGCCGAAGAACGGGTCTCTCATCACCAAGGTCGGCAAGATCAAGACCCCGGCCAAGTACCGCTGCCCCGGCAAGGAAGCGGCCGTTCAGGCGCTCTTCTACCAGAGCAAGGACGGCTACACCGGCACCGACGAGGTGACCGTGGACGTCAAGGATTCCGACGGAAACGTGCAGACCCAGAACATCCGCATCACCGTCGATGGGTCGAAGAAGGATGCGCCCGCCAAGGATGCGACGAAGGCCGGCACCGACCTCTGAGGCGGACGGAACGCCCACGAGCCGCGCCGTCGCGCATGGTCTGGCTCGGGATTGCCGGGCGCCCGACGATCCCCTGGAACGAGCGGCGTGACACGCGACACAGGCTGGCCCCATGCGATGATCGCACTGCGACAAAACTGGGCCTGTCAGTTGCATCTCAGCCGAGACAAGATGAAGCTGTCGCTGTCGTGAGGGGATCGGAATGCCTATGCCGTCGACGAACGACCTGTTCCAGAGCTTCGCCCGTGGTTACGAGGCGCGCCGCGATACGGAGATGAGCCTCTCCGAATTTCTCGAAGCGTGCCGCGACGAACCGCTGATGTACGCTACGGCGGCCGAGCGCATCCTCGATGCGATCGGCAAGCCGGAATTCGTGGACACCGCCAAGGACCCGCGCCTCGGCCGGGTGTTCATGAACCGCACGATCCGGGTCTACCCGGCCTTCTCCGAGTTCTACGGCATGGAGGAGACCATTGAGCGGATCGTCTCGTTCTTCCGGCACGCCGCACAGGGCTTGGAGGAGCGTAAGCAGATCCTCTACCTCCTCGGCCCCGTGGGTGGCGGTAAATCCTCCCTCGCCGAGCGTCTGAAAGCCCTGATGGAGGTTCACCCCATCTACGTGCTGAAGGCCGACAATGAGGTGTCGCCGGTGTTCGAGAGCCCGCTGGGGCTGTTCGACCCCGAGGTGATGGGGGCCGAGATCCAGGAACGCTACGGCATCCCGCGCCGTCGTCTCACCGGGCTCATGAGCCCCTGGGCGCTGAAGCGCCTGGACGAGTTCAACGGCGACATCTCGCAGTTCAAGGTGATCAAGGTTCGGCCCTCGCGCCTGCGCCAGATCGGTATCGCCAAGACCGAACCAGGCGACGAGAACAACCAGGACATCTCCAGCCTCGTCGGCAAGGTCGATATCCGGCGCCTGGAGACCCTGAGCCAGGCCGATCCCGATGCCTACTCGTATTCCGGCGGCCTCAACCGCGCCAACCAGGGCGTCCTCGAATTCGTCGAGATGTTCAAGGCGCCGATCAAGATGCTGCACCCGTTGCTGACGGCGACGCAGGAGGGCAACTACGTCGGCACCGAGAATATCGGCGCAATCCCGTTCACGGGCATTATTCTGGCCCACTCGAACGAATCCGAGTGGCAGACCTTCAAGGGCAACAAGAACAACGAAGCCTTCATCGACCGCATCTACGTCATCAAAGTGCCGTACTGCCTGCGGGTAACGGAGGAACAGCGGATCTACGAGAAGCTCGTCTCCGGTTCCGAGCTGTCGCAGGCCGCCTGCGCGCCCGGCACCCTGGAGATGCTGGCCCGGTTCTCGGTGCTCTCGCGCCTGCGCGAGCACGCCAACTCCAACGCCTTCTCGAAGATGCGGGTCTACGACGGCGAGAGCTTGCGCGAGGTCGATCCCAGAGCCCGCTCCATGCAGGAGTACAAGGATTCGGCCGGCGTCGACGAGGGCATGGACGGGATCTCGACCCGCTTCGCCTTCAAGGTGATGGCCGCGACTTTCAACCACGACACCACGGAAGTCTCCGCCGACCCCGTGCACCTCATGTACGTGCTGGAGCAGGCCCTGCGCCGCGAGCAACTCCCGCCCGAGACCGAGAAGCGCTACCTCGAATTCATCAAGACCGAGCTGGCGCCGCGCTACGCCGAGTTCATCGGCCACGAGATCCAGAAAGCCTACCTCGAATCGTATCACGATTACGGTCAAAACTTGTTCGACCGCTACATCGACTATGCCGATGCGTGGATCGAGGATCAGGACTTCAAGGATTCCGAGACGGGCCAGCTCCTCAACCGCGAATTGCTGAACCAGGAGCTGACCAAGATCGAAAAACCCGCCGGCATCGCCAATCCGAAGGATTTTCGGAACGAGGTGGTGAAGTTCGCCCTCCGGTCCCGGGCGCAGCATGGTGGTCGCAACCCGTCGTGGACGTCTTACGAAAAACTGCGGGAAGTGATTGAGCGGCGGATGTTCTCCCAGGTCGAGGAGCTGCTGCCGGTCATCTCCTTCGGTTCGAAGAAGGATGGCGACACCGAGAAGAAACACGGTGAGTTCGTCGATCGGATGGTGGCGCGCGGCTACACCGAGCGGCAGGTTCGCCGACTGGTCGAATGGTACATGCGGGTGAAGCAGGCCGGATAGGACGATCCCGCGACGAAGGCGGCCGCCGTCAGGCGGCCGCTTCCGGCCCGTCGAAACCCGCGAGACTCTTGAGGGCGAAGGCAAACACACCGGATGCACATCGTCGACCGTCGCTTGAATCCCGGGGGCAAGAGCCTCGCCAACCGCCAGCGCTTCCTGCGCCGCGTGAAGGACATGGCCCAGCGCGCCGTGCGGGAATCCGCCCGCGAGAAGGACATCAAGGATCTCGGCAAGGACGGGCGCGTGTCGGTGCCCCTGGACGGGGTGCGGGAGCCGCGCTTCGCCCGCCAGGCCGGCACGGGACTGCATGACCACATCCTGCCCGGCAACAAGACCTACGTGGAGGGAGACCGCATCGAGCGCCCGCCCGGCGGCGGGGGCGGCAGGGGCTCCGGCGAGGGCGGAGAGGGCCAGGAGAACAGCGAGGACGCGTTCCGCTTCGTCCTCACCCGCGACGAATTCCTCGAACTCTTCCTCGAAGACCTAGAACTGCCGGATCTGGCCAAGCGCCGCCTCTCGGTGGTGGAGACGGAAGGGTTGCGGAGGGCCGGCTACACCGTGTCGGGCTCGCCCGCGAACCTCGCGCTCACCCGTACGCTGCGCAATTCGATGTCCCGGCGCATCGCCCTCAAGCGCCCGAAGCCCGATGAGCTGGCGGCGTTGGAAGCCCGCATCGCCGAGACGCCGTCGAGCCATCCCGACCTGCCCGACCTGCTCCTGGCCCTGGCGGCCATGCGCGAGCGCACCAAGCGCATTCCCTACGTCGACCCGCTCGATCTGCGCTACCGCCGCTTCGAGGCCTATCCGCGCCCCGTGGCGCAGGCGGTGATGTTCTGCCTCATGGATGTGTCCGGCTCCATGACGGAGCACATGAAGGATCTGGCCAAGCGCTTCTACATCCTGCTGCACATCTTCCTGACCCGGCGCTACCGCCACGTCGAGATCGTCTTCATCCGCCATACCGACAAGGCGACGGAAGTGGACGAGGAGACGTTCTTCGGCTCGCGCGAGACCGGGGGCACCCTGGTCTCGTCGGCGCTGGTGGAGATGAAGCGCGTCATCACCGAGCGCTACGACCCCAACGACTGGAACATCTACGCGGCGCAGGCCTCGGACGGCGACAACGTCTCGTCGGACGGGCCGACCGCCACGGAGTTGCTCCGTGCCCATATCCTGCCCGCCTGCCAGCACTTCGCCTATCTCGAGGTCGGCGACGAGAACGGTCCCCGCGCCGGCTTCGTCGAGCACCGCACCACCCTGTGGCGCACCTACGAGGGCTTGGCCAAATCCGGCGGCGCCATCGCCATGCGCAAGGTCAACCACCGGCGCGACATCTATCCGGTGTTCCGCGAGCTGTTCGGGCGCAAGGACGCGCGGGCGGAAGCGGAAGCCTGAGGCGACGACGGCTTTCTCCTCCCCGTCACGGGGAGGGGAGGCGAGACGAACCGCTTGGGATCAGAGGACGACCATGGTCGGCAGCATCACCCGCCCCACGTTCGATCCGGTGCCGGGCGCCCGGACGCCCCTTTTCACCGGCAACGACTGGGACTTCGACACGATCAAACGAATCCACGACGCCTGCGAGGCCGAGGCGCGGGAACTCGGCCTCTCGTGGTACCCGAACCAGATCGAGATCATCACCGCCGAGCAGATGCTCGATGCCTATGCCTCCATCGGCATGCCGCTGTTCTACAAGCACTGGTCGTTCGGCAAGCACTTCGCCCAGCACGAGTCCAGCTACCGCCGCGGCATGATGGGGCTCGCCTACGAGATCGTCATCAATTCCAACCCGTGCATCTCCTACGTGATGGAGGAGAATACGGCGACGATGCAGACCCTGGTGATCGCCCACGCGGCGTTCGGCCATAATCACTTCTTTAAGAACAACTACCTGTTCAAGCAGTGGACCGACGCCGACGGCATTCTCGATTACCTCGATTTCGCTAAGGCCTACATTACCCGTTGTGAAGAGCGCTACGGCCACGGCGCCGTCGAGCAGGTGCTGGACGCTGCCCATGCATTGATGAACCAGGGTGTCCACCGCTATCCGCGCAAGAAGCGGCCCGATCTCGCCTCGGAGCAGCGGCGCGAACGGGAACGGGCCGAGCACGGCGAGCAGGTCTACAACGACCTCTGGCGCACGCTGCCACAGAAGATCGCCGGCGTGCGCCCCGACCTCGCCGTCGAGCGCCGCAAGGCGCTCCTCGAACTGCCCCAGGAGAATCTGCTCTACTTCCTCGAGAAGGCCGCCCCACGCCTCAGGCCGTGGCAGCGCGAGATCCTGCGCATCGTGCGCCTGGTGGCGCAGTACTTCTACCCGCAGCGCCAGACCAAGGTGATGAACGAGGGCTGCGCCACCTACTGCCACTATCGGATCATGAATTCCCTCTCGCAGAAGGGCCTCATCGGGGAGGCGGCGTACCTCGAATTCTTGACCTCGCACACCAACGTCATCCGCCAGCCGAATTACAACGAGCGCGGCTACGGCGGCCACAACCCCTACGCCATCGGGTTCGCCATGATGCAGGACATCGCCCGCATCGTGGAGCAGCCCACCGAGGAGGACCGGGCCTGGTTCCCCGACATCGCCGGCACGGGCGACGCCATGGCGACCCTGCGCGACATCTGGGCGAACTACCGCGACGAGAGCTTCATCGCGCAGTTCCTGTCTCCGAGGCTCATGCGCGAGATGCGGCTGTTCCATGTGGTCGACGATCCCGACGAGGCGGAACTGCGCGTCGAGGCGATCCACGATGAGCGCGGCTACCGCAAGATGCGTCGCTCCTTCGCCCGCCAGTACGACGTCGCCTGGCTCGATCCGGATATCGAGGTGATGGATGTGGATCTCGAAGGCGATCGCCGCCTCATCGTGCACCACAAGGCGCTCAACCGCATCACCCTGCAGAAGGACGATGCACGACGGGTACTCCAGCACCTTGCCGACCTGTGGGGCTATGACGCCATCCTCAGGGAGATCGATCCGGCGACGGACGACGTTCTGGCCGAGCACCACGCAAGCGCCCGGCCGATCTTCTTCTGATCGACCCGTTGCCGCGCGCACTGGCGGCGGGCGGCGGTGAAACGAGAGACGGGACATGAAAAAGGCCGAGGTGCGATGCACCTCGGCCTTTTCTCGGAGCGGCGGATCCAGCCTCCGGCTGTTTCCGTGCTTTGATTGGTCGGAGTAGCAGGACTTGAACCTGCGACCCCCTGTCCCCCAGACAGGTGCGCTACCGGGCTGCGCTATACTCCGTCAGATCGCTCCGAAATCCGCCGTTCCCCTCTCCCGAACCCATAACACGCATCTCTGGGGGAGGTGCGATCGACCGGGCCGGTGGCGAGTGCGACGCCCCCTTGCGGGGTGGAGGCGTCTTAGCTTTCCGCCCTCCGGGACGCAACCCCTAAGGTGGCTTCGAACATCGGATGAGGGCGTTCGAAGCCATAGGTTTCTCAGGCGTGCGACGGGGTCGCGTGGGGATCGTGCTTGTCGGGCGTGGTGTTGTCCGGGTTCTTGCCACGCTTCTTCGCGATCCAGATCAGCAGGTTGCGGATCACGACATAGAACACCGGGGTGAGGAACAGGCCGAACAGGGTCGCGCCGATCATGCCGAAGCACACGGCGGTTCCGAGCGCCTGGCGCATCTCGGCGCCCGGACCCGTGGCGATCACCAGGGGCACGGTGCCGAGGATGAAGGCGAAGGCCGTCATCAGAATCGGGCGTAGGCGCAGGCGGCAGGCCTCGACGGCGGCCGCCACCGGCCCCTTGTGCTCCGTCTCCTCGAGCTGATGGGCGAACTCGACGATCAGGATGGCGTTCTTGGCCGCCAAGCCGACGAGAACGATCAGCCCGATCTGCGTCAGGATGTTGTTGTCCTGGCCGCGGAACTGCACCGCCGCGAGGGCGGCGAGCACGCCTGTCGGCACCACCAGGATGATGGCGAGCGGCAACGCCCAGGATTCGTACTGGGCGGCCAGCACGAGGAACACGAGGAGCACGCCGAGGGCGAAGACATAGACGGCCGTGTTGCCCGTGGCCTTCTGCTGGAACGCGATCTCGGTCCAGTCGTAGGAATACCCCTCCGGCATGGTCTGGGCGATCTTCTCCATGGCCTCCAGAGCCTGTCCGGTGGAGATCCCCGGCTTGGCGTCGCCCTGGATCGGCACCGAGTAGAACAGGTTGAAGCGCTGGACGATCTGCGGTCCGCTGATCTCGCGGATGGAGGCCAGCGTTCCCATGGGCACCAGGGCGCCCGTGGACGAGCGGACCTTCAGCTGCTCGATGTCGCGCTTCTCCAGGCGGAACGCCGCGTCGGCCTGCATCCGGACCTGGTAGATACGGCCGAAGGCGTTGAAGTCGTTGACGTAGGCACCGCCGAGATTGGATTGCAGGGTCGCGAACACCGACGCCAGGGGTACGTTCAACATCCGCGCCATGGTGCGGTCGATGTCGATGAAGAGCTGCGGCGTGTCGTTGCCGAAGGTGGTGAAGACGCGCTGCACCTCCTTGCTCTGGTTGGCCTGGGCCAGAACCTCGTTGGCGGCCGCCAGCAGCGGGCCGATGGCCGAGCTCTGCCGGCTCTCGATCTGCATCTTGAACCCGCCGCCGTTGCCGAGGCCGCGTACGGGGGGGGGCGGGATGAACAGGACGCGGGCTTCCTGGATCCCGGCCGTGGCCTTGAATACGTCGCCGGTGATGACGGCGGCGGTGCGTCCCGTCGCGGCCCGCTCCTTGGCTCCCTTCAGGGTGAGGAACATCACCGCGCCGTTGGTTGTGTTGGTGAAGGTCGCGCCGTCGAAGCCCGAGATGATGACGGCGTTGGCGACGCCATCGACCTTGCGGGCGAGTTCGGCGGCATGCCGCACCACCGCCGTCGTCCGCTCGAGGGCGGAGCCGGCGGGAAGCTGGACCACGCCGATGAGGTAGCCCTGGTCCTGCTGCGGGATGAAGCCCGTCGGAACGGTGGTGACGAGGTGGAGCGTACCGGCAAGCACGCAGCCGTAGACGATCAGCATGCCGATGAGGCCGATCACCCGCCCGGTCAGGAACTGGATGATCCGGGCGTAGCCGTTCGACAGAGCGTCGAAGCCGCGGTTGAAGGTGTTGGCGCACCACGCGATGAAGCGCGCGAGGAAGAACTTCGGCGGCTTGTGCTCGTGGTGGGGCTTGAGGAGCAGCTTGCAGAGCGCGGGGGATAGGGTGAGCGAGTTGAACATCGAGATGATGGTCGACGCCGCGATGGTGAGGGCGAACTGCTTGTAGAACTGCCCCGAGATGCCTGGGATGAACGCGGTGGGGATGAACACCGCCGACAGCACGAGGGCAATGGCGACCACGGCGCCGCCGACCTCGTCCATGGTCTTGTGAGCGGCGTCGCCGGGCGAGAGCCCCTCGGCCATGTTGCGCTCGACGTTCTCCACCACAACGATGGCGTCGTCGACCACGATGCCGATGGCGAGCACGAGGCCGAACAGGGTGAGGTTGTTCACCGAGAAGCCGAAGGCCGCCATGGCCGCGAAGGTACCGATGAGCGACACGGGAATCGCGATCACCGGGATCAGCGCCGTGCGCCAGCTCTGGAGGAACACTAGCACCACGATGACCACGAGGAGGACGGCCTCGAACAGGGTCTTGTAGACCTCGTGGACGGATTCCTCGATGAACTCCGTCGGGTTGTAGGCGATCTTGTACTCGACGCCGGGGGGGAAGTTCTTGGCGATGACGTCCATGGTCTGGCGCACCTGGCTCGCCGCCTCGAGGGCGTTGGTCCCGGGCCGCTGGAACACGCCGACGCCCACCGCCGGAGTCGCGTTGAGGAAGGACTGGGTGGTGTAGTCCTTCTGGCCCATTTCCGTGCGGCCGATGTCCTTGATACGCACGAGGCGGCCGTCGGCGGCCTTGACGATGACCTCCGTGAACTCCTCAGGGGTCTGGAACCGTCCCTGGGACTGGACCACGAGCTGGAACGCGTTCGACGCCGGAGCTGGGGGCGCGCCGAGGGCGCCGGAGGCGACCTGCACGTTCTGCTCCTGCAGCGAGGTCAGCACGTCGGTGGTCGAGAGGCCGTAGGCGGCGAGCTTGTTGGGGTCGAGCCAGATGCGCAGGGCGTACTCGCTGCCGCCGAAGACCGTGATGTCGCCGACGCCGTCGAGGCGCAGCAGCTCGTCGCGTATCCGCAGGTAGATGTAGTTCGAGAGGTAGTTCTGGTCGTAGGTGTTGTCGGGCGAGAGCACGTGCACGACGAGCATCAGGTCGGGCGAGGCCTTGCGGACGGTGACGCCGAGGTTGCGTACGTCCGGCGGCAGGCGCGGCTGGGCCACCGAGAGGCGGTTCTGCACCAGCACGTTGGCGATATCGAGGTTGGTGCCGACCTTGAAGGTGACGGTGAGCTGCATGTTGCCGTCGTTGGTCGACAGCGACGTCATGTAGAGCATGTTGTCGACGCCGTTCACCTCCTGCTCGATGGGGGTGGCGATGGTGGCGGCGACCGTCTCGGCATTGGCGCCCGGATAGGAGGCGCGCACCACCACGGTGGGCGGTACGATCTCAGGGTACTGCGAGACCGGCAGGGAGGCGTACGAGACGTAGCCGATGATCAGGAACAGGATCGACGTCACGGACGCGAAGATCGGCCGGTCGACGAAGAAGTGGGCAAAACGCATGGGGTGAACCTCTCGCCGCTCCAGGGTGGTTCACCCCGGACGGGACCGTCTTGTCGTCAGCGGACGGGCGCACGGATCACGGACGATCCGGGTGCACGCTCTCCTCAGGTCTTACCGGCGATGGGCCGGACGTTCGTCTCGCGAGGCACCTTGCCCCCACCCGGCGCGCCGCGAAACGGGCGTGTCGTGCGACGACCCGGGGGCCGCGGCACGACACGTGATCTTGCCGGTGCCCGTCGATCCTGCGCAAGCGGACCGGTCGACGGACACGGGAACGGGGAATCGCTGTCCGTCAGCTCTTGCGGGGCGGCAGCGTCGACGATTCGGCCGTGACCTTGGCGCCGGGGCGCACGCGGGACAGGCCGTTGACCACGACGTTCTCGTCGCCCTTCAGCCCGTCGCGGATCACCCGGTAGCCGTCGACCTTCGGACCGAGTTTGACTTCGCGCGAGGCGACCGAGCCGTCGTCCGCCACGAGGTAGACCACACGCTTGTCCTGGTTGGCCGAGACCGCGTCGTCCGGCAACAGAATGCCCTGGTACGGCTTTGTCGCGGGCAGCGACACGATACCGAACAGGCCCGGCTTGATGAAACCGTCGGGGTTCTCGACGGTGGCGCGCAGGAGCACGGTTCCGGTGGCGTTATCGACGCGGTTGTCGACGAAGTCGAGGACGCCCTTGCGGGTCGGCTTCTCTTCGCCCGTGAGCGCAATGAGGATCGGAACGCCTTTGCCCCGCTGGGTCTGACCCATGCCGATCCCGAGGGATCCCTGGTACTTCAGGAACGAGCGCTCATCGACTGTGAAGCCGAAGAAGATCGGGTCGAGGGACACGATGGTGGTCAGCAGGGTCTGGTCGGTGATGACGATGTTGCCCTCGGTGACGAGGCGCCTGCTGATGCGGCCCGAGATCGGGGCCTTCACCTCGGTGAAGTCGTAGTTGAGCTGGGCCTGGCGCAGCTGCGCGTCGGCGCTGTCGACATCGGCCTGCGCGGTCTGCGAAGCTTGGCGGCGCTGGTCCGTGACCTGCTCGGAGATGTTGCCCGAGCGGCTCAAGGTCTGGGCGCGATCGAGGTCGGTCTGCGAGAAGTTCAGCCGCGCCTTGGCGGAGACCAGGGCGGCCTGGGCCTGGTCGAGGGCGGCCTTGTAGGGGCGCCGGTCGATGACGAAGAGCAGGTCGCCCTTCTTCACGTTGGCGCCGTCCTGGAAGTTGAGCTTCTCCAGGTAGCCCGTGACCCGGGCACGGACATCGACGATCTCCACGGGATCGAACCGGCCCGTGTACATGTCGGTCTCGACGATCTCGCGAACCACGGGCTTGGCCGTGGTCACCTTCGGCGGTGGACCGCCCGGCGCCTGGGCCAGGACCGGAAGGCCCGCCCCAACTGGAAGCCCAGCCAGGGCGAGACCGAGGGCCGGAAGAAAACGGAAGAGCGGACGCCTGCGCATATCGATAATCCCTATGCCCTTCGAGCTAGAGGTACGGTGCCGCCCATGGAGTGCGCTGCCGCACATGGTCGCTCGTCCGCCTGAAACCGAACGCGGTGTTCGCGAATACGGCCTGATCCGGTGGTCGAGCCGCGAGGCTATCGCGTGATCGGCTCSCCGGCGCCGTACCAATCCTTGAAGCCGCCGATGTAATGGGCGTCGATGGCGAGCCCCGCCCGCTGTGCGGCCGCCAGGGCGTGCACGGAGCGGACGCCGGCAGCGCAGGAGAACACCGGACGCCTGCCATCCTCCGACACCAGGGTGGCGATGGCGTCCGGATCGAAGGTCGAGAGCGGGTGCGTGACCGAGCCCGGGATGTGACCGCTGGCATATTCATGCGGCTCGCGCACGTCGATGAGCAGGATCGTCCCGTCGGCGAGCCCCGTCTTGACCGTATCCCGGTCGAGATCGACCACGTTCATTGATCCATCCTCGTTCGTCCGCTGTTGTTTTAAGCGCGTGGGGAGGTGGCCGCAACGCGCTCGGCCAGAACCGCGTCGACGCCGGCGAAATGCCCTGTCCAGTCGGGCGGTGCGTAGCCGTCGAGGCGCGACTTCAGGTCCGCCCGCAGGGGGGAGGCGGGAGCGCTCAGCGCCTCGATGGCTTCGCGCCAGCCCGGACCGTCGAGGGGGTCGAGGAGGTGGGCGAAGCCGCTTCCGATCTCGCGATGCACCGCAAGATCCGAGGCGACGACGGGCAGGCCGCAGGCTGCGGCTTCCACCACCGGCAGGCCGTACCCCTCTGCGAAGGAGGGCATCAGGAGTGCGGTGGCCTCCTGAAGCAGGCGGGCGAGGCCGTGGCTCGATAGACCGCCGAC
This sequence comes from Methylobacterium sp. Leaf100, assembly GCF_001422845.1. Taxonomy (NCBI): domain Bacteria; kingdom Pseudomonadati; phylum Pseudomonadota; class Alphaproteobacteria; order Hyphomicrobiales; family Methylobacteriaceae; genus Methylobacterium; species Methylobacterium sp. Leaf100. The sequence goes on along the minus strand of NZ_LMMW01000010.1, from coordinate 33,051 downwards.
CTCGATCACGTGCGCCCGCATGGCCGGGCAGCGCTCCAGCATGTCGATGATGTTCTCCGCCTCCCAGCCCCGGCGTCCGACGAGGACGAGGCGCGGCGTCGCCGGGCCGTGGCGCTGGGCGAGGTCGCGCCAGAGGTTGAGCAGGCCGAGATGGTTCTTGCGCGGCTCGATGGTGCCGCAGGCCACGAAGGTCGGACGGTCGGGCACCAAGTTCGGGGCGCCTGAGGCCGGCTGGAACACCGGTTCGACGCCGAGCCAGGCCACGGTCGTCGGGCGTTGGGGAAGGCCCCGGGCCGCGAGATACCCCGAGAGATGCGCCGCGACGTCGGCCGAGTTCACGAGGATATGGGCCGCATGGGCCGCGATGGTCCCCATTCGGGTGGCGTGGCGCTCGGCTTCGCCGGGTCGGCCGTATTCCGGATAGGCGATGGGGATGAGGTCGTGGACGAAGAAGACCGGGCGGATGTCGCGGCGGTCGTAGAGCCAGTCGAACCGCTCCGGCCTGTCAAGGCGCAGGTGCGAGGTGTGGAGATAGACCGTCCCCTTCGGCAGCCGGTCTGGGCCGCGTGCGCGCAGCACCGTCCAGGCCGTGCGGGCCTGGAGGCGTCGGCGTGCGGCGGTGTCCGGGCGCAGCGGCGGGCTCGATGTCTCGCGCACGGGTGAGCCGAGGGCTCCGGCAAGGCGGCGATAGACCGGATCGTCCTCCGCCGCGCGATCTTCGACCCAGCCCGCCGCCACAGCCTCGACGATCGCGGCGGCCTCGGCCCGTTCCAGCACCTTCGGGCCGAGGGCCGTCGAGACGAGGCCGAAGCGCGCACCGGTCTGCCCCAGGACATGGCGGGCGTAGGCGAGGTCGACCCGGTCGATTCCGCTCGGCGAGGCGTGACGAAGCCGGGTGATGAGGCGGGTGAGGTCGAAGGCGATCGAGGAGACGGGCATGATCCTCCGGTTGCGTTCAGGCGCGGCGCCGTACCGAGGCGCTTGTCTCGGCATCGACTTTTCCGAAAGCCGGCAACCACCTTTCGGGCCGATGCCCTATATGCGTGCCACAGCCCCGCGCCGATCCCTTAGTTAAAGGGATCGATCAACGCCACCCGCAACGCCGTCTGGCCAACCCGAGCAACGCCCCCGTGTCTCCCGGTTACCTGCCCTTCGCGGGCGCCCTCGATCTGCCCGCCTACACCTGCGACAATTGCGGGTTCTGGCAGCGCCACTTCACCGCTCCGGCCGGCTGCCCCATGTGCCTCGACGCGCGCCACGTGGTGCCGCAGAACGGATGGCAGTTCTGGACGGAGGCGGAGGCGCAGGCGCTCTTCCCCTGCCACTGGGAGGAGCTGGAGCCGGGTGTCTGGCGGTTCTGGAACGACCCGGTCTCGGGAATCGGGCCGAGCGCGTATCTGATTCAGACGCCACACGGCAACATGGGCTTCGAGGCCTGCCCGGTCTTCAGCGAAGCGGCGCTCAAGCACATCGCGAACCTCGGCGGCATGCAGGTGCTGTCGTCGTCCCACCCGCACGCCTACGGCGCTCTGGTGCAGCTGCAGGATCGGTTCGACCCGGAATTGTGCCTGCCGGCCGCCGACTTCGTGTGGAGCGCAGCGCTTCAGGTGTCGTGGCCCTACGACGATTTTCTCGAGCCCCTGCCGGGACTCGAACTCCACCGCACCGCCGGACATTTCGACGGCCACGCCGTGCTGTTCGACCGATCGCGAAAAATACTGTTCTGCGGCGACGCCCTGAAGTTCGAGCTCGACCCGAAGGATTTCCGCCGGGCCGTCACGATCTCGGCTCACAAGGCGTTCGTGCGCGGGGTGCCGCTCACCACGAATGAGTTGCGGCGCTACCGCGACGTGTTCGCCCAGCTCGACTTCACCCAGACCTGGACGCCGTTCGAGCCGGCCGCCAATTGCGGCCGGGCCGAGGTTCTGGCGCTCCTCGACGGCATGCTGGCGACCCGCCCGCATGCCGCCCCGGTCGCCCTCGATTCGCTCCGCGGTTGAGGATCAGGTACGCCCCTTGGCGGTCTGACCGAACATCACCTTCTTGGCGTCCTCGCTCATGGTCTTGCCGAAATCCGGGTTGACCTCCGGTGCACGGGCATAGGCCGCCTTTGTGGCCGGGCGCTCCGCGATGGTCGTGAACCATCGCGCGAGGTTCGGGAAATCCGAAAGGGTCTGGCCCTGCTTTTCGTAGGGCACGATCCACGGATAGGCGGCCATGTCGGCGATGGAATAATCCGCACCGGCCACGAACGCGCGGTCGGCGAGGCGCCGGTTGAGGACGCCGTAGAGCCGATTGGTCTCGTTGACGTAGCGGGTGATGGCGTACGGGACCTTTTCTGGGGCGTACTGGGTGAAGTGATGGTTCTGGCCGAGCATGGGCCCGAGGCCGCCCATCTGCCAGAATAGCCATTGCAGCACCTCGGCGCGGCCACCCAGATCTTGCGCGATGAAGCGACCGGTCTTCTCGGCGAGGTACAGCAGGATCGCGCCGGATTCGAAAAGCGACACCGGTTCGCCACCGCCCTCGGGGGCGTGATCGACGATGGCCGGCATGCGATTGTTGGGGGAGATGGCAAGGAAGTCGGGCTTGAACTGCTCGCCGGTGCCGATGTTCACGGGCTTGATCGTGTAAGGCAGACCGGTCTCTTCGAGGAACAGCGTCACCTTGTGGGCGTTCGGCGTTGGCCAGTAATACAGGTCGATCATGGAGCATCCTTGATTCGTGCGCCAAGGCGATGGGCGCAACGCACGGGTACGCGCGCCAACCGTCGAACGGTTCACGCAGGCCCCATTGATCCCAGGACATGCCGGCGATCAATGGGTTTGCGGTTCGCCGAGGTTCGGCTTCGATGCCCAACCGATTTGGCCGGGATCTCTTGCGGGTACAGATCGGCGCGCGTCAGCGTCATGGGAAGATCGAGGGTGATGACGGCTCCCACCGGCGGTCCTGGCAATCTCGATCTGCCCCTGTACGCTCGTTGCGACGAGGCTGAAGACAATGGGTAGGCCGAGGCCGCCCTGGTCGCGCCCCGTCGTAAAGAACAGATCGAACACCGTCCGGAGGTTCTCAGACGGGATACCGGCGCCGTTGTCGGAGCGGGATGATCGACGATGGTCAACAGAATGGTCCCCGAGACCGGCAAACGAACGATCGGGTTGAACATCGTCTGTCGCCCAACGCGACCGTCCGGCACCGTCGCCCTCGACAGCCCGTCTGCGTTGGCCGAGCAGAGCCCCCCGAAAGCGCTGGTCGTTCGCATGACGGACTGCGCTGTCACACGCGATCAGGACCGGCCGCAGCCGGATGCATCGCCGTCCGGCCAAGGGGAATTGAGCTGGCGTGTCCGCTCGCGGCCCGGCCGCTCGCCGCACGGGGTGCAGCTTCGCGCTTCGGCCTCACGCACGAGGCGCTCGGCCATGGCCCGCACCGCGTCCTCGCTGTCGGCGACATGACCGAAGGTGACTTGTCGAATTCAAAGACGTGGTCGGGGCCATAGCGGAAGCCCTTGGGCCTGAGACCGAGCAAGTGACTGAGCGGTGACGATCAGGAGGCCAAAGCCGTAACCTACGTTAGCTCTTGATACCAACCAGACCTGAGAAATAGTTTAATCACATGATAAAATCAACATAGATGCCTTGCTTAAGGTTGGAATTGGTCGTGATGCAACACTGAATTATTTTCAAATATATGAGGGTGGCTTCCTCGGCCCTATGCCCGAGGGGCAACGACGGAAACGGCCAGGCGTCGCAGGACGGGGCCGGCCGCAAAGCGGCGATGCAACGGACGGGCTTTCCGGCGGATGTCCCCTATGTCGGGGTCATGAGACGAACCCTCACAAACGCCGTCCGGGCGATCGCGCTTCTCGTCGTCACCAGCGCAACCGCGGCCGGGGCGCCACCCTTCATCCTTGTCGGCCTCGACGGTAAGACCTTCTTCGATCCCGCAGGCGGCCGCAACGGCCCGAATGGCCACGATTCCGTCGGCATCCTCGATGTCAGCGACGAGGCAAGACCTCGCCTCGTTCATACCCTGCCCCTCGACAATTCCGTCTACGGACCGCCGACCAACCTCGGAATCACCCCGAACGGTCGGCTCGGCCTCGTCGCGAGTTCCGTCCTGATGCGGCAGGAGGGGACCGCCTGGTACGCGCAGCCCGACGACCGGCTCCATGTCATCGATCTCGCTGCCGTGCCGCCCCGTCTTGTCGAGACGGTCAAGGTCGGTCGTCAGCCATCCGGGATCGCCATCGACAGGTCCGGCGGCCTGGCATTGGTCGCCAACCGCGAGGGTCGCAGCGTCACCGTCCTGACCATTGCCGGGACCACGGTGCGCACGGTCGCCACCATCGATGTCGGCGACGAAGCGGCGGCGGTGGCCTTCGCGCCGGACGGGCGCCGGGCCTTCGTCGCGAAGAACAAGGCCGCCAAGCTCGGTGTCCTGTCCATCGACGGAACGCAGGTGCGCTCCGAAACCGGACTCGATCTGCCCGTCGGCCCCGGCGTCTACGGTCTCGCCGTCACGCCGGACGGGGCCGTCGCCCTCACGGGCAACAACGGGCTCGAGCCGAGCGACGGCCATGCCGACACCGTGAGCGTGATCCGTGCCGATGGGACTCGTCCCGTCGTGATCGATCATCTCGGCATCGGCGACACGCCCGAAGCCCTGGCCATCGCCCCCGACGGACGCCACGCCGCCGTCTCGGTCGTGCGCGGGGCGAGCGCACCGCACGGCAGTCCGGGCTACACGCCGAACGGGGCCGTGGCGCTGCTTTCCATCGCGCCCGACGGCCAGGTCCGGCGCGTCGCCGAAGCCCCAGCCGGGGCTGTGACGCAGGGCATCGTCTTCAGTCCGTCCGGTGATTACGTCTACGTCGGCAACTACGTCGACCGGACGCTCGGCGTCTACCGAGTCGTGGGGGATACCCTCACGGACACCGGCCACCGGGTGACCCTTCCGGGACAACCGGCCTCCCTCGGCGGGCGATAGGCGGCCCTCCAGCTACTCTCGGGCGACGCCCGTCGGCGGCGGGTCCGCCTCAATCGCCCATCGGGAAGTGCTCGATGAAGCGCACGCCCTGCCAGAGCTCGATGGCGTGGCCATCGACGAGCGCTTTCGCACGTGCGCAGGCCTCCTCGTCGTTCCGCGAGTCGAGGCGGACCGACCCGACGAGCGAGCCATCCTTCCCGAGAACCAGAGCGCGGTAAGCGGGCTCGATCTCCGGGTTCGTCTTGCCGCGGCTTCCCGAGCTATTCTTCGCCATAGGGATGTAGAGCTCCGGCATGGAAGAAGGCAGCCGTCACCGCGGCGCAACCCGACCGCTCGCGCGAGGTCGGCGTCCTTTCTCGGCGTGTGGATCGACGGCGTAATTAACTTGGATCAATTGGCTGTAAAAAGGTGTCTCGTGCACCCGGATCGGACTCCGGGCGGCCGGTGCCCGTTGGGTTCGGCCCTTCGCGCTGCGGACGGCTCTCGGCGCGTAATCCTCAGGGGGCTTCCCCTCGAACGAGCACGACACACAGTCTGGCGATCCTGATGGGATCCTTATGAAATCGCCCGCGCTTCCATCTCGAACCCTCATGCGGAACGCGTCCACAAGGGTCAACGAGCACGGCCAGTCCCAACACCGGCTCGCCGAACCGCAACGGACGCACCATGCCGGACATTACGTTCATCGCCCTCGGGCTCGCTTTCTTCGGCCTGGCCGCCGGCTACGCCGCGCTCTGCGAACGCCACTGAGCTCCGCGCCATGACCCTCGACCTGACACTCGGCGCCCTCACGGCCCTAGGGCTGTTCGGATATCTCACCTACGCCCTCGTCCGCCCCGAGCGGTTCTGACGGAAACCCTCCCCATGACCCTCAATGGCTGGATTCAGATCGCGTTGTTCTGCGCGGTCGTGGTGGCGCTTGCCCGCCCCCTCGGTGGCTACATGACCCGCGTCTTCGCGGGGAAGCACACCCTCCTGTCGCCCGCGCTCGGCCCCATCGAGCGCGGCCTCTACCGCGCCGCCGGCATCGATGCGCGGCAGGAACAGCACTGGCTGGCCTATGGGCTATCGATGCTGACCTTCCACGTCCTCGGCTTCCTCGCCCTCTATGCGCTCCTGCGCATCCAGGCCGCGCTGCCGCTGAATCCGGACGGCCAGACGGCGGTCGCGCCGGACCTCGCCTTCAACACCGCCGCGAGCTTCGTCACAAACACGAACTGGCAATCCTATGGCGGCGAGACGACGTTGTCGTACCTCACGCAGATGCTGGGCCTGACCCACCAGAACTTCCTCTCGGCGGCCACCGGCATCGCCCTGGCGGTGGGGCTGGTGCGCGGGTTCAGCCGGGCTTCGAGCCGCACGATCGGCTCGTTCTGGGTCGATCTCACACGCACCACCCTCTACGTGCTGCTGCCGCTCTGCATCGTCTACACGCTGTTCCTGGTGTCACAGGGGATTCCCCAGACCCTCGGGGCGGCCGTGGAGGCGACGACCCTGGAGGGCGCCAAGCAGACCCTCGCGGTCGGCCCCGTGGCGAGCCAAGTCGCCATCAAGATGCTCGGCACCAACGGCGGCGGGTTCTTCAACGCCAACGCCGCGCATCCGTTCGAGAACCCGACGGCCCTCGCGAACTTCGTCCAGATGGTCTCGATCTTCGCCCTCGGCGCGGCGATGACCAACGTGTTCGGCCGGATGGTCGGCGACGAGCGCCAGGGCTGGGCCATCCTCGCCGCCATGGCCGTTCTGTTCCTCGCCGGTACCGCCATCGTCTACGGAGCCGAGAGCGCGGGCAGCCCCGTCCTCAACGGACTCGGGCTGACCGGCGGCAACATGGAAGGCAAGGAGGTCCGGTTCGGGATCCTGGCCTCTGCGTTGTTCGCCACCATCACCACGGCGGCGTCCTGCGGCGCGGTCAACGCCATGCACGACAGCTTCACGGCGCTGGGCGGCATGGTTCCGCTCATCAACATGCAGCTCGGCGAGATCATCGTCGGCGGCGTCGGGGCGGGCCTCTACGGCATCCTGGTCTTCGTCATCGTGACGATCTTCGTCGCCGGCCTGATGGTCGGACGCACCCCCGAATACCTCGGCAAGAAGATCGAGGGCCGCGAGGTCAAGATGGCGATGCTCGCGATCCTGTGCCTGCCACTGATGATGCTCGGCTTCACGGCCCTGGCGACGGTGGTCGCGGCCGGCCTCGCCGGACCCGCCAATGCCGGCCCGCACGGCTTCTCGGAAATCCTCTACGCCTTCACCTCGGCGGCGGCGAACAACGGGTCGGCCTTCGGGGGCCTGACGGCGAACACGGCCTTCTACAACACCACGCTGGGCCTCGGAATGCTGTTCGGCCGCTTCTTCGTCATTGTCCCGGCGCTCGCCATCGCGGGCTCGCTCGCGGCGAAGAAGACCGTGCCGGCCTCGGCCGGGACTTTCCCGACGGACAGCGGCCTGTTCGTCGGTCTCCTCGTCGGCGTGATCCTCATCGTCGGCGGCCTGACGTTCTTTCCGGCACTGGCGTTGGGGCCCATCGTCGAGCACCTCGCCGGCGGCCTGGGCCAGACCTTCCCGGCGGGCGGCTGAGATGCGTCACATCACGCTGCCCCGCCGCACGCCGACCCGGCGCGCCCTCGCCAAGCACCGGCCCCGCCCGCGGACGTGGAGTCGGGTCGACCGGCACCGATCCGCCCTTCGCATCTCGGACGTCGTCCTCGTCCTCCTGGGGCTGGCCCTGCTCGGCGCCCTCTGCCTCGGGGCAGCGGTGACTCTGCTCGGGCGAGCGCTCGCGCCCTGACCGTCCCGATCCGCGCGGCGCTCCGGCGCTTCGGCCTCCTCAGAATCCCCCGCTCCGGATAGACGCCATGACTCGCCCAAACGCCTCAAGCCTGTTTCAGGCCGCCCTCGTCGGGCCGGCCCTCGTCGGCGCCCTGACCAAGCTCGACCCCCGGACGATGGTCCGGAACCCGGTCATGTTCGTGGTCGAGGTGGTCGCCGTCCTGACCACGATCCTGTTCGTCCGGGACGTCGTCACGGGCGGCGCCAACCTCGCCTTCTCGGCCCAGATCGTCCTGTGGCTCTGGTTCACCCTTCTGTTCGCCAACTTCGCCGAGGCCATCGCCGAGGGACGCGGCAAGGCCCAGGCCGACAGTCTCCGGCGTTCCCGCACCGAGACCATGGCGAAGCGCCTCACCGGACCCGGACGGGATCACGAGATGGTGCCGGGGAACAGCCTTACTGTCGGCGACGTGGTGCTGGTCGAGGCGGGCGACATCATCCCTTCCGACGGAGAGGTCATCCTCGGCGTGGCCTCCGTGAACGAGGCCGCCATCACCGGCGAATCCGCCCCCGTCATCCGCGAATCCGGCGGCGACCGCTCGGCCGTCACCGGCGGCACCCAGGTGCTGTCCGACGAGATCCGGGTGCGAATCACGGCCGCCGCCGGCTCGACCTTCGTCGATCGGATGATCGCCCTCGTGGAGGGCGCGGCGCGGCAGAAGACCCCGAACGAGATCGCGCTCAACATCCTGCTCGCGGGGCTCACCCTCGTCTTCGTCTTCGCCGTCGCCTCGATCCCGAGCTTTGCCACCTATGCGGGCGGCACGATTCCCGTCATCGTCCTCGTTGCCCTGTTCGTGACCCTGATCCCGACCACCATCGGGGCGCTCCTCTCCGCCATCGGCATCGCCGGCATGGACAGGCTGGTGCGCTTCAATGTCCTCGCCATGTCGGGCCGCGCCGTGGAAGCCGCCGGCGACGTCGATACGCTCCTCCTCGACAAGACCGGCACCATCACGCTCGGCAACCGGCAGGCGACGGAGTTCCGCCCCGTGCGCGGCGTGTCGGAGCGGAATCTGGCCGACGCCGCCCAGTTGGCATCCTTGGCCGACGAGACCCCCGAGGGCCGGTCCATCGTGGTCCTGGCCAAGGACCGCTACGGCATCCGGGCCCGCGACATGGCGAGCCTGAGCGCGACCTTCGTGCCGTTCACGGCGCAGACCCGAATGAGCGGCGTCGACCTCGACGGATCCTCCATCCGCAAGGGTGCCGTGGAATCGATCATCGGGTCGGTGAGCCGGCAGCCCAGGGCGACCCACGGCTCGAGCGTCGCCCTGGATTACGGCACGGGCGCGGCCCCGGAGGCGATCCGAGAGATCCAAGCCATCGCCGAGGACGTCGCCAAGGCCGGCGGCACGCCCCTCGCCGTCTCCCGCGACGGCCGACTGCTCGGCGTGATCTATCTCAAGGACATCGTGAAGGGTGGCATCCGCGAGCGTTTCGCCGAGCTGCGCCGGATGGGCATCCGCACGGTGATGATCACCGGCGACAATCCCATGACCGCGGCCGCCATCGCCGCCGAGGCCGGTGTCGACGACTTCCTCGCCCAGGCGACCCCGGAGGACAAGCTCGCGCTGATCCGCCGGGAGCAGGCTCAAGGCAAGCTCGTCGCCATGTGCGGCGACGGCACCAACGACGCCCCGGCCCTGGCCCAGGCCGATGTGGGCGTCGCCATGAACACCGGCACCGTGGCGGCCCGCGAGGCCGGCAACATGGTCGACCTCGACAGCGATCCGACCAAGCTCATCGAGATCGTCGGGATCGGCAAGCAGCTTCTCATGACGCGGGGCGCCCTGACCACGTTCTCCATTGCCAACGATGTCGCCAAATACTTCGCCATCATCCCGGCGATGTTCCTCGGGCTCTATCCTCAGCTCCAAGGCCTCAACGTCATGGGGCTCGCCTCTCCCGAAAGCGCGATCCTATCGGCCATCGTCTTCAACGCCCTGATCATCATCGCGCTGATCCCCCTGGCCCTGCGCGGCGTGTCCTACCGGGCGGTCGGGGCGGGCGCTCTCCTCGGCCGGAACCTCGCCGTCTATGGGGTCGGCGGCATCCTTGTGCCGTTCGTGGGCATCAAGGCCATCGATCTGACGATCACCGCCCTGCACCTCGTCTGAGCCGCGCCTCCCTGCTACCGTCGAGAACTCCGTCATGTTGAATCAGCTTCGCCCCGCCCTCGTGCTCCTCATCGCCCTCGGGGTGATCACCGGGCTCGCCTATCCCCTGGCGATGACCGGCCTCGCGGGCGCCCTCTTCCCGGCGCAGGCCGCCGGGAGCCTGATCGAGCGCGACGGACGGATCGTCGGCTCCCACCTGATCGGGCAAGCCTTCACCACCGAGCGCTACTTCCAGGGCCGTCCGTCTGCGACCAGCGCCGCCGACCCGGCCGATGCGGGCAAGACCGTCCCGTCGCCCTACAATGCGGCGAATTCCTCGGGCTCGAACCTCGGCCCGACCAGCGCCGCCCTGGCTGAGCGCGTGCGCGCCGACCTTGCGGCGCGCCGGGCCGAGAACCCAGGAAGGAGCGTGCCCGTCGACCTCGTCACTGCGAGCGGTTCCGGCCTCGATCCGGACCTTTCCCCGGACGCTGCCCTGTTCCAGGTGCCGCGCGTCGCGCGGGCGCGCCGCCTGCCCGAGGACCGGGTTCGGGATCTCGTGCAGGCCCGCGTCCAGGGGCGCCTGCTCGGAATCTTGGGCGAGCCGCGGGTGAACGTGCTCGCCCTCAACCTCGCCCTCGACGACCTGCGGCCGGAGTGACCAGAGCCGGATGAGCCGCCCCCCGAAGAAGGTCCCCCCGCGCGACCCCGACCGGCCCTCGCCCGACGCACTGCTGGAAGCCGCGCGCCGGGAGGAGGGCCGCCGCGGCCGCCTCAAGATCTTCCTCGGGGCGGCGCCCGGCGTCGGCAAGACCTACGAGATGCTCACCGTCGGTCGCGCCCGGCTCAGCGCCGGTACCGACGTCGTCGTCGGCCTGGTCGAGACACATGGACGGGCCGAGACCGAAGCCCTCGTGGCGGGCTTCGAGGTGGTGGCGCGCCGGGCGGTCCCGTATCACCGCACGGTCCTGGAGGAGCTGGATCTCGACGCACTCCTCGCGCGCCGGCCGGGCCTCGCCCTCGTGGACGAGCTCGCCCACACCAACGCGCCGGGTTCGCGCCACCCGAAGCGCTACCAGGACGTGGAGGAACTCCTCGATGCCGGGATCGATGTCTACACCACCCTCAACATCCAGCACGTCGAAAGCCTGAACGACGTCGTCGCTCAGATCACCCGCATCCGCGTCCGAGAGACGGTGCCCGACGGCATTCTCGACCGCGCCAACGACATCGAGGTCATCGATCTCAATCCGGACGACCTCATTCAGCGCCTGAAGGACGGCAAGGTCTACGTGAAGGCCAACGCCGAGCGCGCCCTGCGTCACTACTTCTCCCGCGGCAACCTCACGGCCCTGCGCGAGCTGGCGCTGCGCCGCACCGCCGACCGGGTCGACGACGAGCTTCTCAACCACATGCGGGCCAACGCCATCGCGGGTCCGTGGGGGGCGGGCGAACGGGTGCTCGTCTGCGTCAGCGAGGATCCGCGCTCCGCCGGCCTCGTGCGCCACGCCAGGCGCCTGGCCGACCGGCTGCACGCCCCCTGGACCGCCCTCACGGTGGAAGGTCCGCGGAGCCTTGCCCTCGACGAAGCAGCGCGCGACCGCATCGCCGACACCCTGCGGCTGGCCGACCGCCTCGGGGGCGAGACCGTGACCCTACCGGGCGGACGCCGGATCGCCGACAGCATCCTCGCCCATGCGCGCTCCGCCAACGTCAATCACATCATCCTCGGCAAGTCCGACCGCTCGCCACTGTTCGAACTCCTCAACGGCTCGGTGGTGCACGACCTCGTCCGACGCTCCGGGACCATCAGCATCCACGTCATCGCGGGCGAAGCGGCCGCGCCGGTTCCGGTCACGACCGTCGCAACTGAACCGACGAAGCGCCCGTTCGAGTTCGTGCCCTACGGAGTCGGGCTCCTCGCGACCGCCGCGTCCCTCGCCCTCGCGCTCGTGGTCGAGCCGTATCTCGGCGTGGAGAACGCCGACCTGATCCTGCTCACCGCCATCGTCGCCGTCGCCGTACGCTTCGGACTCGGGCCCTCCCTCGCCGCCGTCGTCGCCGCCTCGCTGTCGTACAACTTCTTCTTCCTGCCGCCGGTCTACACCCTCACCATCGCGGACCCGACCAACATCGCCGCGTTCCTGCTGTTCACTGCAGTCGCCGTGGTGGTCTCGAACCTCGCCTCCCGTTCGCGGCGGGACGCCCTGGTCTCGCAGGGGCGGGCCCGCGCCACGGAGCGCCTCTACGGCTTCAGCCGCACGCTCGCGGGCTGCGGCACCCTCGACGACGTGCTGTGGGCGACGTCGGCCCAGGTGGCGGCGATGCTGAAGGTCCGGGTCGTCATCCTGCTGCCCCAGGACGGGGCGGTCACGGTCCGGGCCGGCTTTCCGCCCGAGGATACCCTCGATGCGGCCGATCTCGGCGCCGCGACCTGGGCCTTCGACAACGAACGCCCGGCGGGCCGGGGCGCGGATACTTTGCCGGGCGCGCGACGGCTGTTCCTGCCCATGCGCACCGGCCGCGGCGGCATCGGGGTGATCGGGCTCGACGCCGACGGCGGCGGGCCGATCCTTTCGCCCGAGGGACGGCGACTGTTCGATGCCCTCGCCGACATGGCGGCCCTCGCCATCGAGCGCGTCCGGCTTGTGGAGAGCCTCGACCGGGCCGAGCGCGCCGCGGAGACCGACCGGCTGCGCCAAGCCCTGCTGACCTCCATCTCGCACGATCTGCGCACGCCGCTCGCCTCGGTGCTCGGAGCGGCCACGACCCTGCGCGACCTCGACGATGCGCTCCCGCGCGACGCCAAGGCGGATCTTCTCGAAACCATCATCGCCGAATCGGAGCGACTGAACCGCTTCATCGTCAACCTGCTCGACATGACCCGCCTGGAAGCCGGGGCGGTGGTTGCGAGCCTGACGCAGCAGGACCTCGGCGAACTCGTCGACACCGCCCTGCGCAGGCTCGGGCTGACCCTGGCCGGACACCGCGTGATGCTAGATGTGCCAGCCGCCCTGCCTGCCCTCCGGCTCGATCCCGTCCTGTTCGAGCAGGTGATGGTCAACCTCCTCGACAATGCCGCTAAATACGCACCGGAAGGGTCCGCGATCACGGTCGCGGGTTCGGTCGAAGGGGAACGGGTGCGCCTCCAAATCCTCGACGAAGGCGACGGCATGCCCGAGGCCGAGGTGGAACGGGTCTTCGACAAATTCTACAGGGTTCGGAAATCCGACAGTGTCCGGGCCGGAACGGGGCTCGGACTCGCCATCGCACGCGGCTTCGTCGAAGCGATGGGCGGGACGCTGACGGCCGCCAACCGGCGCGACCGGCTCGGCGCCGCCTTCACCATCCTGCTGCCCGTTCTACCGTCGGACCGCGCGAAGGACGACCACCCGGTATGAGCGTGAACATCCTGGTCATCGACGACGAACCGCCGATCCGGAAGCTCCTGCGCATGGGCTTGGCGACGCAAGGGTACGGCATCTGCGAAGCGCCGAACGCCCGTACCGCCCTCGACATCCTGGCCCGCGAGACGGTGGACCTGATCATCCTCGACCTCGGCCTGCCCGACATGCGGGGGCACGATCTGCTCCGGACCATTCGCAAGGATCACCGCGATCTGCCCGTCGTGGTTCTTTCGAGCCGCGACGACGAGGGTGGCAAGGTCGAAGCCCTCGATCTCGGCGCCGACGATTACGTGACGAAGCCCTTCGGCATGGGCGAGTTGCTCGCACGCATCCGTGCGGCCCTGCGCCACCAGCTCGCCGTCCAGGGCGAGCGGGCCGTGTTCGAAGTCGATGGTCTCAGCGTCGACCTCGTGCGCCGCATCGTCCGCGTGGGGGGCGCGGAGGTGAAGCTGACGCCGCGCGAGTACGATTTCCTGCGGGTCCTGGTTCAGCATGCCGGCAAGGCACTGACCCACGCCCAGCTCATGAACGCGGTCTCGACCTCATCCGACCCGCAATACCTGCGCGTCTACATCCGCCAGCTTCGCCAGAAGCTGGAGGCCGATCCCGAGCGGCCACGCATCCTTCTGACCGAGACCGGCGTCGGCTACCGCCTGCGGGCCCCCGATGATTCCGCCTGACGATTCCGATGCGCGTCCCCTCCCTGTCCGCATCGCCTCGGTCCGTGGCGGGTGGGTGTCGGCGGTGAAGTGCCGGTGCCGGTTCGCGCTATCGCAGACGCAGCGATCCCTGCCTCGACACGGTCGCCCGGCACATCGGTGCTCCTTCGGCGTAGGCTGAAGGAGGCGTGAGGACGACTGCGATGTCCAAGCGCGAAAGCGAGGATCGGGAGACGTTGCCCGAAAGGAAATTCGCTCTGCCGGGCGAGCGCAAGTATCAGATTGAGGACAGGTATCCGATCGAGGACAAGGCCCACGCGCGGAACGCCAAGGCTCGTGAGGCCCAGCAGGACGAGCGCGGCAACCTCTCGGCAGCCGACCATAGGCGGGTCTATGCCAGGGGCGATACGGTGCTCAGCCAAGGAGTAGCGCGGCGAGTGGCCGGATCTCGTCTGGCCTTCCGGTGGTCACGGCAGTCGCAACAATGGGGGCGCCTCAAACCATCGTGTCGCGCGAACTCGCCATACCCGATGGCGCGGTCGTGACGGTTGGATCGATTTAGGGCGGCCCTCAACAGCAACATCGTTCCGAAAGAGGGCCCAACGCCAGCCCGCCGTGCGTCGCTTCGTCGATGGGGTGCTCGCGTCGGTGAGACGCGTCGTCGGTGGCGGGGCGACGAGCTTCGGTACCCTGAAGCCCCCTCATCCGCAGGATCGACCGCCGTCGATGCAATCGCGCCGCTATTTCTCGAAGCGCGCCTGCAGGTTGTGGCCATGCAGCTTTGCCGACAGGGTGACCTTCGCGCCGGCCGCCAGGGGGGCCGTCAGGGGGCCTATAAGTTTGTTCGGCGCGGCTCCCTTCAGCGTCACGGTCTCGGTCTTGCCGCTCCGCAGCACGAAAGCCTTGGCCGTCAGGCCCGCCGTGTCCACGGGCCTGCCGTCTTCGTCCGAGATGAAGAAGGTCAGATCCGTGTCGGAACTGACGAACTCGATGGGGTGGCCGTCCACGACGGTGGTGGGTCCCCCGTTCGGACCGGCGGCCCGTGCGGGAAGAGAGACGGCCAGGAGCGCGGCAAAGGTCGTGGCGATGAGGGGGCGCATGAAATTCTCGCTGTCTCGTGGAGGTGGCGGATTCAGAAGGCCTCGGCCGGCGTACCCCGGGGGGCGACCGTGGAACTCCGTGCGGCATGGGCTTCGGCACGCAGGCGTTGCAGCGGCTTACGGCCGAAGGTCAGGAACAGGATCGGGGTCAAGATCGTGTCGAGCAGGGTAGCGCTGATCAGGCCGCCGAAGATCGTGACGGCGACCGGATGCAGGATTTCCTTGCCCGGCGCATCCGCACCGATGAGGAGCGGCGCCAGCGCGACCCCAGCGGAGAGCGCGGTCATGAGCACCGGCGTGAGCCGCTCGAGGCTGCCGCGGATGACGAGGTCCGGCCCGAAGGGCAGTCCCTCCTGGATCGCCAGGTTGAGCCAGTGGCTGATCTTCAGGATGCCGTTGCGCGTCGCGATACCCGTGAGGGTGATGAACCCGATCATCGAGGCGACCGACAGGGGCTGCCCGGCGATCCAGAGGGCGGCCACCGAACCGATCAGGGCGAGCGGAATGCTGCCCAGGATGATCAGCGTAAGGACGACGGAGCGATAGCGGCTGAACAGGAGCGTGAAGACCAGCGCCAGCGAGAGCAGCGAGAGCAGGCCGATGGTGCGGCTCGCCTCCGCCTGGGCCTGGAACGAGCCTTCGAGATGCGTGACGTAGCCGTCGGGCAAGTTGGCGGCACCGATCTGCTCCCGGATGCCGGCAACGACCTTGCCCATGTCGGCGCCGGCCGCCGTGTTGGCCTGCACGACGATGCGGCGGCGCGCATTCTCGCGCAGGATCTGGTTCGGTCCGTCCGTTTCGCGGATATCGGCGATCTGCCGCGCCGGGACCCAGCCGGATGGCGTCTCGATGAGGAGATCGCCGAGGCGCTGGGTGGTGCGCTGCGTGTCGGACAGGCGCATCACCACGTCGAAGCGGCGATAGCCGTCGACGACCCGCGAGACGACCTGGCCGTTCGACAGGCGGCTCAGCTGCTCCACCAGGGCCGCGGGCTGCACCCCGTAGAGGGCGGCCCGGGCGTAGTCGACGCGGATTTCCAGCTGCGGGATCAGCACCTGCTTCTCGACCTGCAGGTCGGCAATGCCGGGGATACCGGACATGCGCCGGCGCAGGTCTTCGGCGACCGTGCGAAGGGTGTCGAGGTCCTCTCCGAACACCTTGAGGGCGATCTCCGCCCGTACCCCCGAGAGCATGTGGTCGAGGCGATGCGAGATCGGTTGACCGACATTGACGTTGACCGGCAGGACCGCGAGCCGGTTGCGGATATCGGCGACGAGCTCCGACTTCGAACGGGCACCGGGCTTCAGGTCGATCTCGAGATCAGACGAATGGACGCCCTCGGCATGTTCGTCGAGCTCGGCCCGGCCGGTGCGCCGGCCAACGGAGAGCACGTCCGGAATGCCCAGGAGCATGCGTTCGGCCTGGAGCCCGACCCGGTTGCTCTCGGTGAGCGAGATGCCCGGGTTGAAGGTCATGTTGACGGTGAACGAGCCTTCGTTGAACGGAGGCAGGAAGGCCCGGGGCAGGAACGTCGCGGCGATTCCGGACAACGCCACGGCGAGGGCCGCGAGGACCATGATCGGGCGGCCGTTGCCCAAGGCCGGGCGGAGCAAAGCGGCGACGCCGCGCTTGAGACCCCGGATCAGGCCGCTCTCGTGTTCGTCGAGGCGCTTCAGCCCCGGGAGCAGGTAATAGGCCATCACGGGCGTCAGGGTGATGGAGACGACGAGGCTCGCGAGAATCGAGATGATGTAGGCTTGGCCCAGCGGCGCGAACAGACGCCCCTCGATGCCCGACAGGGCGAACAGGGGCACGAACACCAGCACGATGACCATCGTCGCGTAGACGATGCCCGAGCGCACCTCCTGCGAGGCCGAGACCACCACGTCGAACACCGAGCGCGGGTTGCCCTCGGCCCGGTTCTCCCGAAGGCGCCGGAAGATGTTCTCGACATCGACCACGGCGTCGTCGACGAGTTCGCCGATGGCGATGGCGAGTCCGCCCAGCGTCATCGTGTTGATGGACAGCCCGGCGAAGTGAAAGATCACCGCGGTGGCGAGAATCGAGACCGGGATCGCCGTGAGAGAGATCGCCGTGGTCCGGACGTTGAGCAGGAAGGCGAACAGCACCAGAGCCACCACGACGATGGCCTCCATCAGAACCGTCTCGACGTTGTGGATCGAGGTCTCGATGAAGTTCGCCTGCCGGAAGATGAGCCGGTCGGCCCGTACGCCCTTGGGCAGGGAGGCGGTGATGTCCTTCAATGCGCTCTCCACGGAAGCCGTCAGCTGCACGGTGTCGACACCGGGCTGCTTCTCGACGGAGACCACGACGGCGGGGGCACCCATGTAGCCGGCGTCCCCGCGCTTCACCTTGGCGGCGAACGACACGTCGGCGACCTGGCGGAGGAAGACCGGCTTCTTCTCGACCGTCGCCACGACCATGTTGCGCAGGTCGTCGAGGTTCATCGTCCGGCTGAGGTTGCGGATGAGATATTCGCGGGCGTACTGGTCGGTGAAGCCACCGCCTGTGTTGATTCCGAACTGAGCGAGCGCCGTCTCGAGCTGGCCGTGGGTGACTCCGAGCGCTCGCAGGGCCGTTGGCTGGGGTGCGACCCGGAACTGACGTACCTCGCCGCCCATCGGGATGACTTGGGCGACACCCGGAATGGACAGGATGCGCGGCCGGATCGTGAAGTCGGCGATCTCGCGCAGCTGCATGGCCGACACGGTGTCGCCCGTCACCGCCACCATCACGATCTGCCCCATGATGGACGAGATCGGACCCATCATCGGATTGACCGTGGGCGGCAGCTGGGTCCGCGCCATCGCGAGGCGTTCCGAGACCTGCTGGCGATTGCGATAGATGTCCGTGTTCCAGTCGAACTCGACGTAGATGACCGACAGGCCAACCCCGGAGACGGAGCGGACGCGGGCGACGCCCGGAAGCCCGTTCATCTGCGTCTCCAGCGGGAAGGTGACGAGTTGCTCGACTTCCTGCGGGGCGAGGCCTTCCGCCTCGGTCATGATGGTGACGGTCGGGCGGTTGAGGTCCGGGAAGACGTCGACGGGAAGCCGGATCGCGGTGAACGCGCCGTAGACGACCAGCACGGCGGCGACGGCCAGAACGACCAGGCGGTTTCGCAGGGATTGCGTGACGAGGAAGGTGAACATGGCGCCGGCTCCTTCAACGAACCTGATTGAGGAGTTCGGCGCCCTGGGTCACGATCCGCTTGCCCGGACCCACCCCCGACACCACCAGCAGGCGGGTGGCGTCGAGGGGCTCGACCTGGACCTCACGCGGCTCGAATCGCTCGGGCTGCGTGTGCTCGTAGACGATGTTCTGCCCGTTCGAGCCACGGACGACGCTGGCGCGGGGCAGCGCCAAGCCCTTCTGCTGCGTATCCGTCGCCGCCAGCACCGTCACGAACTGGCCCGTGCGCAGTTCGGCCGGCGCATTCTGAACGGCGAAGTGCATGGGCACCGCCTGACTGCGGTCGGCGAGTCCTGCGCCCATGTATTTCAGCGTCAGAACCCGGCCGTCCGCGAGGCGGGCCGTGGCGTCCTGGGTGCTCGCGAGGGCGTCGAAGCTCAGCGCTTCGACCCAGAGCCGCGCGGGATCGACGATATGGAACACCATCGCGCCCGGGCTCGCCATCTGCCCGGCGACGGCATTGGCTTCTGCGACGACGCCGGAGACCGGCGCCACCAGCGCCTCGGGCTGCTGACGGACGCCGTCGAGGGCGACGCGGCGGTCCATCAATCCCTTCAGTTCGGCCTGCGCGTCGTCGAGCTGAACCTGTGAGACCGAGCCGCCCGGCGCCAGCTTGCGGAAGCGATCGACCCGCCGTTCCATGATGGTGATCTGCTGATCGAGTTCGCCCTGACGCTGGCGCATGTCGGAGACGTCGACCGCCTGGACCGGCGGGGTCACGGTCGCCAGCACCTCGCCCTTCTTCACCCGCGTGCCGAGACGCGGAAAGGCCTCCGAGGCCGGCGGCGACAGGCGGCCCCCGACGGACGACTGGACGACGCCGCTGCCGTTCGGATCGGCGATGATCCGACCGGGCAGCTCGGTCGTCCGGGCCAGGAGGTCGGAGGCCGTGACGATGGTCCGGACGGTCAGGATGCGCTGGGTGGGTTTGGGCACGAACACCGAGCCGTCGGGCATGCGCTGGGCCAGATCCTGGGCGCCGGCCGACGCCATGGGCATCCCGGTCGCGGCGCTCTCGCCATGGTCGTGCCCCTCATGCGCGAAGGCCGGCGGACCGAACAGCAGACCGGCGGCCAGCACGAGGATGCCGAGGGCCGGAGCGAGCCGCCGGCCTCGGACCAGGAGAGTCACCACCACGCCGAGGAGGAATCCGGCGCCGCCGATGATCATGGGGAGCGGGTCGGCCTGCCTGAGGTGCTGGCGAAAATCGTGAGCCACGGCGAGCCCCGCCGCCCAGGCCGGGGTGCCTGCACCGGCCGGGGCGACCGGCGGTACGGGAACGGTCAGGGTGACGGGGAAGATGTCCGAGGCACCGTTCGTCGTGACGGTGAACGGGACATCGTACTCGCCCGGCTTCTCGCTCCAATGCGCGTCGAGGCGGTAGCTCCCATCGGCGGCGGCCGTCACCCTCGCGGTTCCCTCCGGAGTCTCCGCCGTCACCGAAGCGTCCGTCACCGGCTCGTTGGTCGACACCCGGTCGACGAACACGGTCACGGTGCCGTTTCGGGCAACCGCGACCAGCTCGAGGCCATCCGTCGATGAGGCGCCGCGAGGCGCCTGGGCGGCGGGCGCGGACTTTCCCGCATCGCCGTGGTCGTGCCCCTCATGTGCCCGGGGCGTCGCCGACCAAAGGCCGAACGTCAGAACCGCCGCCCCGAGGGCAGCCGGAAGCCGAATTGTCATCGTGTCGAAACCTTGCAGGATGGGACGGTCGCCGCACCCCAAAGGGAGGCGGCGTCAGGCGCGTCTCACACGAAGGATCGAGGTGGTTCCGCCAGAGCCTCCAGCACCGCGCTCGGATGCGCCCGATCCGTTGCCGGCATCACGCGCCCTGACTTTTCCCAGACGTCATCCACCGTGCCGGAGGCTTGAACAGCCAGGACCGGGCAGGAACAGCAGCCCGGGCAGGTCTCCGGCGCCGCGGCTTTGCCTTCGTGCCCGACCGCCGGCATTTCGGACGAAGCGTGGTGCCGGGTCGGGTGATCCGGATCAGCCCGTCCTAAGCCTACGGGGGATGCCGCCGCACTTGCCCCGCCCGGCGGATGGGTGTGTCCGGCATGGCCCAGGACCATACCCATCACCATGACGGCGAGAACCGCGACCCGAAGGATCGTGGTGAGCAGCCGCAAGGGGAGTGAAGGAAGGTGCATGGCGGAAGGAGGCTAGCACATCGCGTTCTTGGACACAGCTCCCGTGTCGACGGATCACGCGATGGTCGGCAGACGCCTCTTCAGAAATCCGCGTGATGCGGGTTGGAATGCGAAAGCCGATGATCGGATCGGCACCCGCGAGACCGAATTTTCGCGGACCCGCGGCCGACGCCCGGCATATGGGCTGGCCTAGCGCATCGGGGCGGTCTTGGCGGCCTCCATTTACCAGGGCCCGTCGCGGTGATGCCGGCATCCGGGTTCCGTCATCGTCTTCGATCAGGGGATATGCGTCGCGGCGGGTGGCCGGATATCTTCGATCGGCCCCGGGTGCGTGGAGGCCTGCTCCGCCGTCTCCGCGGTGGGAGATCGCGTCATTCTGCGCTCATCGCTGTCCAACCACTTCAAGGTGCTCCGCGAGGCCGGCGTGATTCGCAGCGAGCGTCACGACGTCGAGATGCGGAGTCACTCGCGCTGGTGCGAAGTCGAGGCGCAATTTCCCGGATTGCTCGCCGCCCTCATCAACGCCTACGCCGCCGAGGGGGGACCAAGCCTGACCGGCGCGTGACCGGGAACGTGCGCGATTTCGTCAGTCCCGTCGCAACGTCGCCTCGGTCGATCCCTCGACGCGGCTGCCGCCGAAGATCACCTGCTGCCGGAGCGGGGGCCGTGCCAAGCGATAGATCAGGCGCGGCTCGGCAGGCGCACTCACGGCATCGAGACTGGCGCGATGCTCGGAGGACAGCGCGAGTTCGAGGGCCGCTATATTGTCGGCGACCTGAGCCGCCCGGCCGACGCCCATCAGGGTCGAAGCGACGCCGGGCCGGCCCACGACCCAGGCCAGGGCGACCCGCGCGGGTGATTGTCCGATCTCGTCCGCCACCCGGCGCACCGCCTCGACGATCTCCCAGTTGCGAGGCGTGAACAGGCTGTCGCCGAACGGGTTGGCACCATCGAGGCGCCTGTCGTCGGCCGGACGGACTTCTCCCGCCTTCGCCGCGTCCCTGGGCAGGCCAGACCCACGCGATGACGCCGCAGCGACGGTTGCGCGATCGTATTTGCCCGTCAGGAGCCCGTAGGCGAGGGGCGACCAGGGCACCATGCCGATGCCGAACTCGGCCGCGAGGGGAATATGCTCGTCCTCGACGTCCCGGTTCACCAGGGAATAGAAGTACTGGAGCCCGATCGGCCCGGGGAGGCCACGCACGGAAGCGAGTGTCGCGAGCTTGGCTGCGTACCAGGCGGGGGTGTTCGACACGCCCCAGTGGCGGATCTTGCCCACCCGAATGAGGCCACTCATCGTCTCCAGCAGTTCCTCGGCCGGCGTGATCCCATCCCACACGTGGACCCAGTACAGGTCGATGAAATCCGTCTCGAGACGTCGTAGGGACCCATCGATCGCCGTGTGGATGTGTTTGGCTCCGCAACCCCCCGCATGCGGTCCGTTTCCCGCAGCGAATCCGAACTTGGTCGCAACGCCGATTCGGTCGCGCAGGCGGCGCTCCTTGACGAAGCGACCGACCATCGCCTCGCTGGTGCCGTTCGCGTAGACGTCGGCCGTATCCACGAAATTGCCGCCCGCCTCGACATAGGCATCGAACACGGCGCGGCTGCTGTTCTCGTCGAGGCCCCATCGCGCGGTTCCGAAGGTCATGGTGCCGAGCGCCAGCGGGCTCACTGCCAGCCCCGATCGACCGAGTGCCCGGTAATGCGTCAGATCCATTTTTATGCTCCCCCGATGAAGTCACCGAGCATTAGCGCCACGTCGTGGGGGGCGATAAGCCGGATCGGACGGCATGGGTCTGTGAACGGGATGCAGCAATGCGACGCGGTGAACTCGATGATCTCGCGGCCTTCGCGGCAGTGGCGCGCACCCGCAGTTTCACCCGGGCGGCGGCCGAGATCGGGCTGTCGCCCTCCGCCCTCAGTCATGCGATGCGCGGACTGGAAACGCGTCTCGGCCTACGCTTGCTCGCACGGACGACACGCAGCGTCGCTCCGACACCCGCTGGCGAACGATTGCTGCGCTCCCTCGGGCCGGCATTGGATGAGGTCGCGCGCGGCCTCGCGGCCCTGGCCGACTGGCGTGGTGAGCCGTCCGGCACTCTCCGATTGACCACGTTCGCCTTCGGCGCCCGAACGGTGCTCGAGCCGTCCCTTCCCGGCTTTCTCCTCGCCTATCCGGCGGTCTCCGTCGAAGTGGTCGTCGATGATCGTCTCGCGGATCTCGTCGCGACGGGCTTCGACGCCGGAATTCGTTTTGGGGATTCGGTGGAGCGCGACATGGTCGCGGTCCGCGTCGGCCCGGACCTGCGCACGGTCGTGGTCGGAACACCCGCCTACTTTGCGGGTCACGCCCGCCCTGCGGTCCCGTCCGACCTCGAGGCGCATCGTTGCGTCAACTACCGGCTCGTCGGCGGCGGCGGCCTCTTGCCGTGGGAGTTCACCCAAGGCGGACGCGAGGTCCGCGTGCGCGCCGGCGGACAGTTCGTGGGGAACGACGGTGCGCTGGCCGGCGCGGTGGTGCGGGCGGGCGCGGGCCTCGGCTACATGCTGGAATGCGACGTGGCCGCCGATCTCGCCTCCGGCGACCTCGTGCAGGTGCTGGACGATTACTGCCCGCCGTTTCCCGGCTGCCATCTCTACTACCCGAACCGGCAAGTGACGCCTGCCCTGCGTGCTCTGGTCGAGACGCTCCGCTGGACGGGCGAAACATCCGCTTGATCGAGACCGCGGGGCGGGCGACTGGCGCCTGCGCGTCGGTTCGCCCCGGCAAGACGGGATCAGACGATCGTCTCCGCCGAACCACGGTACGTTTCGGCAAACGGTAACCCGGGCGTCAAATCACCCGGCGCGCGAGGAAATCCAGCATCAGGGATGCGACTTCGCGGTGGTGCGTCTCCAATGCAAAATGCCCCGTGTCGAGCAAGTGGATCTCGGCATCGGGCAGGTCGCGTCGGTAAGCCTCCGCGCCGGCGGCCAGGAAGAACGGGTCGTTGCGGCCCCAAACCGCCAGGAGCGGCGGCCTGTGGGTGCGAAAATAAGCCTGGAACGCAGGGTAGAGCGCGACGTTCGTGCGGTAATCCAGAATCAGATCGAGCTGGATCTCTTGCGCACCGGGGCGTCGCATGTAGTGCAGATCGAGGGTCAGACCGTCGGGACCGATGCGACCGGCCGGCGTACCGTGCTCGTACTGCATATGGATCGCTGCTTCCTTGAGGGCGGCGCGGCACGCGATGCGGTTCGCCGGGCTCGGATCCCGCCAATAGGCCTGCCAAGGTTCCCACGCCGCGCTCAGACCCTCCGCATAGGCGTTGCCGTTTTGGGTGATGATGGCGCTGATCCGTTCCGGGTGATCCATCGCCAGACGCAGACCGGTCGGCGCCCCATAGTCGAAGATGTAGAGACCATAGCGGGTCAGCCCCAACGCAGTGACGAACCCCTCCATGATCTCGGCCAGGTGGTCGAACGTGTAGGCGAATGTGGCGCGGGACGGGGCGACCGTGTTGCCGAAGCCGGGCAAGTCTGGGGCGACGATCCGATAGCGATCGGACAGGAGCGGGATGAGATCGCGGAACATGTGACTCGCGGTTGGGAAACCGTGAAGCAGGAGCAGCACGGGTGCGTCCCCAGGGCCCGCTTCCCGGTAGAACACCTCGACGTCCCCGACTTGTTGCTTACCGTAGCGTACCGACATTCGATCCTCCTGCCTGCCGAGTTCGGAAAAGCCCGAATGCGGCCGAGAGGGCGGGGGCGGGCCGCTACGGCGCCCATGACGAGCCCCGATCCGAACCGCTTGACCATGCTGCATCGGTTCCGTGCCCGTCCGCGGCCTCGACAGCGCCGCTTGGCATCCGTGCTTTTCCTGTCGAAGAGGTAGCGTCCATCGCCTGCCGCAATAATATCGGATCTCTGCAAAGCTGTGTTTCAGGATCTGCAACGATGGATCGCCTCGATGCCATGGCGCTGTTCCTCGGCGTCGTCGACGCCGGCTCGTTCGCGCGCGCGGCCCGCCATTCGGGCGTCTCACCGGCCAGCGTGACGCGCGCGGTCGCGATGCTGGAAACGCGCCTCGGCGATCGCCTCCTGCACCGCTCGACCCGGGGACTTCGCCTCACGGAGGTCGGCGAGCGTCAGGCCGTCGTGTACCGGAGCGTGCTGGCAGAGCTGGCGGAAGCTGAGGGGACGGCCAGGACAGCGGACCAGTTGGAAGGCAGGATCACCCTCACCGCGCCGGAGCTCTTCGGCCGTGAAAAGCTGATGCCCGTCGTCGAAGACTTCCTCGCCATGCATCCGGGCGTGGCGACGCGTGTGCTCCTGGTCAATCGCGTGGTCAACCTGACCGAGGAGGGGATCGACGCGGCCCTGCGCCTCGCGGACCTGCCCGATTCGGGCCTTACAGCGGTAGGTCTCGGCGCCATGCGCCGGCTCGTCTGTGCAGCGCCCGCCTATCTGGCTGCGCTAGGCCAACCCGCCCGTCCCGAGGATCTTCGGACGCACCGCTGTCTCGGCGCGGAGGGGACGGAGCACGAACTCTGGCACTTTACCGAGCGGAATCCCGCGCGGTCTCGTCCCATCACGGTGGCGCTGGAGCCACGTCTGGTCCTGAACAGCGCCAGGGCCTCCATCGATGCCGCGGTCCGCGGTCATGGCGTCTGCCGGACCATGGCCTATCAGGTGGTCGAACATTTGGCGCACGGGCGCCTCGTTCCGGTACTTGCAGCCTTCGAGCCACCGCCGAATCCGGTTCACCTCGTATTCCATCCCATCCCCCGCCGGAACGCGGCGCTGCGGGCCTTCGTCGATCACGCGGTCCCGAGGCTGAGGGCTGCGGTCGCGGCCGTTTCAATCGCCATGGAGTCGGCGAATGCCGCGCTCCACCCATCATCCGCGACCGAGGAACGATCCTGATGCGGGACCCCGTGTCCGGTTGACCGGCTCGGCGAAAGGTTGATACCCCTGCACTAGAACGGTTCCAAAAAATACAATTCGAGGCACGCCATGGCGCAACCGGTCTCCCTCCACGTCAACGGGCGCGCGGTGAGTGTGCGGGTCGACGATCCCGAGACGCCGCTGCTCTACGTGCTTCGCAACGATCTGGAACTGCACGGGCCACGCTTCGGCTGCGGGCTCGGACAATGCGGCGCCTGTACGGTGCACATCGACGGGGCGGCCGTCCGCTCCTGCATCACCCCACTCTCCAGCCTGAAACCCGGCCAGGCCATCGTCACCCTGGAAGGGCTCGGCTCGCCGGAGGGGCCGCACCCGGTGCAGGCGGCCTTCATCGCCGAGCAGGCGGCGCAATGCGGTTACTGCATCAACGGCATGGTGATGCAATCGGCGGCACTCCTGAGCCGGAACGCGAAACCGAGCGACGCCGAGATCAAGCAGGAACTCAGCGCCAACCTGTGCCGCTGCGGCACCCATGCCCGGATCGTACGCGCCGTGAAGCGCGCCGCGTCCGCGATCTGACCCGGGAGGCTGCCCATGTCCCGCATCACGACGCCCGATACGACGCTGTCCCGCCGCGCGCTGCTCCAGGGTGGCGGTGCCCTGGTGGTGAGCTTCGCGCTTCCGCCGCGAGACGCCTCGGCGCAGACACCGCCGCCGATTCCGCCCGCGCTCCCAACAAAGGGATTCGCCAAGTCCGTGGCCGGCGACGAGGTCGACGGGTTTGTCGCCATCGGCGCGGACGGCCGCGTGACGGTGTTCTCCGGCAAGGTCGATCTCGGCACCGGGGTGCGCACGGCGCTGACGCAGATGGCAGCCGAGGAACTCGACCTGCCCCTCGAGTCCGTCACGGTGATCCAGGGCGATACCGGCGTGACGCCGGACCAGGGCCCGACCTACGGCAGTCTGTCGATCCAGAACGGCGGTGCCCAGATCCGCCAGGCCGCGGCCACCGCCCGCCAAGCCCTGATCGGACTCGCGGCCGAGCGCCTCGGGGTGACCCCGGGATCGCTTCTGGTCAAGAACGGCACCATCCAGCCGAAGACGGGCGGTCCGGGGATCGCCTTCGGCGACCTCCTCAGGGAGAAGCGTTTCGCCCTCAAGGTCGACAAGGACGCCAAGCCCAAGGATCCGGCCCTCTACACCCTCGTCGGGACATCGGTGGCGCGCCTCGACCTGCCGGCCAAGATCACCGGGACCTTCACCTACATGCAGGATTTCCGGGTTCCCGGAATGGTGCACGGACGGGTGGTTCGCCCGCCCGCCATCGGGGCGACCCTAGAGGAGGTGGACGATGCCGATGCCCTTTCGCTGCCCGGCGTGATCAAGGTGGTCCGGGAGGGCAACTTCCTCGCCGTGGTGGCGGAGACCGAGTGGGGCGCCGTCAAGGCCGCCGCGGCCCTGAAGCCGCGCTGGTCGCCCTCAGCGACCCTGCCGGACCAGGCCCGGCTCTGGCAGCACGTGCGCGGCTCGAAGGTCAGCAAGGACGACGTCACGAGCAACGTCGGCGATGCCGCCGCGTCCCTGAAGGGAGCGGCCCGGGTGCTCGCGGCGACCTACGATTTCGCGATCCACACCCACGGCTCCATCGGTCCCTCCTGTTCCGTGGCGGAGTTCAAGGATGGGGCGCTCACCTGCTGGACCGCCTCGCAGATGACCCACGCCCTCCGGCGGCAGCTCGCGGCGATGACCCGGATGTCCACGGAGGACGTGCGTTGCGTCTATCTCGAAGGCTCGGGCTGCTACGGCCGAAACGGGCACGAGGATGCGGCGGCGGACGCGACGCTGCTCGCCCGCGCCGTGGGCCGGCCGGTCCGGGTGCAATGGTCGCGCGCCGACGAGCACGGCTGGGACCCCAAGGGGCCGCCGACTCTCATCGACCTCGAAGCCGGCCTCGATACGGACGGCGCGGTGGTGGCCTGGTCGTCGCAGTTCTTCGTCCCCGAAGGGGGTGCCGGCAACGTGCCGCTCGTGGCCGCCGATCTCGCCAACCTGCCGCACGAGACGGCGCTCGCACCCGGCAACATCGTTCAGAATTCGGCGATTCCCTACACGATCGCCAACGTGCGGACGGTCTGCCACCGCTTGGCCGACACGCCCCTCCGGCCGTCCTGGATCAGAACGCCGGGCCGGATGCAGAACACCTACGCCAATGAGGCCTTCCTCGACGAACTCGCCGCCGCGGCCGGCGTGGATCCGGCGGCGTATCGCCTGCGGGCGCTCAAGGACCCGCGCGGGACGGAGGTGATCGAGCGTGTGATGGCGCTGGCGAAGTGGGAGAACCGCCCGTCCCCCAAGGCCGAGCGGGACGGCGACGTCCTGCGCGGGCGCGGAATTTCCTACGTGCGCTACGAACTCTACCGGACCTATGTTGCCGGTATCGCCGAGGTGGAGGTCGAGCGCAGAACGGGAGCGATCCGGGTCTCCCGCTTCTTCGTGGTCCAGGATTGCGGGCAGATCATCAACCCGGACGGGGTGCGCAGCCAGATCGAGGGCAACGTGATCCAGACGGTCAGCCGCGTGCTCAAGGAAGAGGTGACCTTCGACCGCAGCGCGGTGACGAGCCTGGACTGGGCGAGCTATCCGATCCTCACCTTTCCCGAAATCCCCGAGGTGGTGATGGAGTTGATCGACCGACCCACCGAGAAGCCCTGGGGCGCTGGCGAGCCCTCTGCGGCCATCGTGCCGTCCGCGATCTCCAATGCGGTCTTCGACGCCACCGGTGTGCGGATGCGCTCGGTGCCGTTCTCACCGGTGAAGATGCAGGCCGGCCTGCAGGCGACCTGAGTCAAACCGTGCGGGCCGGTCAGGCCGCCCGCACGGTCGCGAGGAAGTGGGCGACCTCGGCACTCAGGTGTTCGGATTGGCGCGACAGCTCGGAGGCTGCCCCGAGCACCTGACTCGCCGCGGCGCCGGTCTCCTCGGCGGCCCCGGCCACGCCCGCGATGTTGCCGGTGACCTCGCCCGTGCCCGCTGCCGCCTGAGCGACGTTGCGGACGATCTCCTGCGTTGCCGCCCCCTGCTGCTCCACCGCCGCGGCGATGGAGGTGGCGACGGTGCTGATCTCGCGGATGCGTCCGGTGATACCGCCGATCGAGTCGACCGCCTGGCCTGTCGAGGCCTGGATCCGGAGGATCTGGCCCGAGATCTCGTTCGTCGCCTTGGCGGTCTGTTCGGCCAGGGCCTTCACTTCGGCAGCGACGACGGCGAAGCCCTTGCCGGCCGTACCCGCACGGGCTGCCTCGATGGTGGCATTGAGGGCGAGAAGGTTCGTCTGTCCGGCGATGTTCGAGATCAGCCCGACGACATCGCCGATCCGGGCGACGGCGGCGCTGAGCTCCTGCACCAGCGCACCGGCCTGATCGGCTTCGGCGACGGCGTGGCGCGCGAGGTCCGCCGAGCCGTCGACCTGCCGGCCGATCTCCTGCACCGACGACCCGAGTTCCTCGGCCGCCGCCGCGACGGTGTTGACGTTCGTGGCGGCCTCCTCGGCCGCGGCTGCCACGGCGGAGGATTGCAGGGCGGTCTCCGCCGCCGTGCCGCTCATCGCACCCGCCGTCGCCTGCAACTCGGTCGCAGACGATGAGACCATGCCGATGACGCCGCCGACGGCCGCCTCGAACCCATCCGCCAGTTCGCGCATCGTGCGCTTGCGCTGTTCCTCGGCGGAGGCCCGCGCGAGTGCGGTCTCCTCTTCGAGCCGACGGGTGCGGATGAGGTTGTCCTTGAACACCTGGACGGCGGCGGCCATCGCACCGATCTCGCTGCGCTCGCCCGCGTTGGGCACGGCGATCGCGGTGTCGTTGTCTGCCACGCGCTTCATCACTCCGGCCATGCGCTGGACGGGCGCCGAAATCGTGAACACGGACATCCAGCCGATCGCCAGCGTGGTCAGGACGACGACCGCGAGCACCGCGGCGATCCCCAGCCGAGCACTGTCGCCGAGCGCACTCGCGATCTGGACGCTCTCCTTGCCATGGATGTCGTTGAAGTCGAGATCGGCCTTGAGGGCCGTGCGGGCGGCGTTGAGCGCCGGCAGCATCCCATCGAGAAGATAATCGGTGGCGGCCTTCATGTCGCCGGCCTGCATGCGCTGCAAGAACTCTTCGCCCATGGCCGAGTACGCCGGGACGGTCTTCTTGATCGCCTCCCAAAGCGCCTCCTCGCCGTTGCTCACATAGGCGACGTAATCCTTCAGATCGGCCTCGATGTCGGCCATGCTGGCCCGCAGGCGGGGAAGGGATTGCGGACGGCGTTCCTCGCGGGAGACGAGATAGGCGAGTTGCCGGCTCCGGAGGGTCTCGAAGTTCGTGGCCAGGCGTCCGATGATCCGTGTCGACGGGAGGGCATTGCCGCCGAGCGTAGCCGTCGCTGCCGTCAAGGCAGACAAGCGCCCGTAACAGAAGGCACCCAACCCGAGATTGAGGGCGAGCAGCAGCAGGAGAGAGCTGATCAGGCGGGTTCGAATCGATAGATTGGCGATCAACTTGATCTCTCCGACATAGTAATATTATTCGAGAGAGACTTAAGCTCAAATTCGTTAAGCGATCCCGACTGCTGTGTCAGTGTACGCCGCCGCTGCGGCCGATCGGGGCAGGAGCAGACTGAATTTACATCTTTCGGTTGTGTTTGATCCAGCTTCCTAACTCGTGATCGCCACCAATACCGAGCGCGGACGTCCGGTTACTGGTCAGGATACGCACCATCTGCGCGGGTCGATCCGAACCCCAGGAAGGCCGGTCGAAGGCCACCCCGCGTGAAGGGGTGCAACCGCCCAAGCTACTCTGGCTCGAGCATGCCGGCATGATCGTACAGGAATGCCTATGCGAATCGCCCTTTCGCTTCCGCCTTGAGCGGCATCCGATCAGATCGGATCGAAGGTTTCGTAGCCTGCGGCCACGAGGTGGTTGCGGCACTCATTCGGTGTGAAGCGCCCGAAGGCCTGTTTGAGCGTGTCGTAGACGTCCACAAGCGTGCGGGCGCCGTGGGCTCGCAGACGGACCTTGAGCTTGGCAGAGGCAAGTTCGATCGGATTGAAGTCGGGCGAGTAGGCCGGCAGGTAGAGCAGGCGGGCGCCGGCCGCCTCGATGCGCTCGCGGATGCCGCTGACCTTGTGAGCGGGCAGGTTGTCGAGCACGACCGCGTCACCCTGCTTCAGGGTCGGCACCAGGGTCTCCTCGACATAGCGGCGGAAGCGGATCCCAGTCATGGGGCCGTCGAAGAGCGCGGTCGCCGTCAGGCCGCTGGCCTGCAGTCCCGCCGTGACCGTGATGGTTTTCCAGTGCCCGAACGGCACGACCACCCGGCAGCGTTCGCTATGCGGCGCCCATCCGTAGCGACGCGCCATCTTCGTGTTGGTCGCGGTCTCGTCCAGGAACACGAGCCTGCCCGGATCGAGGTCGGGCTGGCGCTCGAACCAGGCCAGGCGCGCCGCCTTTACATCCTCCCGATCCTGCTCGGCGGCGTGCCTGGTGTTTTTTACGCGTGATGCCGTGGCGCTTGAAGAAGCGGGACAGGCGGCTGACTGAACCGCCCCGGGATTTCCGGAGGCTCCAACTCTTGAGAGACTGGAGCCATGACAAAGCATATCCCACCCTTCTCCCCTGAGGTCCGCGAGCGGGCGGNTGAACCGCCCCGGGATTTCCGGAGGCTCCAACTCTTGAGAGACTGGAGCCATGACAAAGCATATCCCACCCTTCTCCCCTGAGGTCCGCGAGCGGGCGGTCAGGATGGTCCAGGAGCATCAGGGCGAGTACGGCTCGCCCTGGGCCGCGATGCAATCGATCGCTGCGAAGATCGGCTGCTCGGGCGAGACGCTAAGGAACTGGGTTCGGCAAGCCGAGCGCGACCGGGGCGTACGGGCCGGACCAACCACGGACGAGCGCGAGCGGATCAAGGCATTGGAGCGGGAGGTTCGTGAGCTCCGGCAGGCGAACGAGATCCTGAGGAAGGCGAGCGCGTATTTTGCGATGGCGGAGCTCGACCGCCCGTTCAAACGATGAAGGCGTTCATCGACGAGCACCGCGATGCCTACGGGGTCGAGCCGATCTGCAAGGTGCTGCCGATCGCCCCGTCGACATACCATGCTCATGCCGCACGGCGCGCCGATCCCAGCAGGCTCCCGGCACGGGCCCGGAGCGACGCGGCGCTGATGGTCGAGATCCGGCGCGTGTTCGAGGCGAACTTCCACGTCTACGGCGTACGCAAGGTCTGGCGGCAACTCGGCCGGGATGGGATCAGGGTGGCCCGGTGCACCGTCGCCCGACTGATGTGGGCGATGGGCCTGAAGGGTGTCGTGCGGGGCAAGACGGTGCGGACGACGATCCCCGATCCGGCAGCGAAGTGCCCGCTCGACCGGGTCAACCGCCAGTTCAAGGCCCCGCGCCCGAACGCCCTGTGGGTCGCGGATTTTACCTACGTCGCGACCTGGTCCGGCTTCGTCTATGTGGCCTTCGTGATCGACGTCTTCGCCCGCCGCATCGTCGGCTGGCGGGTCTCTCGAACCGCCCACGCCGCCTTCGTGCTCGACGCCCTGGAGCAGGCCCTGCACGAGCGTCGCCCCCTCCAGTGCGGCGGGCTCGTGCATCATAGCGACAGGGGCTCGCAATACCTGGCGCTGCGCTACACTGAGCGGCTCGTCGAGGCCGGGGTCGAGCCCTCCGTCGGCAGCGTCGGCGACTCCTACGACAATGCCCTCGCCGAGACGATCAACGGTCTATTCAAAGTCGAGTACGCCACCCTCGAATGGGTCGACTGGTTCAATCACCGCCGGCTGCTCGAACCCATCGGGAATATCCCTCCCGCCGAAGCCGAAGCGCACTACYATGCCCAGACCGAGGTGCAAGCCTTGGCCGCTTGATCCAAACCAAACAGCCTCCGGGAAACCCGGGGCGGTTCAGGTTCATCCAAACCATCACCCCCGGGCGCATCGGATCGCTCCCGCCCATCGCCACCGCGGGCCTGCCGTTCGACACCCTGGCGGCATGCCTGCGCCCGGACACCGCCAAGCGGAACGTCGAGCGCCTCGTCGCGGCGTCCCGTACCCTCACCCAGGCCGATCCCGGCCTCGCCGACGTTCCACTCATTCGTGACGCCCTGGGGTATGAGGGCGGCGCCTGGGAATGGGGCATGTCCGTCGTCGAGGCCGTCGAGCGGTGCCGTGCGAACGGTTCCAACGACTTCTCAAGCCTGGAATCCCCCCGGATCATTCTTGGCGGCCCCCCGGGATGCGGCAAGACCGTTTTCGCCCGCACCGTAGCCAAGTCGGCGGCGCTACCGCTTCATATCGCCTCCGTGGGCGCGTGGTTCACCCAGGGCAGCGGCTACCTGGGCGATGTCATCCGAGCCATCGACATGACCTTCGCGCAGGCTACATCTGCCGGACCAGCCGTGCTACTTCTAGATGAAATCGATGCAATCCCGGACCGATCTACAGTAGATGCACGCCACCTTAAATTTTGGGTTACTGTGGTTTCTCATATTCTTACGACATTTTATGGCGAATCCTCCAATAGATCCTCAGCTCTAATTATTATCGCCACGACGAATTGGCCTGCCCCCTGAAAAGTGGTCCTCCCTGATGTATGGCCTTGGGTCATTTGGAGGATGTTTTTATGGGACGGAAGAATCATACGGCTGGAGAGATCGTCGCTAAG
>NZ_LMMW01000009.1:0-84756 GCF_001422845.1 Methylobacterium sp. Leaf100 | reverse complement strand
AGGGTCATGCCCTGATCTGAGAATCCCCGCCCGGTTCAGCCAGCAGCTACCTTCCGGCATCCCCCCACCAACCCAATCCACCAAACTTGGCAAAGAGCCAGTTTGCTGGGTCAGCGTCAAATGTCCGCCCAACCCCGAGCATCTACTCCAGCAAGTGAGAGGGTATCTGGTGGGATCGAACGAAACCGTGTCAAGCGCCTCAGCCCGAAAAGCTGAGTGATTGCAGTAGCCTAAAGTCCGGGCGAACCGCCTCAAACTGGTCTCTGGCGGAGAGGGGGGGACTGTACCCCGGATAACGCTTTCCCTAGGGAAACGGGGCTCGCGGCGCCCGTTTTCAAGGTTCGTGTGTACCACCGCCGTGTGCCTCCCGCCAATCTGAGAACGAGAGGAGGCGATCCTATTTCGCGGATGACGACGCACTGCCCTAAACTCACCGGGATCGGGCAGGTTTGACGTTTGACACCCTGGTCGTCAGGTTCCCCCGAGCCGCCTCCATGGGCACCAGCGATGCCTTTGGGGTCGTGACGCTCAGCCTGCCTTGGCAGCCGCGCCGCTTCGGTCGTGGGACGACGGTATCGTGGGCGGTGGGTAATGCTGGACGAAGCGTTTCGAATGCGAACGGATGCTGTTGCCTACGTAGCGGTCATCGCCTTCGTTGCGACGGTCGCTGTGGGTTGGCTGGGATTACTTTATGCCCGGGAGCGGCGTGCCAGGTCGCAGCTCCGATCCCGTTTCGCTGGCGTTATCGACGCGGATGCGGAGCTTGTGCGGGTCCAAGGAGAGAGGGACGCGCAGGAACGAGCGTCGCAAGAGCTCGCGACCAGATACGCCGTCATCGAGAAGCGATACGCAGGGGTGACCACTGCGGAGGAGATCGTCGGCGGCCTGGAGGGGCAGGCCCTCCGGCTGAGGTCCGATATCGAGCGTACGCGGGAGCAATATCGCGAGAAGAAGTCGACCTACGATAGCCTCGTCAAGGAGATCGCGATCTTTGACGAGCGGCTGGCCTTCGCCGAGATGGGGGTCTACGAGCCCCACTTCGATTTCTCGGACAGCGAACGCTACAGGACGGAAATCGAGGACATCCGCCAGAGACAGAAAGACTTGGTTGCCGACGAGGCGGCCGTGGTCTGCGGCATTTCGTGGTCCGTCGACGGCAGCGAGGCTAAGGGGAGGACCATGACCTCCAGGGCGATCAAGCTGACCCTTCGGGCTTTCAACGGTGAGTGCGACGCCGCGATCGCGAACACCCGTTGGAACAACGTCGTCGCCATGGGAAAGCGGATCGACCGAGCCGTTGGACAGATCGACAAGCTGAACGCATCGAATCAAGTTTCAATCACGCCGGTCTATGCCGAGCTGAAGCGCAAGGAATTGTTCCTCACCCACGAATACCGGGAAAAGCTCAAGGCCGAGAAGGAGGAGCGGGCGGAAGCCGCGCGGGCGTCGCGGGAGGAGCAAAAGCTGCTCCGCGACATCGAGGCCGCCGAGGAGGCGGAGGCGCGGTATCAACGATTGCTCGGCAAGGCAAACGCCGACGCTGCGAAGGCGACGGGCGCAAGACTCGACGCCCTTGAGGGCCAGATCAGGATGCTCGAAGGCGACTTGGCCGAGGCGCATGCCAAGGTCGAGCGGGCCCAGGCCCTCGCCGAAAGGACGCGATCGGGTTACGTCTACATCATCTCCAACGTCGGATCGTTCGGCAAGGACGTGGTCAAGATCGGATTGACCCGGCGTCTGGATCCACTGGATCGGGTCCGGGAGTTGGGTGATGCGAGCGTCCCGTTCGTGTTCGACACCCACGCCATCATCTACAGCGACGATGCCCCGTCGCTCGAACGAGCCTTACACTCCACCTTCGAGAAGACGCGCGTCAACGTGCAGAACTATCGCAAGGAATTCTTCCGTGCCTCCATCGACGACGTCGAGGCGGCCGTGAGACGGTTGGCTCCCGATGCCTCGTTCATCAAGGATGTCGAGGCCCAGGAGTACCAAGAGACCCTCGCCCGCCGTCAGTCGACGCTGGCCGCCGCGGGGGTTGAGGTCTCGGCGTCGTTCCCGTCCACGATCTGAGGACGATTTTTGCCACATACGCCATTCGCCTGAGCAGGGACATCGGCGCCCCGGCGCTGTTCGACGGGCATCGATTACCGCCATATCCCGATGAGCGATCGAAAATGCGATGATTGGAGAGCGATACACCGGGATTCGCTTCCCGACCCTGCCGGCTGGAAAGGTTTCCGTGTGTGACGACGATGGATTGGTCGTTCTCGACCACGGTGAACATCGCACTTCAGGCATCGTCCTCGGTCGGCAAGCGCCCGGCGAGTTTTCGCACGTTCTCGGGTGTCCAGCATCCGCCGCGAACCGTCTTGATCCCATCCGCATTCAGGCGTTCCGCTATCTCCATCCACCGGCCCTCGCCTTCGGGCACGGCAGACAGCGACGCGCGTAGACCCGCGTACGCGCCAAGCCGCAATGCGGCCATCACCGCGGTCTCCTGCCGACGCCAAGCCGCAAAATGCCGAACGGGATCGAGCGTCTCGCCGTCGATGGTGAGGGGGGCCGGCGAGAGAGGGATCCGCTCGATATCCAGCGTCCGGAGATGCTCCACGAGGTGACGATTGCCGCGCCACGCCTTCTCGTCGAAAGCGACGTGGATCACCGCGGCACGACGACCGCGCGTCATATCTTGGACGCGGTCGAGCGCCTCGCATACGGCTTCGGTGGCACGATCTGGCCTCGTATCCATGAACGCGATCTCGCCGAGCAACCGCCCCTCCAAACGTCCTTCGGTATTGATGACGTACCGGTGCGTGAGCGCCCTCTGATAGCGGATCGTGGTGCTGACCGCGGCCGCGGCCGCCGCGTCCTTGGGGAGGTGGCGAAAGCCGATCCGGGGGACCGGCAGTGTCCAGTAGAAGCCGACATATCTCCCGCCCACACGCCTCTCCCATGGCCCCCCGGACAATTCCGACGGCGGCTCGGGGCGACGCTAAGGCGATCTAAGGTCGCCCTGCAACCCAGGAGAACAGCGTGACGAAGACAACCGACAACCCAATCCGGATCGCCGAGGTCGTGGTCGGCCGACACGGCGGGCGCATCGGCATCACGTTCGCGCCGGGCAAGAAGCAGCCTCACGGAATGTCCGGCCCGCATGATCGCGATCTCGGCACGGATCTCGATGCTATCGCCGCCTGGGATGCGGCCGCGGTGGTGACGCTGATGGAAGCGCACGAACTTGAAGAGGTCAGGATCGCCGCGATCGGCGAAGAGGTGCGGCGTCGGCACATGGAGTGGTATCATGCCTCGATCGTCGACGTCTCGGTGCCGGACGCGGCCTTCGAGGTGACTTGGCCCGCCCTCTCGGTCCGGCTGCGGGGCCTACTCGCCCGCGGCGCCCGGGTGCTCGTCCACTGTCGAGGAGGCCTCGGCCGGTCCGGCTCGGTCGCGGCGCGACTTCTCGTAGAGAACGGCGTGGAGGCAGGCGAGGCGCTCGCGAAGGTCCGGGCCGTGCGCCCCGGCGCGATCGAGACCCTGGAACAGGAGCGCTGGGTCGCGGCTGGACATGTCGAACCGCTTTCCCACCCTTCCACCGTGCACGGCGCGACGCGGGATCGCGCGACCGGTGCCATGGTCGGGCTTGCGATCGGCGACGCGCTCGGGACAAGCATCGAGTTCTCATCCAAGCCACGGTACGCGGTGCTCGATCACATCGTCGGCGGCGGTCCGTTCCGGTTGCTCGCCGGGCAATGGACCGACGACACGGCCCAGGCGTTGGCACTCGCCGATAGCCTCGTGCATGACCCGAACCTCGATGCCCGCGACCTGATGGACCGCTTCGTCGCGTGGCGTGGCGACGGGGCCTACTCCTGCACGGGCACCTGCTTCGATATCGGCAATGCGACCCGTGCCGCCTTGGTTCGTTATGAACGCACGGGCGATCCGGTCTCGGGCTCGACCAGCGAGACCGCATCGGGCAACGGCGCCCTGATGCGGCTCGCGCCAGTGGCGATCCGGCACTGGCTCGACCCCGACGCGCTGCGGGCGACCTCGGACCGGCAGACCCGTACTACGCACGGCTCGCCCGCGACGGTGCGATGCTCGCGCCTCCTCGGGGATCTCTTGGCGCAAGCCATTGCCGGAACACCACTGAACGACGTGTTGGGCAGTCCATCGGCAGAGGCCGTCGAGGGCGGCTGGCGCGGGCTGCATCGCGACGCGATCGAAGGCTCCGGCTATGTCGTGCGGTCCCTCCAGGCGGCCGCGTGGGCGGTCTCGCGCACGACGGACTTCCGCTCCGCAGTGGTGCTCGCCGCGAACCTCGGGGACGATGCCGACACGACGGCGGCGATCGCCGGGCAGCTGGCCGGCGCCGTCTACGGCCTGTCCGGTATCCCACAGGATTGGCTCGCCATCCTGGCGTGGCGCGAGCGGATCGAGGACGCCGCCGTTCGGCTGTTCGAGGCCGGCTGCCCGCCGGATCAACTCGGTCCTTCCAGACGATCCCGGTTCATCGAAACGGGCGAAGGTGCACGTGTGATCCGACCGGGCGTCGGCGAGATGGTATTCAGAAACGACCGCCTCGTTCCGCTTCAGGAATCCGAGGAAGGTGAGAAAACTGAAATGACAACGGAAAGCCCGTCGTCCGCGTGGTCGAGTTCGGTCGAGGATCTCGTCGCGTTCTGGGCGCGCTTGGGCGAAGGGCACGTCCACCCGGACGACAGGCAGCTCGTTTCCCAAGGTAGCTTCGCCCTCGACCTCCATCCAGTGCCATGGGCCGGAGCGTTGCGCAGTGCGAAAGCCTATATCCTGTTCCTCAACCCGGGCCTGAGCGAGGACGATCCGATCGAGGAGGCGCGTCCGGCTTTCAAGGCGGCGTTGCGCGACAACCTGGCGGGCGACCAGCCCTATCCATACCTCCTGAAGGAGCACGCCACGCATCCGGGATTTCGGTGGGCACGCCAGACCTTCGGACCCGATATCGTCGAATCCGATGCCCCCGACATCTGCATGCTGCAGCTCGTCCCGTACCATTCGAAGGGGGGAGCGGTTGCGACCCGGGTGGCGCCGGCACTCCCCTCGTCACAGATGATCCGACGCTTCGTGCGGGAAGGATTGATGCCACGTGTGCGAGCGGGGAAGGCCGCCTTGGTCGTGGCACGCTCCGCTAGGCTGTGGGAGGTGACGGACGAGGAGCCGGGCGTCGTGGTCTACCGCGGCGCCGAGCCACGACGCGCCTTCCAGACGAGCGGCAGCCGCGGTGGCAGGCTGCTGCGTGAGATGCTGCGATCGACTGGCTGATCCACGGGCGGCCGATGCCGGACGGTGTATCGTTCTGCAGAGGCGATCCGATCTGACGCGTTTCCGGTAGGCGGTCTCTTGGCACCGACCGACCAAGCGTCGCTAAAGTAAGATCCGCTTATCGATGTACGGCGACGAATTGGCAGATTTGGACTGAAACGCGCCTACGTGAAGACATCCTGTGGAATACCCAATGCCTCGCGCCGCAGGGTGCTCAAAGAGTATCCGAGGGTGCCCCACCCTCGGACATGCGACGTGCGTCGCTGAGAACGTTGTCCTCGGGTCGCCGTCGCCGGTATAGGCCGGGGGCGGATCGTGCGAAGAGCCGTTTGTGAAAGATCCGCTGCTCGATCTTTTTACGGATAGTTTTGAGAGACCACTCCTCCACGTGGGTTCTAGCTTCTTCCGCGAGGTCGGCGCCGAGCCGATCCGCGATCTCTCTCACACGCATGGAGCCGTCCGCAGGCAGGATCGCGTGGATGTCGTGGACGACGCGGTCCCAGAAGTGGTCGGCCCGCACGGCCTGAATATGCCGCCGAGCCTCGGCCAGTTCGGCCTCCAGTCCGGCGACCCTGACGAGCAGCCCGTCGGCCATGGCGAGCGTCTCGGCGCGCAGTGCCCGTTCGTCGCGTAGGGTGGTCTCGAAGCGCTCGCGGTCCCCCTGGAAGGCCCGGTCGGCCTCGTCCTGGGCCGCGGCCCATAGGGTGGCGGTCGCCCTAGCCAGGTAGGCAGACACGTCCGCTGGCACCGTTCCGCGTGGAGGTACGGGCGCGTAGGTCTTTTCCGCCTTCCATTCCAGGAGATACGGCCCGACGTCGCGGGGCGAGCCGCCCCGTCCGGTCTTCCTCGTGAGGCGCGCCCTGACCGTGGACTGGGAGACCAGTGCGCCCTCCGAATGAAGATCGTTGGCCGCTTCAAACACCGCGTTTCTGTCAACCATCGCCGCCGGCCCCCTCGGGGGCGCAACCTTAGCCGGAGGACGTTAACGGCAGATCATAGGCCGGGCGATGGTAGTGGTAGCGATGATTGATATCGCTACCACTACCATCGGGTGATGCGCTGTGCGGTACGGGCTTGAGAGATTGAGCGGGTTCGTAGGAAGGTGGATTGCCCGCCGATGACATCCCGGATTTGCTCGATTATGGGCCTCTCCGGGCCAGAAATCGTCCCGCAGGTTTCCCGCAGGTTTCGGTTCAGCCGAAGGGACGAGGCCGCATCGGGATCGATCGGACCGAACGGGGATCGTTCATTCTCAATGAGTTGTGGACAGCTTGTTTCCTATCAGGGAGATACGGAGGGCCGTAATTCCTGAGCCGGCTGAACGGCTTGCACGCCGCCGCCGCCGCGGGCCCGAGAGTTTCCCGTGGGCTCCGGGCACGTTCCGGAATTCGGCCGGGTCGTCGACGCCTTGATGCGGCGGCACGGGGCACCACGTCAAGGTTCGCAGTCAGGGGCACTTTGCTCACGTATTGTGCCCCCATCCGAATTCCAACGCCGGGCGGCAAGGCATGATGAGGCTGGACGACGAGGCCACGTGGCCCGGGCACCTCCTGCGATGCCTCGACGACGGCCTTCCCCTCCTTCGCGGTTACGAGCGCGAGCGCGCGGCCTGGGACAGGCGATGCGAGGAGGAGGTGATGGCACGGGTCGGCCGCGACCCGAACCCGCATGCCGAGGGACGCGCCGCCGTCCTGGCGGCGTGCCACGACATCGTCCTCGGCTGCCGGATCGTCGGCTACCACTGCACCCGCCTGACCGAGGGCGAGGCCGTGGCGATTGAGCGGGACGGGCTCAGGACCCTGACACCGGAACTCTTCGAGGGCCGGATCGAACGGGCGCTCGCCCTGGGGCTCATCGAGCGCGGCGTGGCCGAGACCATCATCGCGAAAAACGACGGGCGCGACGGGAGCCGGGCCGGGATGGCGTGGTTCGTCTTCCGCACGCGCGACCTCGCGGACGAGGGCGGCGTCATCCGGCTGTTCTCCTCGTGGGGTGGGGAGGCGCTCTACGGCCGGTACGAAGATCACAACACGGTCGGTCCGGCCCTCGCCCGGATCGGCCGACCCTACATCGTCGAGGCCGCCGTGCCAGCCGCCGGGATCGAGACCCACTGCGACGTCGGCGAACGCGTCATGCGCGTCTACCTCGAACGTCGCGAGATCCGGACCGGCCACGGCAACGGCATGCAAGGATACGTCCGCGAGGACGTGCCCAGTGACGCCATCCTGCGCGTCATCCGGCGGGACGATCCGGAATTCGAGCGATTGACCCTGCTCGACACCTGGAGGTCCCGCCTCGCGTGAGGCGGATGCGACGGGCTCAGTCGAAGCGGAACCCGAACAGGCCGCTTGTCTCGTCCGCGTCCGATAGCCGGGGCTGCATCACGACCCCCTGCCTGTCGATATCGGCCGACAGGGGCAGGGTGTCGTAGATGTCCGAGTTCATCGTGACGATGTACTGCCCCCCGTATGCGCGCGCGGCGTCGGCCCCGAGCGCGAGCGCGTTGGCGACCTGGCGCGGGTCGACGCCGTCGAACAGATGGCTGTCGTGGATCAGGAAGCCGGGCCCCTTCCTGCGCCTACCCCAGATCGAGAACAGGGCGTAGTCGAGACAGAAGATCTCCATGTTCGAGATCCCGCCGCCGCGATCGCCCTGGATCGTGATGCGGAACTCGGGGCCGTTCTCGGTGGCCTCGACCTCGAACTTACCCGTCCGATCCTCGTAGAGCGCGGTGATGGCGTTGCCGATCAGCAGGATGGCCTCGTCGAGCCGGTCCCTGCGGCGCTGGTGGTCCTCCTGCAGCCGGCGCTTGATTCCGATCCGCTCCATGCTGAGCTCGGTCGTCCGGTTTTCCAGCACCTCGGCCGACCTGAAGCGCTCCCGCAGGGCGGCGGCCTCGGCCTCCGCGTCGGCCAGCCGCTTCTGGAGCGTAACGAAATCCTCCAGCGCGCCACGCCCCTCCAGGATCCGTAGGATGTCCCCACGCTCGGCATCCAGCCCGGCGAACCGGATGTCGCCCTCGGCCAGCTCGCGTTCCGCCGTCTCGATCTCCTCGCGCAGGCGTAGACGCCGGTTCTCCACGACGGTCCGGTGGAAGCGTTCGACATCCTCGAAGCGACGCTTGGCCAGGTCCGGCAACTCGATGCCGACGGCGGCGTAGAGGCGGCTGAGGTCGTCGCGCTCCGGAGGCCGCTCGGTCTCTATCGAGGCGCGGAGATGGGCCACCGTCTCCCGCAAGGGCACGGCACGGCGAGAGATCGCCTGCATCTCGACCTTGGCCCGCGTGGCTTGGCCCATCATCTCGCGATACGTGTCGTGGACCTCGAAGCGGCCTATCTCCTCCCGGAGCTTGGTGGCCTTGGCCTCCGCGAGGACGACGGCCGGGCGAAGCTCGGCCACCGTCCCGATCAACGCGCCGAAGGCCCCCCCCTTGGCGGCCTTCTTCAGCTCGTCGAGCTGCCCCTCCCGCTGCTTGACGAGATGCAGGTCGCGGGGGACGCGCCAGTCGAGCCCTAGGAGATAGGAGAGGTTGGACTGCCAGTCCCAGCGCTGCTGCGCCTCGGCCTGGCGCTCGACATGGCCGAAGGCGCCGGATCCGTGTCGCCGGGCGAAGTAGCCGAACAGTGCCCGGAAGCTCGGGGTGAAGCTCTCCTCGAACGGTGAGCCCCTGACGACGGCCGGCAGGTCGAACCACCGGTGCGCAAGGAAATCCTTCCAGGCCTCGTTCGATATCGAGAGCGCGCCTGTCTCCTTGTCCGGCTTGGTCTGCAGGCCGAAGTGCTCGGAGCTGGCGGGATCGACGTAGACCCGCCCGTGCTTGGCTCCGCTGCGCTCGACGGTGACCTCGCGCCCGGCGATCCAGAGGGTCCCCCGGAAGACGTGGTCGTTCAGCAGCGGGTGCCTGAGCAGGTTGCCGGGGTCGGCCTTACCGCCGAGCAGGAAATGGACGATGTCGACGAGGCTGGATTTCCCGGCGCTGTTGCGGGTCTTTCGATCGTTGCCCTCGGCCGACTTGGCGGACAGCAGGACATTGATCCCGGCATGGAAGCGCACGGGCTTGAAGGTCGGGAGCGAGCTGTCGATCGAGAGGATCATGGCGCGGGGACCGCGGCGCGAAGCAGGCCGTCGGCGTCCTCGATGGCATAGATGGCGTGGAGGAAGGCCAAGGCGAGCGCGAACCAGTCGAAGGAGATCGGATTGGACAATTGGATATCGCCACGGGCCGAGCGCACCCGCTCCCACAGGTCGGACACCTCGCGCGGCCGGTCGAGCTGACGGAGGATCTCCGCTCCCACGCCGACGAGTGCGCGATGCGGGGACAGATGCTTGCCTGGCAGGATCATGGGGTCACCTTCGAGGGATGATCCTTGAAGATGTCGCAAGCTTCAAAGAGGTAGGCCAGGAGCGCCTGCGCCGCGACCTGCCTTTCCGGCGGGACGCTGCCGACCCCCGTGATGTCCTCATAATGCTTGGTGAGGATGGCGTTGGGCGACAGCCCGCTCGCATCCAGCTCCTTATAGCGGTTCGCGAAGACCTTGGACAACCGGATCCCCATCTGCGGGTCCGGATGTCGGTCGACATAGTCCTTCACGAGGGGAGCGTTCGACGTGGCGCCCACGAGGATGCCATGCCACGCGCCACGGATCCCGTTGAAGTCCAGCTTGTCGAAGGGCGGGTCGGTGGGGGCGGCGTCTACGAGAGGCGGGTCATCGATGTCGCGCATCACCTTCTCGATGAGCCCGGCCACCTCCTCGATCCGCATGTTGCGGCTGTCCTCGGCCGAGGCGACCGGACCGAGCAGGGCGGTGAGGTGGAACTCGTCGAGCGCGAGGATTCGGTCCTCGAAGGTGGGAGGCCCGAACATGCCGAATCGGTGGTGGCTGTTCGCCGCCTCAAGCTCCTTCAACCTGACGACGGCCTCGACCGGAACGCCGTCGACGAGGTTATGGACGAAGTGCCATTCCTTCATGATCGCCGAGAGCGCCACGCTCGCCTTGACGTAGTCGTCCGTCATCTTTGCGACGAGCGTCGACACGGTCAGGCCGGCGTCGTGCAGCTTGCCGTAGCATTGGAAGAGCTGGCCGCTGCCCTGCAGGTATCCGTCACAGCCCTTGTCGCCGAGGCTGCCGAAAGGGCGAACCCGGATGAAGTCGGCACCGTGAAGCCGGGCCATGACCCGGGAGAAGAAATCCTGGAACGCGTCCCCGTTGAGCTGCCGGAGCTTCAGCTCCAGGTTCATCTGCCACTGGAGGCGTTGGTGCGGCGTCATCCAGGAGGACATGCTGGCCGATCGTCGAGGGCTGGTCGCCTGGTTGATAGGTATTCCCACCATCCGCAAGGGGCGTCGGTCGCCGTCGCCCATCACCGGAGGTGGTATCGGTCAAGGCTACATCGAAAAGGCGGACGCGTCGCGTCATCCGCCGAAATTCGGGCGGGACCGCGAGCCTGCGACGTCGATGGACACGATGTCGGCAGCGGTCCCGTGCCTCGACCGCCCGGGGTGGCGACGGGCGAACGCCGTCGCCACCCCGGGCGTTGGGTCATCGGGCCTTGAGGACGTCGCGCTGGAGATACGACATCTGGCGCCCGCGCCGCGTCGCGGTGACCCTCCGCGTACGGCGCCGGCTGCCGCGCGGGGCGACGATGGCGGTCGGCGTCGAGAAGGTCGGGACCCCCGTCCACGTCGGTTCGGCCCAGCCATAGGACATGGCCATCGCCGGCATCGGCGCGAACGCAGGGACCCGCTCGGGCGAGGCCGGTGCCGTCGGCTCGGGCGTGGGCTCGGGCTTGGGCTCCGTCTTGGGCTTGGGCCTCTTGCCACCGACGAAGACGTCGGCCTTAATGCCCTTGCCGTAGCCGAGCTCGTCCGCCGCCGTGTCCTGCCCCTCCAGGGTCCACTGCCCGTAGATCCGGACCACCGCCTG
The DNA here is from genome assembly GCF_001422845.1 of Methylobacterium sp. Leaf100. Lineage (NCBI taxonomy): Bacteria > Pseudomonadati > Pseudomonadota > Alphaproteobacteria > Hyphomicrobiales > Methylobacteriaceae > Methylobacterium > Methylobacterium sp. Leaf100. Next base: position 73,528 of record NZ_LMMW01000009.1, on the reverse strand, counting down.
GACGCTCATGCCGAGGAGGTCGGCGGCCGCGCGCACGTCGGTGCGGCCGATCCTGAGCCACGTGGCCGCCGTGTGCCTCAGGACGTGGGGCACCACCTCCTCGCCGAGGCCGGCGTCGGCGATGACCGAACCCCAGACGCAGACCGGGCTCGCCGCGTACGCCGAGCCGTCCGTTTGGTGGACGACGTGCGCGATGCCGGCTTCGAGGTCCTCGTCACGCCACGGCGTGGCCATCGCGCAGAACTTCCGCGCGATCCTGGAGCTCGCACGGGGCTTACCGACGGAGGGGTCGCGGCCGAAGCCGCGCCGGTGGATGTAGCGGCCGTCGAGATCGAGGCAGCCGCCGTCCTCGTTCGCCTCCCAGGTCAGCTCCCGGATCGCCGCGTTGCGGGTCCCGGTGTAGAGGCCGATCGCCACGAACCGGCGGATGGCCTTTCGGTTCAGGACGATGTGGCGGGGACGCAGGACCCGACGGGTGACCGGAATGCCGTCGGCGTCGATCACCGTTTCGACCTGCCAAGCGTTCGTGGCCGCATCCCAGATCCGGCCACGCGTGGCCCACAGGATCCGCGCGACCTCCTTCCTGCGCAGCCAGCGGGTGCGGCCGGGACCGGCCTTGGGCACATGCACCTTCGGGTGCCAGGCCAGTGCGTGCTCATCGGCGTAGAGCACCACCGCCTTGCGCAGCTCGATGAGGTCCTCGCGCGCCGAAGCGGTCGTTGCCAGCGGCGCGTCGGGGTTCCCCTCGCGGTAGCGTGCATCCCTCAGGCTCGTGCGCCACTCGACGTAGAGATTGCACCGCGCCTTCGTGAGGTCCTTCAGCACCGCGCCGCCGAAGTGCCGGGCCAGCGTGCCCAGCCGGCTCGCCAGCGCCGCGTAGGCGGCGACCTCCTTGTCGGGGGCGTTCGCGGCCGGGCGGACGGCGTCGAGGAAGTAGGCGAGGACGGCGGCCACCGGCACCATGCGCGGAGCGACGATCCCCCGCTCACGCGCCCCTTTCTGGAGCCTGTACACGTCCAGCTTCAGCTGGGCGTCCGCCTCGTCCAGCTCCGACAGGCGGGTCGAGATCTCGACCTTGCCGTCCCGGATGTGGAAGATCCTGACGCCCGGGTCGGATTTGGAGGTCCGCAGCACCAGCCGCGGCGGCAGGGGCGCCGGCCCCCGCCGACGCTCGACCTCGGGGATCGCGGCCGCCGTGGTCATCAGGGCGACGCGAATGTCCTCGGCGGCGCGCCCGACGGCGCCCGCTTGCATCTTCTCGGTCATGATTCTAGGGTCCGTTATCCCGTGCCCGCACTCGTGCGGGCGTTTCGGATGGCGGACGCGGGGCGGATCTTCCGCCAAGTTGAACGCGCCCCGTGTCCGCCGCTCGCCGTCTCGCCTTGCCGTACACGGCTCAGGGTGAGACAGATCTCCCCGCCGCACGTCTCGGACGTGTGCGCTCCCGACCGATGGCTTTCGCCTCGTCGAGCCGTTTCCGGAGGAGCGCCTGGGGTGAGGCATCGGATGCTTCCGAGACCTTCGCCGTCCGCGCCTCTCCGACCTCGTCCACCCCCATCCGGCGGATCGCCAGTGGGGTCGTGAAGAACTTTTTTGCCACTACCGTGATCGCCAGTCCGCCGTCCCGGCCCGCGGTCCTCAGGGTGTTCGTGGTGATCGGTCCGTCCGGCCAGAACAGGGCGGCGGCCTCGGGCAGGGTCAGCAGCTCGTCATCGCTCCACTCCTCGATACGCGGCCGGTCGGCAACCCGTTGGGGAAGCCTGCGAAAATCCCTGGCCGGCGTCGTCACGCGAGGCAACCCGGTTTCGACCGGCAGGTCAACGCCCAGGGAATCAGGTGGCTCGGCGGTAGGCTCGGCCGCCCACACCCGTGCCGCCAAGGATTGACCGTCGCCCCCTCTATCCTTGGGGTGGAATGCTTTTCGCTCGTCTGTTTCCAGGCCTATGGAATGCTGGCATGCCGTTGGCAGACCAGGGAAAAGCTCCATCTGCATGAGGTCCCAGGACCACTCCGGAATGCTCGGGCGACGTTCCTCAAGTGTTCTTTCGGGGATCGCGACCGACGCAAAGGATCGCTCAATCGACGAATCGTCGGATTTCGGTGCTTCGAACGTGCTGTCTACGTATTCTCTACTGAGTGCTTTTTCGGCATAGATTGCCCCTGGCCGGGCCGGATCGGCAGGGAATCGATCGATCTCTCGCTCCGAGGAGGCTACGGCTGGCGTCGAGTCCCGCTCGGGTACCCCGAGATCCAGTCCGGGCGCGGCTGCATGCGGGTGCCTGCCGGCGACCACGACGGTCATCCCGACCGCACTTTCTACCAGGTCCACGGGCGGGAGCCCTGGTGACGCCGCCCCGGGCGGCGGCATCTGGACGGCATGCGTACGCATGACGGCCATGGCTGGCTCTCTCCCTCCTCCTTCCACCCCGGCGATCGGCATCGTCGCCGACTTGTCATGCGAGGACCTCGCCCGGGTCGCGTTTCCCGCCGGACTGACGGCCCCCGACGGTCCGGCGCCCGTCTGAGGCCGCGACCGATCGGAGGCGCGCGGCGGGGGAGACGGCGGCTTCGTGCCGAGGCCGAGGAGATGGCGGATGGTCCGGAGCATGGCGAAGGCCTTTCGTTGATCGGAGCCGAAGTGTTCCGGTCCGATCCCGTGTTTCCAAATCCGCCCGTCCGAATGCCCCGGCCGATCCCGCCAACAAGCCATGGATGTCATGCGTTTTAGGAGCGCCCGGTCCTCCTATGGCCATCGACGGAGGCGAATCGGTCGCCGGTCGCGCACGGCGTCGTTGCCCGGGTTTGCCGCCGGGATCGCCCGCGGATCGCCCTCGGCCCGATTCGATTCATCCGGGCGGCGATGCAAGCACCAGCCACCGGAGAAAGCCTGATTTCGATAAAATGCGACCTAAATTAACCAAAAGCGTCATACCATTGGCATGCACTTGTCATGCATCTTGGCCAATTCTGACTTTCTTGGCTAACACCAGTGACATTCCCGCGCTCTGTGCTTCCCTTATTCCTTTCATGAGCCGATTGTGGCTCGCCTGATGGGGCCGGGATGCTGGTGCGTTGGCTGGATCGGATGGGTTGGGGTACGCGGCGTCGCCCCGGATGCGCGGCAACCCCGGATGCGGACCTGCCGCCACTCGGGTTCGCGCCGGCACCCGTCATTCGACGCCCGGCGCCGTCGCGGCGGGTGGTCCGGATGCTGTCGCTTTCGACCGCGACGCGCGACTACGCCCGTCGGCTCAATGCCGGCCTGTTCGACACCGCCCGGGAAGCCGACCTCAGCCCACTCGCCGAGGCGATGGGACCCGAGATCTGGTCCTGGCAGTATGCCCGTCGCCTGACCGGTCAGACCCCCTGGCGGGCTCGCCCCGACGCCGACGAACAGGTCGAGCGGGCCGTCGTCGGCCGCGAGATGGCCGCCGACATCGGGACGTGGGAGCGGGCCATGGCCGTGCTCGACGCCCGCACCGAGCACGCGCGCATCGCCGGCCTCCCGCGGCCGCCGTCCCTCGCGATCCCCGACCTCGTCCGGGAGGCCATCGAGGCCCGCCGCAAGGCCGCGCTTGAGCGGATCGGCCGCCGACGCGGCCGTCCCGGGGACGGCACCGGAGGCCCGATCCCCGTCCCCGAGGAGGCGGCCCATCACCCGCCGCTGCCCGCCAAGCCGATGTAGCCCCGAGCCGCCACGATGCCCATCCAGGACCACCCGATGCCCGCCACACCCGAGCCCCAGTCCGCGCCGCTCGTCACCGATGCCGGCATACCCGCGGAGCCGGCCGGGCGTCCCATCCTCGACGTCAGGTTCATCATGCGCGTGAGCCGTCCGCTTCACTCGGCGATCCTGGCGCGCGCGCGGCGCGACGGCGTCACGGCCGGGGCCTGGGTACGGCACCGCCTTCTCGCCGACCTCGGCCTGCGCTCGCTGCTGGACGAACAGAGCGGTCGGCCGATGCGCCGTCCGCCGGAGGACGTGGTCGCCATCTCATCCGCCATCCGGGAACTCGCGGCGGTGAACGCCGCCTTGGCGATGGGCGACGGGGTCAGCGCGCGCGCCGCCCTCGACCAGGCCCGCGCGATCCTGATCCCCATGGTCGTGCACATGCCCCGGCGATGATCTCCGGTGCTTCCCGGGGCAGCGGGATCGGCGACGCGCTCGCCAAGCATCTCCTCAAGGCCGAGAACGACCTCGTCCGTTCGATCGCCGCCCGTGGCCTGGGCAGCGCCGACCTCGCCGGCCAGATCCGCGAGCTCGTCGCCGTCTCGGCCGGCGGACGCACCGATCGGCCGATCTACCACGTGCATTGCAACCCCGATGCCGCGATCGGCGACGAGTCTGGCGCACGGGCGCGGTGGTGGACCTTGTTCGAGGCGGAGTTCGGTCTGACGGAGCAAGCGTATTGCGGCGTCGAGCACGTCAAGCACGGGCGATCCCACGAGCATCGCGTCTACGGCCTTGTCCGTCCGTCGGGGAAGGTCGTGGACCTCGCCTGGGACTACCCCCGTCGCGAGAAGTGCAGCCGGATCGTCGAGTTCGAGTTCGGTCTCAGGCCCGTCGCCTCGAAGCATGCCCGCTCGATCGAACGCCGCCTGAGGCGGGAGGGACGGAGCGACGTCGCCGACTGGCTCGTGGCCTCCGGCGCAACGACGGCGTCCCGGCCGATCGCCGCGCTTACCCCCGTGGAACGCCTCCAGCAGGAACGGACCGATGTCCCCCTCGACGACGTCCGCCGCGCGGCGCTGGCGGCCTGGCGGGCGAGCGACGATGCGGCGGGTTTCGTCGCCGCCCTCCGGGCCCGCGGCCTCGACCTGACGGAGGGCCGCAAGGGACCCGTGATCGTCGACGGGAGCGGCGCGTCGCATCTCGCGACGCGGGTCCTCGGCGCCGCCTCACGCCGCCACGACGGCGAACGCATTCCCGCCGCCGCCGTCCGGGCTCGGCTGGCGGGCCATACCCCGGAGAACCTCCATGACCGATCCCGACATCGTCCGTCGCCTCGACGCGCAGGAGCGCCTGCTCACCGCGATCCTGGCGGCGCTGGCGCCCCCGCCCGAGACGGAGGGGGCATCGGGATTCGACGACCTGGTGGAGGTGCTGGGAGACCTGACGGAGGCGGTGGCGGACGTCACGGACGCGGTACGGGCCCTGCGCTCGACCGGCTGAAAGCGCTTCCGCCGGGTGCCGGCTTCTCGCTCCGGTGCCGGCTGCACGGCCTCGACCCTCGGCTTGAACGCCATTGCGACGCGGTGGATCGGGCCCGCGCGGCCGCCGCGCGGATCGAGGAGCGGAACATGCGTGAGCAGGAACGCGCCTGGGCCCTGTGGGGCCTCACCGATATCTGGGGGCTGCCGTTGCGATGAGGAGACGTCAGCGTGGAATGCGTCGTCAGAGGACAACGTCTTCCGTGACGTCTTCGGGGCGGAGCGGAAGGACGAACCGAACGGCGATCCCGCGTTCCGTATGCCGCACGACCGTTCCGCGGCGCCTGCCCAGGCTGACCGGGGTCCCTATGGCCGGGCTTGGCGTTACGTCGACGGAGGCCCCGCCCGCCGAGACGTCACGCAAGGTGCCCATCGCCTGCCCATCCGGCCAGCTCACGCATACCTCGGTGGATGCCGTCACGATCCGGTCGCCCGCACGCATGTCAGGACGGCCGGCGCCCTGCTCACGATGCCAGCGCAGGCGTCCTGCCAGCCGTCGCGACTGGAGCGGCGTCGCATGCAGCATGAGGCGAAAGCCCTCGTCGGATGCGGCACCCGCGGTTCCCAAAAGCATTCCCAGGCCATCGACCCGGCAGACCACTCGTCCACCGATCCCCGGTATCGGTCCATCAAGGATCTCGACCTCCGCGAGATCGGTGCACCGCACCCGACAGGCGTGTTCGGTACCGTAAGGCGTCATGAATCGTGCGGTGAGCGTCACGGTCCCGGACACGCCTCAGAGCCCCCGGATCCATGAGAGGAGCTGCGCGCCGGTCTCCCTGTCGGCCTGCTCACGGTAGGTCGCATCGACGTCGCGGGGATTGATCCCGTAGCGGGCGTGGAAGGCCTTCGAAAACATCTTCGGCGAGCCGTACCCAACGGCGTAGGCGACGCTGGAGACGCGCGTCGGCGTCGCCCCCTCGATCCCCGCCAGGATGCGCATAGCGCGGGCGAGGCGCCGGTGCCTGATGTAGGTCATCACCCCGCCGTCCGCCTCGAACAGCCGGTAGATCGGCGTGCGCGACAGGCCGAAGCGCCCGCACAGGGTCTCGATGCCCAGGCCCGGCCGGGCGAGGTTGTCGTCGATGAACTGGCGGATCTCGATCCCGACGACGGCCGGCAGGTTGTAGGCGCTGTCGGCCTCGGGGGTGAAGCTCGCGTTGCACAGATCGACGGTCGCAGACGCCAGCAGCGCCTGCTGCGCCGCATCCGAGGTGTCGAGGCAGGCCCGTACGTTTCGGACATGCTCGGCCAGTAGCTTGAACAGCGGCTTTCCGTCTGCGCCGAAGCGGCCGCGGTGGAAGGCCGAGACCTCACCGACGCGTCGATCGAACACGCGCCTCGGCAGGCAAAGGTTGATCCCACTCATGCCCTTCGATACCGACCGCGCGCGCTGGGACAGGTCGAAGAGCACGAAGGTCCCGGGCGCGATGTCCTCGGGACCGTCGTCCGTGTCGATGCTCGATGCGCCCGAGTTGTAGAGGCGCAGGATGACGTGGTCGACACCCTGCGTCGCGATCTGGGACTGCGTCCGCTCGATGGTCTGCGGCGAGGCCGTGATGGCGCTGAGCAGGATGCTGCCGAGGTTGTAGCAGCGGAAGCCGATGTCCCGCGGGACCGGCACCGCCTTGTCCATCTCAGGGATGAAGACCGGCGAGATCGCCTGCCTCCAGACCTCACGTCGGAGGCGCTCGTCCTCGATCCGGTCCAGCTGTGGGTCGATGACGTCCAGTTGCATTCGCTCAGCCCACTCTCTCCAGCCGAGCTATCCGTACGTCGGGTGTCACGTCAAACAGAAATCGCCCTTTGACAGACCAAATAATGTGGACGGACGCATAAGTACACCAGGTGACATGAACGGTACGACAGGTGACATGAACGAGACAAGCAAGCGCAGTTATTTATCTTCGAGGTAACTGCGATGTCCGAGTTTTGGTCTTGCCAAATCCCGAGACCGCCTCCCCACAGGGAAACTCGCCCATGTCCTCTTCCGTCACCCTCTCCGCTGCGACGCGCCAGAACCTGCTTTCGCTGCAGGACACCGCCGCCCTCGCGTCCACCAACCAGGGCCGCCTTTCGACCGGCAAGAAGGTCAACACGGCTCTCGACAATCCAACGAACTACTTCACCGCCTCCGCCCTTTCCGACCGGTCGTCATCGCTTGCAGGCCTGCTCGACGGCATCTCGAACGGCATCCAGACGATCCAGGCGGCCTCCAAGGGCGTGGATACGGTCACCGCCCTGGTGAAGCAGATGCAGTCGGTGGTCACACAGGCGCAGTCCAACGCCGCGACGAACCTGCCGAAGCTCACGGGTACCGCCGCCCTGGCGACGTCGACGCAGGCCACTGCCGCCGGCAAAAGCATTCATGACACGGCGCTGTCGAAGACCCTCCTGGGCACCGCAGGCGCGAGCAACGTCGGCATCACCGTTGCCAACGCCGACCAGATCAAGCTCAAGGCCGGCAACACCGACTACACCTTCTCCATCGATGCCGACGACACGGTCGGCGACCTGGTGAACAACATCAACAAGTCGGGCATCGCCACGGCGTCGGTCGACAACAACGGCGCGCTGGTGGTCGTCGGCACCGGGTCAGACGCGATCACGATGCAGGCCGGCAAGACCGCCAGCGGCACCTTCACGCCCAGCACCACCGAGACCGACAAGCTCACCGGCGGCGCCGCCTTCACGGCCGCCGGCGGGACCTCCGCCCAGCGCTCGGCCCTCGTCGACCAGTTCAACAACCTGCGCACCCAGATCGACGAGGCGGCCAAGGACGCGGGCTTCAACGGCACCAACCTGCTGAACGGCGATGCGCTGAAGATCGCCTTCAACGAGAAGACTGGCACGGCGCAGTCTAAGCTCAACGTGCAGGGCACCCTGCTGTCGGCCGATGCCCTCGGCCTCGGCAAGTTCAAGGATTCCGCGACCGGCCAGGCCGGAGCGGACTTCGGCGTCCAGAACAACGCCGACCTGACCAAGGCCGCCGACGCCCTGACCAACGCCCTTTCGACCCTGCGCTCGACGAGCTCGAACCTCGGCTCGAACCTCTCCGTGGTCCAGACCCGCCAGGACCTGACCAAGAACCTCATCAACGTCCTCGACACCGGCTCGTCGAACCTCACCAACGCCGACATGAACGAGGAGGCCGCGAACTCGCAGGCGCTCTCCACCCGTCAGTCGCTCAGCATCTCGGCGCTCTCGCTCGCCAACACCGCCCAGCAGGGCATCCTTCAGCTCCTGCGCTGAGGGCGCCCAATAACCGAGACGCGTTTTCCGAAACGCACGAGCCCGAACGACCGGGCGGGTCCGAAAACCCGCCCGACGGGCGAGACCAACCATCCCTTCCAGGCGGACACTACGATGACCAGGATTTCCACCGGCCTTCTCGTCGCGGCGCTGTGCAGCGTAGTGGGGGCATGCGCCGACGACCCCGCGGAATCGGCGATGCAACAGGCCATGACCCGCGCGATGACACAGGCGTACCAAGGTCAGTTCGCGGCGGCGTCCTTCCTCATGGGAGGGTCGCGCGGCCAGGCGATCGCGATGCCCACCATCACGGACTTCCACAAGATCGGTTGCCAGCCGGCCCAGCCGGCGGCCGGCCATCTCTGCGAGTTCACCGTCAGTCTCAACGGCAGGGAGAGCAAGAACAAGGGCCGCTTCTTCAAGGCACCCGACGGCACCCTGACGATGGCCGACCGGTGATGGGCGGCCCGATGCGACGATCGTCCCGCCTCACCGCTATCCTCGCGATCGGGACCTGCCCCATGGGTCCGGCCATGGCCGGCCCCGCACAGGCGGATCTGACGGGCGCCTTCCGGCGATGGTTCGCGACCGACCCGTCCGTGACCTGCGTCACGCCCGACGGCAGGGACCGGCGCTGCTCGATCACGCAAGCCGAGCATGTCGAGGTCAGGCGAAGTCCTGCCGATACCGCCGCCTTGGTGTTCGTCACCTACCTGCCCGATCCGACCGCGATCGGAAACGCGACGCAACTCGCCGCCGCGGCCTTCCGCAGGGACCCCGGCGGGTGGCGCCTCGTACGGACGATCCCAAGCGCCGGGGGCGCACCGGCCGGCAAGGTCGCCTTCACCGGCGAGACCGCTTCCTATCCGGTGGCGGTACCGAAGCCCGGGGATCCGCGCTGCTGCCCGACCGGACGCCGGCAGGTCTCCATCGACCTTCGTTGAAGAGGCGTCACGCCCAGCCCTCGCCATGGCGGGGGGCGGATCGCGATGTCCGCGATCCGAGACAACCGGGCCGGCCGCCGGGCCCGGATCCCTGAAGCATCGACACGGAAATCCCGATGACCAAAACCATTCCCCTCGCTCTTGCCGGGGTGCTTTCCCTCGCCCTTGCAGCCTGCAGCGACGAGCCGTCATCTTCGGCGATGGAGCAAGCCTTCCTCGGCGTGTTCGCCCGGATGTCCCCGCCCGAGATCGCGGTCACCAACCTCCAGCTCGGCGGAAAGCCCGACGGCAAGGTCGACGATCCGACGGACGTCACGAATTTCAGGAAAACCAGCTGTTCACCGGCCCAGCCGAAGGACGGCTACGTCTGCGAGTTCTCGGTGACGCTCAACGGCATCGGCCGCCCCAAGATGAAGACGCGCTTCTTCAAGGGGCCGGACGGCAAGCTCGCAATCGACGACTGAAACCAGCTCATCCTCCTGGGCATCCTTCGAGCCTCGTCACCCTGGGATTCCGCTAGGGGCTGCCCGAACGCCATGATCCCCGCGGTGGTTTCGGCCGGCTCCATCCCCTCCGGTCACGCATCCGACGGCATGGCGACAGCGGTCCGCCTCGATCGCGATCCACGCGAGAATTTCCGAGCATGAGGCGGTCCCATCACCTCATGGGGCGCATTCCGGAGGACCGGCTCCGCGCCCACGTTTCCGTCCGCCGCGCTTGTCGCGAGCATGCACGCTGCCGGCCAACCGCATTGGGAATGGCCTTTGACCCACGATCGGAATGCACCATGAGAACAGAGTACCTGGGGCACGGCATGCCCAATCGCGTCCCAGTCACGTTCGGGACCGTCATCGTCTGCGCGGCGCTCTGCTGCACCGTCATCGGGGTCCTGGTCATACCGACCGTGCTGATCGCCACGCTGGGCATGCGGGCCCGAAGCGTCAACCTTCGATGGGACCGCGAGGTGAGGCGCCGGTTCATCGCCTTCATCGGCGCGATGCCGGATCACATCGACACGGCGGTGTTCAAGTACGAGGACGGCTTCAGGGGGACGGGCGTCGCCTACCACGACGGCAGGATCTTCATGATGCAGGCCGGCCATGCGGCCGAGGTGGACTGGGAGGATGTCAGGCGGTGGTCCTACAGCGTCGAGACGCCCGAACGGCTGACGACGTCCAGCACGAACCTGACGGTGACGTCCCACGTGCTCAATCATAACCTCGCCAGCGCCTACGACGCGGCCAGGAACAATGGCCTCACCGTGCAGGTCGCCTCGATCGATTCACCGACCTGGAGGTTCACGACGTCCGACGTTCGGCTCTGCGAACGCTGGTTGGAAATCCTGGCGCAGGTCGATGAGCGGGGCGGTCGGCGGGCGGCCTGATGGAGGCCCGCTCGCGCCAGATGGCCGATCTTCCCTCGTGCTCGATTGAGTCGACATCCCGTACGCCCGGTCTCGCCCCTAAACGGCTACCAGCGTCCGCCGTAAGAACGTGATGAGCATACGGTGATGCTCGTTCTCATCCTCGCCATAAGGTGTGTGGTCCTGCCCTGCCAACAGATGCACCTCTGGCGCGCGCCCAGCCCGCAGCAAGCGTGCTTCGAGCCGTCGCGTCATCGCTACCGACCACATCGCGTCCCGCGTGCCGTGGCTGAGGAACAGGGGCCCGGCATACCGTTCGATCTCGATCGGCGTCGTCGGGAGCAGGGTGTCTGAGGAACCGCGCCACAACCAAGCTCGCTCCGCTGGGTCCCAGGATCGCCACCCGGGATCGCCGCTGTCCCGACAGCTCGCACCGATGAAGGCGCCACAGATCACGTCGGGCGCGGCATGTGCGGCCACGGCGTCAGGCAAGCCGGGAGCGCAGTCCCGAACCATCAGAGAGGTTACGAGCAGGGCGTGTTCGGCTCCTCGGGAGACACCGTAAAGGCCGACCTTGCCCGACAGCGGCAGGCCATGAAGCACGGCCAACGCCTCGGCAGTACGGTCCAGAGCGACATCTCGGATGTCGCCGGCGTTCCACACATCTCCACCGACCGAATAGCCGAACGGAACGGCCAGGAATCCATGGGCCGCCAGAATGGCAGCCGTCAGGTAGCTATAGCCCGACCATGCACCCTCCGAGCCATGGAGAATCATGACTGCAGGGAACGGCCCCTCGCCAGGCGGTCCGTAGGATTGGCCGAGACCGGGTAGCGGGCGATTGACGATTTGCAGCATGACCAACCGACACTGGCCCCTTTTTCGCCCGCAAACCAGTCGACCTGGTCATTCCCGACATGTCCGGTAGAGGATCAGTGAACGGTCGTTTCCGCATTCGACCCAACCCGGTCGTCCAAACCGCCGTCAGCACAACCGCTCAGCGGCAATTCGTCGGCCACTTGGAGTGCTTACGCGCGGTTCACCGCCTGCGCTCCCACTGGCTTCGGCGCGGACGCGCGGGGTGGCCCGTCCAGGAGGCCCTGTCCTCATGTCAGCTTAGCTCTGCTGCAGATAAGGCGAGGGTGCATATCGACGTCTAGATTTGAGGTCGCTAAATTGCCGATCTCGAAATTCGTTCGGGTCGACATTCCGCCACTGCCTCACGGTCTTAGCAGCACGGGCGTGATGTGCGCGTCACGTCGCTGCGCCAAAGGAAGCGGCACGCTATTAGACGGTCTGGGACGGCGGCCCGGGGCCGCCCGTCGCGACATCCCGGGAGATACCCATGCGCGCCGTCACCTACACCGAAAGCTCACCGATCGATGCGCCTGGAGCGCTCGTGGACACGACCTTCCCCGATCCCGTGCCGGCCGGGCGCGATCTGCTCGTACGCGTGCAGGCCGTCTCGGTGAATCCGATCGACACCAAGGTGCGCCAGGGCGCCTACAAGCAGGGCTGCGAGCCGAAGATTCTCGGCTGGGATGCGGCCGGAACCGTGGTCTCGATCGGTCCGGAGGCGCGCCTGTTCAAGCCCGGCGACGCGGTGTTCTACGCCGGTGCGCTCGACCGGCCGGGCAGCAACGCCACGTTCCAATGCGTGGACGAGCGCCTCGTCGGTGCCAAGCCGGCCACCCTAGATTTCGCCGCCGCTGCGGCGCTGCCGCTCACCGCGCTGACCGCCTGGGAGATGCTGTTCGACCGGCTCGACGTCGCCAAGCCCGTGCCGGGTGCCGCCCCCGCGATCCTGATCGTCGGCGGCGCCGGCGGCGTCGGCTCGATCGCGATCCAGCTCGCCCGGCAGCTCACGGACCTCACCGTGATCGCCACGGCCTCCCGCCCCGAGACGGCGCAATGGTGCCGGGACCTCGGCGCCCACCACGTGATCGACCATGCGAAGCCCCTCGCCACCGAGGTGGCGGCGCTCGGTCTTCCCGGGGCGCCCGGGTTCGTGTTCGCGACGACGCAGACCGGTGCGCATCTCCCGCAGATCATCGAGCTCCTCGCCCCGCAGGGACGCCTCGGCCCGATCGACGACCCCGCTACCCTGGACGTGATGCCGCTAAAGCCCAAGAGCCTGTCGCTGCACTGGGAGCTGATGTTCACCCGCTCGCTGTTCCAGACCGCCGATATGGAACGGCAGCACGCTATCCTGACCGAGATCGCCCGCCTGATCGATGCGGGACGGCTGCGCACGACGTTGACCGAGACCTTCGGTCCAATCGACGCCGCCAACCTGGCACGCGCCCACGCGCTCATCGAGAGCGGGAAGGCGAGGGGCAAGGCCGTCCTCGCCGGGTTCAGCGACTGAGCCGGCAAGCGAAGCGTCCCGGCTCGGAGCCGGGACGCTTTCTGCATCAGCCCGCGATGCCTCCGCATCGCGGCTTGGACTAACGCTATTTCGACGTCGGCTCTGATGCCGCAGCCGCTCAAAAGCGGACCTGCGGAAATCCACCCAACCCGGTCATTCCCGGGTGTACGTTAGACGATCGGCCAACGGATGCACGAAACCCGCCTCCCGGGACCCGGTCAGCTCAAGCGCATCGATCGTCTCATAAGACCCGTACGCTGATCCTTTCAATGGCGGGAGGCTAAACGTACACTTTCCGCCACGATGACGGTCCTGATCGGCGGCGTCCGCGGCTCGACCGACCTACGCGGCAGCGGCTTCGCGGGCGACCGGTTCGACCGCATAGCGAGGGAACAACCCCATCTCGTTTGCCATGACGTCGACCTTGAACCCACCGTACTTCCGGCCCTCGGTCTGTGGCGCGTGCCCCTGGATGGCGTCGAGAATCGAGTCCCGCATTCCGCCCCTGCGCCCACGCGTCTTGAAGCTATGGCGCCAGCCATGGTTAGGGTCGACGCCGACGTCATCGATTCCGAGCTTCCGGACCCAGGCCGCGAGCCGTTCGCCGACCTTCTTCGAAATCGGGTTTGCGTCTGAGCCGCCGCGGCCCCGGGCGGGGTCGTAGAACAGGGGACCCGACCGCGTACCGACGTAGTCGAGGAAGCCCATCTCAACGAGGTGCGGGTGGATCGGGACGTCCCGGAACCGTTTCGTCTTCACCGTGCCGGCCTCGGGGGTGATGCGGAAGACGGGCACGCCGCCCTCGTGACGCACGTCCTTGCGGCGCAGCTGCGTGATCTCGCCGACCCGTGCCCCGGAGTAGGCGCACAGCCACGGAACCCACCGCCGGGCCGCCGCGTGCTCGGGGCTGAGGCGCCCCCCTTGAGGCGCGAGGGCCGCCGCGAGGATCGTGGAGGCCTCCACCTCGGTGAAGTCGCGATCGCGCAGCACGGCCTCCTCGACGACCTTCACCCGAAGTCCCGCGCAGGGATTGGTCGCGACCTTCCGCTTGCCCTGGAGCCAGCCGAACAGCGCCTTGGCCGAGGCGAGGTAGACATCGCGGACGGTCTTGTCGCTGCGCCCGGCCGCCGCGAGCCCGTCGACCCAATCGGCGACCTGATCGGGGGTGACGCGGGCGAGGTCGTCGTGCCCGACGAAGGCGGCCAGCGTTGCGAGCGCCGGCCCCCACCGCTTCCGGGTCGAGGCCGCGAGCTTCGAGGCATCGGCGTACTTGGCGAACCACTCGTCCAGCGGCAGAATGATCGCCTCTGGCTGGTCCGGAACCCTCGGGAACCGCCCAGCCATCGGGTCGGGGCTGAAGTCCCCGTCGAGATACTTCACGCTCTGGTCGATGGCTTGGAGGATCGCCTTGGCGATCGCGTACTCCAAGGCGTCCCGCGTATCCGGGTGGACGACCAGCCCCTTGCGCGCGAGATGGGCGTCGATCTCCTTCCCGTAGAAGCGAAGGAACTGCGTGCGGTTGCCCGGGCTGGGATCCTCGACGTACCGGCCAATCATCCCGGACGAGATTAGGTTATGGAACGGCGAGAACCTGCCGGCCTGGAACTGCGGGATAAGGGTTTCGTAGAACTCGCCCGCGATGGCGTTGACCTCAAGGAGGTTCAGCTGCCGTACGCCCGCCCGCAGGTTCGCCCAGCGCGCCTCGACCAGCGCCGCGTGCGCGGCGTGGCGGCGCTTGGCCTCGCCGACCTCCTTCGTCCCGAGGCTCGCCTTTTCCTCCCGCTTACCGACGAGCGCCAGGAGGTCCTTCGGGACCCGCTTGCGGAACCAGAAAACGCCTGTCTTCGGATGGGGCCAGGGACGTGACATAGCCAGAACCACGCGTGTACCACCCGTGTGTACCACCGGACGGCCGCGAAGTCGCTGTTTCCCTTGGGAGCGTCTGAAAAGTAAGGCTTTTCAGGCCGATTGGCGGAGAGGGGGGGATTCGAACCCCCGATGCCCTTGCAGGCATGCCGCATTTCGAGTGCGGTGCATTCAACCGCTCTGCCACCTCTCCGCGGGGGCCTCGATGAGACGAGCGCGGCTTAGCATGGGTCGTGTGAGAGTCACAAGGCGGGCGGGGGAGAAAAGTCGCGGCGCTCAGGGCGCGGCGCGAAAGGTGTTCATCTGCGCCCGCAGGGTCTCGGCGAAGCGGGTGGCGTCGTGGCGGTCGCGGATGCGGGCGGCGAGGTTGGTGGGTGGGGGCGTTCGGGCGGCGGCCAGGATCGCGGCGGCGAGGGAATCCGGTATCAGGGCTACGAGGCTGTCCATGTCGGCCTCCGTCCCCGCCAGGAGGGCGCGGTGGGCGGGGATGTCGCTCGCCGCGATGGGGAGGCCGCGGGCGAGGGCCTCCACCAGGGCGAGGGGCTGGGCTTCGGCGCGGGAGGGAAAGACCGCGAGACCGATTCCGGCGAACGCCGTCTCGGGCGCCCGCTCGCCCGCGAAGGTCACGGCCGCGTCGAGGTCCAGGGCAGCGATCCGGCGGCGCAGGCCGGCAGCGAAGCCCGCGTCGAGTTCGGGGCCCACGAGGGTCAGATGGGCGTGCGGATGCGCCGTCCGCAGGCGCGCGAGGGCCTCCACGGCGAGATCCTGTCCCTTGCGCGGCACCACGGCGCCGACCACCCCGAGGGTCGACAGGGGATCGCCGTCCGGCCTCGGGAGCCGGGCGAGGGGCGGGAGCGGGTTGGGGATCAGGGCGGAGGGCAGGCCCACGGGCGGGGCGACATGCGGGCTGATGCGGATGCACGCATCCGCCAGCGCGGCGCGCAGGCGCGCCGCGCGGCCGTGTCCCGCATCGGCGTGGAGGTGCCAGAGCACGAAGGGGCGTGGACGCAGGCTCCGGGCAGCGAGGCCGTAGACGTAGAGGGACGGCTCGTCGTGGACGTGGATCACGTCCGGACGCAGGCGGCGGAGGGCCAGGGTTTCGCGCGCCACGAGACCGGCGAAGCGCGGCAGAACGGCGAGCTTGCGCCATCGGCTCGAGAGCGGCCGGGACGGGAACAGCGCCGGGCTGCGCTCGTCGGCCTCCGCGAGGGGCGCCCGCACGGTGACGGCATGGGCGGGGCGGAGGGCCTCCGCCGCCGCGAGCAGCACCCGCGTGGAGCCACCGCGGGTGTCGTACAGGGTGGGAAGCAGGATCCTCACGGGATCCGGCGCGCCCGAGCCCGCGCGATGGAGCCGGGTCGGGCGCGCCGGGCGATCATGCGGCGGTTGTCGAAGGGCCGGTCGAGGCGTCGGCCAGGGCGGCCGCCACCTTGCGGGCGAAGGCGACGGGGTCGCGCGGCGTGTCGCCGTCCTGGACCCGGGCGAGGTCCAGAAGGGTGCCGGCGGCGTCCGCGATGTCGGCCTCCGCCGCGACCCGGTCGGCCAGCGACCGGATCAGGGGATGGCGCGGATTGATCTCGAGGACCGGCAGACTGCCGCCGCCCCGCCCCGCCCGGCGCAGGAGCCGCTGCATCTGCAGATCCGGCCCGGCGCCGGAGGCGGAGAGCACCACGGCGCTCTCGACCAGGCGGTCCGTGGCGCGCACCTCGGAGACGTCCGCCGTCAACGCAGCCTTCAACGCCGTCACCAGGGCCTCGACGGAGGCCGGGACCTCGGCGCCGTCTTCATCGCCCGCGAACTTCGCCAGGTCGACAGCGCCCTGCGTGATGGAACGCAGGGGTTTGTCGTCGAACCGGCCGAGGGTTTCGGGCCAGAACGCGTCGACATGGTCGGAGAGCAGCAACACCTCGATGCCGCGGGCGCGGAAGCCTTCGAGCTGGGGCGAATTCCGCAGGGCGTCGGCATCGTCGGCGACGAGGTAGTAGATCGCCTCCTGGCCGTCCTTCATCCGCGCCACGTAATCGGGGAGCGAGGTCCACCCCTCCACGGCGGAAGAGTGGAAGCGCAGGAGCGGGGCGATCTCGGCCCGGCGCTCATAGTCTTCGTAGATGCCCTCCTTGAGGACGGGGCCGAAGTTCTCCCAGAACGGCGTGTAGCCCTCCGCGTCCTTGGCCCGGTTGGTGAGCTCGGTCAGAACTCGGCCCGTCACCGCGCGGCGGATCTTGGTGAGCACCGGAGTCGCCTGCAGCATCTCGCGGGAGACGTTGAGCGGCAGGTCTTCGGTGTCGACCACGCCCTGGACGAATCGCAGCCAGGAGGGCAGCAGTTCGGCCTCGTCGGTGATGAACATGCGCCGGACGTGCAGGCGCACCTTGCTGGCGCGCTCGTTCTCCACGGCCTGGAACGGCTTCATGCCGGGTACGAACAGCAGCGCCGAGAATTCGAGGGCGCCTTCGGCCCGCCAGTGCAGGGTTGCCCACGGCTCATCGAAGTTCATGCCGACATGGCGGTAGAACGCCGTGTACTGCTCGGGCGTGATCTCGGATTTCGCCTTGCGCCACAGGGCGGTGCCCTGGTTGACCGTCTCCTCCTTGCCCTCCTCGACGAGGGCGATGGGTACGGTGATGTGGTCGGCCCATTTGCGCACGACGTGGTCGAGTCGGTAGCCTTCGAGGTACTCGCCGGCATCCTCCTTCAGGTGGAGCACGATGTCGGTACCGGGCTCGGGGCGCGTCGCCGGCTCGAGGGTGTAGCTGCCCTGACCTTCCGAGGCCCAGGTCCAGGCCTCGTCCGATCCGGCACGGCGCGACGTGACAGTGACACGGTCGGCAACCATGAAGGCGGAGTAGAAACCGACGCCGAACTGGCCGATGAGGCTCGGTCGGTCCTCCGCCTTGGCGTCCCCGAGGGACTGGCTGAAGGCGCGCGTGCCCGAGCGCGCGATGGTGCCGAGGTTCTGGGCGAGCTCGGCCTTGGTCATGCCGATGCCGGCATCCGACAGGCTCAGGGTGCGGGCGTCCTTGTCGGGGACGATGCGGATCTTGGCGTCGGGCGGCAGGGCGGAGGCCGCATCCGTGAGGGCCTCGAAGCGGCGCCGGTCCATGGCGTCGGCCGAATTCGCCACGAGTTCGCGCAGGAAGATCTCACGGTCGGAATAGAGGGCGTGGACCACGAGGTCCAACAGGCGCCCGACCTCGGCACCGAATTCGTGCCGCTCCACGGTGTCGCTCAAGGGTCCGCCTCCGAATGGTGTGATGGGAAGGGTATACCGGAACGGGCGTCCCCGCCGGGACATCCCCGACGGTGCCACTGCGACGGGGCTACCCGAATGCGCGCGATATGCGCGTGGGGGGGCGGAAATTCAATGCCGCACGTGGGTGCGGTGCAACCTTCGCGGCGTTCGAGCGTAGCCAAGCCTTCCCATCCCGACGCCAAGGAGACGCCGCGTGGAACCGATGAAGCCGATGAAACCCATGGAGCCGATGAAACCCATGGAGCCGATGAAGGGCACCGAGCCTTGGTGGCCGCGGGAGCTTGGCCAACCCGCCAGCAGCGGCGGCCAGAACGACATGCGCTACGCGTTCTTCCCCGATGCTCATCGTCTCCTCGTCGAGATCGACGGCCAGCGCACCACCTACGACAGCGGCGATCACCGGATCTCCGGCGTCCAGCAAACCAACGGAACGGCGCCGCGCTTCTCGAGCCAGAACGGCGACGTCGCCCTCAACGACCTGAAGGTCGTCGACTGACACCACGGAGACGGCCCAGCGTCGCCATCGGGTCTATCAGATGTGGGCAACGACGCGTTGGCCATGATCGCCGAGGCCACGCTTAGCCGCCTGGGCGTTGACGATCCCGAACCGCAGGACCGCCTGTTCGAGATAGTCGATGGCATCCGTGAGGCGTGTCCGCGCGGCTGCCAGCGCCTCAGCGCCATCCTCGGGCCTTGTCTCGGCTAGCCCGACCGCTGCGATGAGAACGCGGTCCCGCTCCTCCTCGATGCGACGGTCGCGCTCCACATGGCCTCGGACATCCGCATCGAAGGCCTCGATCACAGCCCACGGTAACTGTTCGGCGCCGCCCAAACCGGAGAATGCTTTTGCTCGACGGCGGCCCGTAGCCGTAGCGCGTGCAACCTCTTCCGCGAGCTTGGTGGTCATGTGCATTACCCATCGAGTGCCATGGCCAGTCGCATGCTCGGAGCGCTGGCACCGTTGCGGTGGTTTTAGCACCACCTGGGCATTTTGATATCGAACGGCAGCTGGAAGCGCCGTCGGTAGTGGGACACAGGACGGGCGGGACGAGGTTAGCGAACGACCGTTCGATGATGGCCTGCCGCGAGGCAGGTGGTCATTTTCTACCCGACCCGCCCGACGGTGCTCGGCGAGAAGGTCACCGTTCGTATGAGACGGGCATCGAAACCGGGGGTGCTCGGATGCGATCCGGATGGATGCCGTGCCGTCGCCGGATCGTGCTCTTTCGAAGAAAATCAAGCGTCAGGCGGCGCGTACCGTCGCGAGAAAGTGGGACACCTGGGCGCTGAGATCTTCGGATTGGCGCGACAGTTCCGATGCGGAGGAGAGGACCTGCGCGGCGGCGGCGCCGGTCTCCTCGGCCGCCATCGCGACGCCGGTTACGTTGCGGGTGACATCCCCGGTTCCGGCGGCGGCTTCGCTAACGTTGCGGGCGATCTCCTGGGTCGCGGCTCCCTGCTGTTCGACGGCCGCCGCGATGGAATTCGCCACGTCGCTGATCTCGCGGATGCGGGTCGTGATCCCCGCGATGGCCGTGACCGCCTGACCCGTCGAAGCCTGGATCCGGCCGATCTGACCGGTGATCTCGTCGGTGGCCCGGGCTGTCTGGTTGGCGAGTTCCTTCACTTCCGAGGCGACCACGGCGAAACCCCGTCCGGCCTCGCCGGCGCGTGCCGCCTCGATGGTGGCATTGAGCGCCAGGAGGTTGGTCTGGCCCGCGATGGTCGAGATCAGCGCAACCACATCGCCGATGCGGGCCGCCGTCTCGCTGAGGTCGCGCACCAGGGCAGCGGTCTCGCTCGCTTCGGACACGGCGAGGCGCGACAGCTTCGCCGACCCGTGGACCTGCCGGCCGATCTCCGCGACGGAGGAGCCGAGCTCCTCGGCGGCCGCGGCGACGGTCGTGACGTTCCTGGCCGCTTCGTCCGATGCCGCGGCCACGCCCGTCGATCGTTCCGCGGTCTCGGAGGCCGTGGCAGAAAGGCTGCCAGCCGTCGCCTGGAGTTCGGTCGCCGCAGCGCTCACCTGCGCGACGATGCCGCCCACCGCCGCCTCGAACCGATCGGCGAGGCCGAGGGTCGCCGACCGGCGCTGGGCTTCGGCGTCCAGGCGGGCGAGGCGGGATTCCTCCTCAAGGACACGGGTCGCGATGATGTTGTCCTTGAACACCTGGACGGCGCTCGCCATCGCGCCGATCTCGTCGTCCCGACCGGCGCCCGGAACGGTGATCCCGGTGTCGCCGTCAGCGAGGCGGCCCATGGTCTCCGTCATCCGGCGCAGGGGCCGACTCACGCCGAGGGCGAGACCGGCTGCGGCGCCACCGGCGATCACCAAGGCGACGCCGACCAGGATCAGGGTGGTGAGGAGTGCCGTGTCGTAGGTGTCCTGCGCATGGGCGCCGCTCACGCTCGCCTCGCGCTCCTCGAGTTCGGCCATCTTCTGCAGGGGGCCGAGCACCAGATTCACCCCCGTCGACATGTCGGTGTTGTAGATGCGTTGCGCCGTGGCGGTCTCTCCGGCCTTCACGTGCGCGATGACGGAGGCCTGCAACGCCTTGTAGGCGACCCAACTCGTTCGGAAGGCCGCCGTCAGGGCTTCGGCCTCCGGTGATTTCGACCGCGCTTCGAATGCGGT
Source organism: Methylobacterium sp. Leaf100 (assembly GCF_001422845.1). Taxonomy (NCBI): domain Bacteria; kingdom Pseudomonadati; phylum Pseudomonadota; class Alphaproteobacteria; order Hyphomicrobiales; family Methylobacteriaceae; genus Methylobacterium; species Methylobacterium sp. Leaf100. Next base: position 52,636 of record NZ_LMMW01000009.1, on the reverse strand, counting down.
TTGGAGGGTGGTCATTTCGGCTTCGCGCTTGGTCAGGGTCGCGAGGATCTCCGCGCGCAGCTCGGGCGTATCGGCGGTGATCACCCGGGCTCCGTTGGTACGGGTCCGCAGGACCAGGACCTGGATCTTGCCGAGGAGTTGGATGTTCGGCAGGCGCTCGTCGCGCATCTCGCGTGCGACGGTGTTCACGGCGTGCAATTGCAGGAGTGCCGAGCCTCCGATTCCCGCGACGAGCAGAAATACGAGGCCGAAGCTCAGGAACAGCTTCGTCCGGATAGACAATGTGCCGAGGAACATGATGCGCGAGCCATACTGATGGTGAACCGACAAACGATGCCTGCAGAACGTTAAATAAGTTCTCCACTTGTTGAGACGAATGTCTTACAAGAAAAATTCAGCAATCATTCCCGTCGATCCAATAATCGGCACCCATACGTGATCGAATTCCCGCGCTCAGATAACTAAGGGCGCAGAAGTCATTGTTAGTTTGGAATTTTCGAGGATTTACAACCTGGATGATTGGGCGAGAGTCTGTTTCTCACCAAATTTCCTCGAATGACGTCGGCGAACACCACCTCGATGATTTCGAGTGGCTTTTATAGCGGCGAGTTGATCGGCGAACTCCCGTTCGAAAATCCGGTGCCTGCCGCCACGCCGCGATCGCGACGCGCGAGAGGGGCGGCCCGACGGGACGCCCCCCGCTCCGATGCCCTTACGCGCGCCCCAACGCCGCCGAGATGAGCCGCAATCCATCGGCGCTGTCCCATTCGGCCGGCCCTTTCATCACCCCGAGGGTGCAACCGGCGCCATCGATCAGAAGGGTCGTCGGCAGGCCGAGGGACCCGGTGGCCTTCTGGATCGCCGGCAGGACGCGCCCGCCCGGATCGGCGTAGTAGGTGAGCTCGGCGATGCCGTTCTGGGTCAACCAGGCCGGCGGCGCGTCGAGGTTGCGGGTGTCGATGTTGATGGCCACCACGGAGAAATCGGGGCCGCCGAGTTGCGCCTGGAGCCGGTCGAGAGCCGGCATCTCGGCCTTGCACGGCGCGCACCAGGTCGCCCAAAGGTTCACGAGCCGAAGGCCCTTCATTCCCTCCAGGGTGGCCTCGGTGCCGTCCGGCCCCTTGAACGCCAGGGCGGGTGCGGGGACCGGCTTCGGCGAGACCTGCAGGGCGGCCACCTGGCCGCGCGCCAGCGGCGCGATCCGGCCAGCCGCCTCGGCGGAACCTGCACAGGGCGCGGCGGAGTTGCCGCCGGTCGAGCCCGTCCCGTATACGGCAAGCCCCGCGCCGAGCGCGGCAACGAGGATGGCTCCGGCGGCCAGTGTGAAGCGGGCGCCGGGCATCATCGTTGCGTCTCGGGCTTGGCAGGCGGGGCGACTGGAAGGATCAGGGACAGCATGAGCAACCGGATGTGGGGCGGGCGCTTCGCGAGCGGCCCCGCCGAGATCATGGAAGAGATCAACGCCTCCATCGGATTCGACAAGCGCCTCGCGCCCCAGGACATCCGCGGCTCCCTGGCGCACGTAGCGATGCTGGGGCAGGCCGGCATCCTGCCTGCCGCCGATGTGGCGGCGATTCAAGACGGTCTCAAGGCCGTGCGCGATGAAATCGAAGCCGGCGGCTTCGTGTTCAAGCGCGAACTCGAGGACATCCACATGTCCGTCGAGAGCCGGCTGACCGAGATCGTCGGCCCGGCGGCCGGGCGGCTGCACACGGCGCGCTCACGTAACGATCAGGTCGCCACCGACATGAAGCTGTGGGTGCGCGACACCCTCGACGGCCTCGACATCCAGGCCGCCGGCCTCCAGCGGGCGCTGGCCGAAAAGGCGCTGGCCCATGCCGGTACGGTGATGCCGGGCTTCACCCACCTGCAATCGGCCCAACCGGTCACTTTCGGTCACCATTGCCTCGCCTATGTCGAGATGCTGGCGCGCGACCGCGGCCGGTTCCGTGATGCCCGTGCCCGTCTCAACGAGTGTCCTCTGGGTGCCGCCGCGCTCGCCGGTACGTCCTTCCCCATCGACCGGCACGCCACCGCCGCGGCCCTGGGTTTCGACCGGCCGACGGCGAACTCCCTCGATTCCGTAGCCGACCGCGACTTCGCCCTCGAATCCCTCGCCGCTGCTTCGATCTGCGCTGTGCATCTCTCGCGCTTTGCCGAGGAACTCGTGGTGTGGACCTCGGCACAGTTCGATTTCGTGCGCCTGTCGGACGGTTATACCACCGGCTCGTCGATCATGCCGCAGAAGCGCAACCCGGACGCGGCCGAACTGGTCCGGGCCAAATCCGGACGCGTCATTGGCGCCCTTACGGGCCTTCTCGTCGTGATGAAGGGCCTGCCGCTCGCCTATTCCAAGGACATGCAGGAAGACAAGGAGGGTACGTTCGACGCCCTCCAGGCCCTGTCCCTGTGTCTTGCCGCCATGACCGGCATGGTGCGCGACTTGGAGCCCAACGCCCCCGTTCTCGCGCGCGCCGCCGGCTCCGGCTACGCCACGGCCACGGACCTCGCCGATTGGCTCGTGCGGGAACTCGGCTTGCCGTTCCGTGAGGCCCACCACGTCACCGGTCGCCTCGTCGGGACTGCCTCCGCTCGGAGCGTCGGCCTCGAGGAGCTGACCCTCGACGAGATGCAGGCGGCCGAGCCGCGGATCACCGACGCGGTCTATGCGGTCCTGGGCGTGGAGAACTCGGTGTCGAGCCGCACGAGCTACGGTGGGACGGCCCCGGACAATGTGCGGGCCCAGGCCACGCGCTGGCTCGAACAACTCGGGAAAGACGCCTGAGAACCCGGCCCGCACGAAAAAAGCTGGGCGGTGACGCGTGGCGTTCACGGCCCAGCTATGTGATCCTGCCTAGATCAGGCCCGAGCCCTTCGGAGATCGCGCGCATGCCCGTCGAGAGTTGGATTACGCCGGACGACACCCCCGTTTTCGCGGCGCAGGCCACGGACCGCATCGACGTCGCCCTGGCTCGCCTCGGCGAGGCCGAGCGTGCCGCGTTCTGGGCCTCCGTTCGCAAATGCTACAACACGCCGTATAACGATCCGAAGCCGCGCCCCCTACCGACGGTGCAGATCACCGCTCCGGTGCCGTCGCCGCCTCCGGTCCAGTCCATCGCTCAGGCACAGACCATCCCCCTCGAACGGCCGATGCCAGGCCGCGACGTTCCGATGGCCGCGATGCCGGTCCCCAGCTTTGCCATCGAGGCCCACGCGTCCTGAGGGCCGGCCCTGGACCCAAACAACATCGATGCGAAGGCAGAGCGCTGGAGCATCGCACCGGTCGAGCAGTCCGGTCCGATGCCCGCGCGTCCCACAAGGTTTCCCCATGCACCTCGACGTCCGCCGCTGCCTCATCCTCGGGCTCTCGACGGCCCTCCTGTGCGGGCCGACCGCCCTGACCGGCGCCGGATCGCCCCTAGGCGCCGGCGTCGCCCAGGCGCAGGAGGCGGCTCCCGAGGAAGCCGAATCCCCACGCAAGCGCCGCCGTACGCGCGACGCGAAGGGCACGGCCAAGCCCGTGTCGGCGCCGGGGATGCAGCAGGCGACCCCCGTGGCGATCTTCGGAGATTGGAACGTCTTCGCCAGCGGGCAGGGCAGGACGCGGGTCTGCTACGCCATCGCCCAGCCGACGACACGCTCGCCCAAAACCCTCAAGCGCGACACGGCCTACCTGTTCGTCACCGTTCGCAAGGCCGAGAACATCCAGAACGAGGTCGCGGTGATGCTGGGCTTCCCGGCCAAGCCCGCCGGAAGTCAGGCAGGTGCCGCCGCCAAGCCCGGCGCGGCCGCGACGGACCCGGCGATCCACCTCGGCGCAACGCGCTACGGCCTCGTGACCAAGGACAACAACGCCTGGCTGCAGAACCAGGCCGAGGAAGCGCGCGTCGTCACCGAGATGGCCCGCACGGCCAAGCTTCAGGTCAGGACCACGTCCCTCAAGGGAAATCCTACGAGCGACGAATACGCTCTGGCAGGCTTCAACGAAGCCATGAAGCGCACCCGCGACGAGTGCAAGTGAACGGGCACTTGTGAACAGGCGCTACTGAGCACGCGAACTTCGACGCGGGAAAGCCGCGCCTCCGAACGGGCACGGCGTTCCGTTTCGATCGCGTGCGGGCGTCTCAGACGGCGCGTAGGCGTCTGTCCTGCACCGGGCGGCCCCGCGCACCCGACCGGGCCCGGAACCGCTCGCGCGCGGCGCGTGCCGCCTGCTCGACGCTTCCGAACACCGTCCCGTCGAGGGGGTCGAAATCGCGCTGCGAGGAGAAGAATCGCACGCCGCCATGCTCCGGTACCGCGATTCCGGCCGTCACCTCTCCGATCTCGATGACTCGCGTCGGCGCGGGCACTTGCGCGGCGCGGAGCGACCGATCGACGTGCAGTTCGTTGCGAGCCCGGATGGCCTGCAGCTCGGTGAGCGGCGGAACGGCGGGACGGCGATACAGGGCGAGGGCGGTGGTTTCAGCGTGATGATACGACATGGGATCGGAAATTCCTGATGCCGGCGCGCGGCCGGACTTCGCATTGCGGGACGGTCCATCGTGTGGTCAGCGTCGACAGCAATCGCGGGTGTTCAGGTAAGACCGAGGCAGGAATACAGTCAGCACGGCAAGTCATCCTCATCGAGCAAGGACCACGAGGCGCGGGCGCATCGCAGTGCTTTAGCGTTTGGTGACGCGGCGCAAGCTACACACTTCAAATCACCGCGGTGCAGAGGCGGTGAAATCCGCCGCCGAACACCCCAAAGATGCTGTGCGGCGGCCTATTCGTCAACGGATCGATCTTTCGAATGCATGGTCCAACGTGGCAGGATGCGCCTCCAACGATGTCCCGCACGATGGCTTCCTTCGGTTGGGCGTCAGGCGGTGGCAACCACCTCCGCAAACGCCGAAAAATCGGTGAACACCCGCGCGGCACCGGCGGCGATGAGATCGGCGCCCGTGCGGTCGTGGGCCCAGTGGCCGCCGCCGACGAAGCCTGCGACACGCATGCCCGCCGCCCGGGCCGCCTGGACGCCCGGCACGCTGTCCTCGACGACGAGGCAGGCGCCCGGCCGGATGCCCATGGCGGCGGCGGCATGGAGGAACAGGTCCGGCGCCGGCTTGCCGCGCGCCACCATCGTGGAGGAGTAGACCCGGTTCCCGAACAGGGGCAGCAGGCCCGTCAGTCCAAGGGTATGAGACAGGCGGACCGGATCGCTGCTGGACGCGACGCAGTGCGGCAGGGAAAGGCCCGAAATGGCCAGCGCTACGCCGGGCATCGCCGTGAGGCCTTCGTCGAAGGCCCGCAGGGTGTCGGCCTTGACCACATCCACGAAGTCGTCCGGCACGGTGACGGGGTAATCGCGCACGATATGCGCCATGATCGAGACCATCGACGTACCGGCGAAGCGCACGCGGACGGTGTCGACGTCGATGGGCACACCGATGCGGTTGAGTCCGAAGGTGAGGCGAGCGAGGCTGATCGGCTCGCTGTCCACCAGCACACCGTCGCAATCGAAGATCACGAGCGCGAGGGTGGCATGCGGATCGGTCCGAGCGAGTTCGGTCGAAGTCTGTTGAATCAAGGCGGGTCCCCCGGGCGGCGGCGCTGGTTTCGCACGTGCGAGACAGGCACGGCAATGCGGCTCTCGCCGCCCGGATCGCCGGGACCTTGCACGGGAAGTCGGGCGCTCGTACTCAGGCAGCGGCCGGCGCGACGCCGGCGGGTGTGACCGGGTGCGATGCTTCGTTTCCTCAGCCGCTTCCTCGGCCTCGTTCTCCTCGCAGGGGGGTTCGTCGGCCTCGTCTATGACGGTGCCCGGTCCATCGCCAACAACGGCGTGCGGATGACGAGCCTGAGTGATCTGCTGTTCACATTGTTCAAGGATCGGGCGAGCGCGCTCCAGGGGGCAGTCGAGGGGGTAGCCCCCTGGCTTTGGCAGATCCTGGTACTTCCCCTCACCCTGGCCCCGGCCGCTCTCCTCGGTCTGGGGTTCGGAGCGGTCCTGCTCTGGCTTGGCCAGCCCGGCCGCGAACCCATTGGTTTCCTCAGCCGGTCTTGAGGCGAAGATCGATCTTCGGCATTCGCGCTCGGACGAGCCCCTTAATCCCCCAAGCCACGTGCCGTCGCGCACGCTGCAGACGGCCCAACGTTTGCGCGCGATGGGGCGGGCCTTATGATCGTGTGTTCGCTCGCGGGTGGATCGCCGCGCGCGGGATCGCCGTGCGTCACATCCTACGGATCTAGGGTCATCTCGATGTTCCGCCTCCTCGTTGCCGCCCTCGCCCTGCCGCTGCTGGCGGCCGCCGCCGTCGCCCAGGCGCCAGCCGCGCCGGGTGGCCGCACGGTGACAGCCACCGGCGTCACCAAGCCGCCGGGCCGGGCCGGCAACGCACCGTTCACCCGTGCCAACACCGAGGCCGATATGGCCAAGGCGCAGCGCGCAGCCGCGACCCGCGACAAGGCATGGGATTCGAAGATGCGCACCACCATGGGGTCCATCTGCAAGGGCTGCTGACGGCGCAGGCGACACGGGATGATCCGATTCACAGGCGTCTCGAAGCGTTTTGCGGATGCCGCCCGCCCCGCCGTCGACGCCATCCACCTGACGATTCCGGAGGGCGAGACCTGCGCGCTCATCGGCCCGTCGGGCTGCGGTAAGTCGACGACCCTGCGGATGGTGAACCGGCTGGTCGAGCCGGATGCGGGCACCATCCACCTCGCGGGTGAGGCTCTCTCCGGCATCGAGCCGATCCGCCTGCGCCGCCGCATCGGCTACGTGCTCCAGGGCGTCGGATTGTTCCCGCATTGGACCGTGGCCCGCAACATTGCGACTGTGCCCGAGCTTCTCGGCTGGTCGAAAACTCGCACCGCCGCGCGTATCGACGCGATGCTTGACCTCGTCGGCCTCGATCCCGACGAATTCCGGGGCCGCCGGCCGGACGCACTCTCGGGCGGGCAGCGTCAACGCGTCGGCGTCGCCCGGGCCCTGGCCGCCGATCCGCCGGTCCTGCTCATGGACGAACCCTTCGGCGCCGTCGATCCCGTGGCGCGCGGTCGCCTCCAGACCGAGATCGGCGCGATACTGAAGCGCCTGAACAAGACCGTGATCCTGGTGACGCACGACCTCGACGAGGCCGTTCGAATGGGAGACCGGATCGTCCTCATGCGGGATGGCCGCATCGTCCAGGCCGATACGCCCGATCGTCTGCTCGCACGACCAGCCGACGGGTTCGTGGCGGACTTCGTCGGGCCTGACCGGGCCCTCCGGCGTCTCGCCGGCCTCGACGTTGGTGATCTCGCCCGGCTTGGATCCAGCGAGGACGGGCCGGTCATCGCGTACGATGCTCCCGTGCGCGATGCTCTTTCGCTCATGCTGGAAACGGGTGCCGATCACGTCCGCGTGGCGGGGCTGGACGAGCCGTCGAGCCTCAGTCTCGCGGCCATCCGCGCCGCCTTGGCGCCCGCCGGTTGACCCGGCGGGCTTCGCGCGGCCTCAGGTGCCCGGCGTCAGCTTCAGGATCTTGCCACCGGCACCATCGGTGACGGCATACACCGCACCGTCGGGCCCGACCTTCACGTCGCGGATGCGTTCACCCAGGGGAATGCGCTCCTCGGTGACCACCTTGTCGCCGTCGAGCTTGATCGCCACGAGGCCACCGCTGGAGAGGCCACCGATGAGGAAGGCATCCTTCCAGGCCGGGAACTTGTCGCCGGTGTAGAGCGCCATGCCGGAGGGGCCGATCACCGGGTCCCAGTAATAGACCGGTTGGGCGGTGCCGCCCGCCTGGGTCTTGCCCTCACCAATCTTCTCGCCGGAGTACTCGATGCCGTAAGTCACCTCGGGCCAGCCGTAATTCACGCCGGGTCGCGGCCGGTTGAGTTCATCGCCGCCGCGCGGACCGTGCTCGACGGTCCAGAGCCGCCCCTGCGGGTCGAGGGCGGCGGACTGGACATTGCGATGCCCGTAGGACCAGATCTCGGGTTTGGCCTTCTCGCCGCCCGTGAACGGGTTGTCCTTGGCGGCATTGCCGTCGGTGTCGATACGGAAGACCTTGCCGAGGCCGCTTGTGAGATCCTGGGCCTGGACCCGCGGGCCCTTGTCGGAGCGCTCGCCCACGGTGACGAACAGCTTGCCGTCCGGTGCGAAGACGAGACGCGAGCCGAAGTGCTTGTCGCCGTCGTAGGTGGGCATCTGACGGAAGATCACCTTCACCTCGTCGAGGCGAGCGACGCCCTTGTCCTCGATGAGCTTGGCGCGAGCCACCGTCGTGCCGTTCCCCTTCTCCCGCGGTTCGGCATAGCTGAAATAGATCAACCGATCGGCGACGAAGCTCGGGCTCAGCGCGACATCGAGAAGACCGCCCTGGCCCTTCGCATCGACCTTCGGCACGCCGGGGATCGGTGCACCGGGCGTGCCGTCCTTCGAGAGGATCCGCAGGGTGCCGCCCTTCTCGGTGACCAGCATGCGGCCGTCGGGCAGGAACTCGAGGGCCCACGGACTGTCGAGGCCCTTGGCCACCGTTTCCGTCTTGACCTTGGTGGCCTCGGCAGGCTTCGGCGCCCGGGTCTGGTTCGGCAGAAGCGGCTTATAGGTCGTGTTGGGTGCCCCGGTCTCGGCGGGCGTCGTGCCGGCGGCGTCGGATGTCGGCGCAGTGAAGGCCTCGCCTTCGACCCGTGGCTGCCGAGGTGCGGTACCGCCCGCCTCCTGTGCGATGGCGCCCAAGGGGGGACCGGCGAGGGCGAGAGTCGCGAGCAGGGTCTGGGAGATGCGCTTCACGTCGGATTGTCCTCCATGGCGGCGAGATGCCGTGTCCGGTCCTATCGCAATCGGGTCTTGTCGTGGCCTGACTTTGCCGAGACTGGATCCTACCATGTCCAGCCGCCCCACGAACGGGGCAGCCGAACGCTCCCGTCCGGCTGCCGAAGCGCGCACGAGTAGAGAGCACATGGGGCCAGAGGGGCAGTTTGGCGAGTCCCGCCGGGTGACGGAGCGCGGCCTTTCGCGAGGGTGCGTCGGCCGGAGCCTGCCGTGAGTGGCAAACGAGCCCACGCCTCCGACATTGTTCGGGGGGCAGGGATTCGGGGAGGCGGGGGTTCGAGGAGGCAAGGTTCGGTGAAGGCGAGCGCTCGGGTCGGTGGACAACGCATGAGGCGGCCGGTGTGCTGCCCTGCGGACGGCGCGCACCGCCTTGACCGCCCGACCCAGCATTGCCAAGTCTCGTGACGAAGCGCCGCCGATGATGCGGCGCACCCGCCCGGCCCGGACGGGACGCGCCCCGGCGCGAAGGCATGCGAAAGGGACGAAGATGGCGACGGTGAAAGTAACCGACGCGAGTTTCGAGCAGGACGTTCTCAAGTCCGTCGAGCCCGTCGTGGTGGATTTCTGGGCCGAGTGGTGCGGTCCCTGCCGGCAGATCGGCCCGGCCCTCGAGGAGATCGCCACCGATCTCCAGGGGCGGGTGAAGATCGCTAAGGTGAATGTCGACGAGAACCCCGGCATCGCGGCGCAGTACGGCATCCGTTCGATCCCGACGCTGCTGATCTTCAAGAATGGCGAACTCGCCAGCCAGAAAGTCGGCGCGGCGCCGAAGGGCGATCTCTCGCGCTGGATTCAGGCGAGCGCTTAAGCGCGCCGTTGACCACTGGAAACCGAAAGCCCGGCGCTCGCGCGCCGGGCTTTTTTGTCCGTCGTCTCGGCCCCGAACAGAGAAGGCCCAGCCTTGCGGCCGGGCCTCCCAAGTTCCGGATACCGGAAGATCTACGGCCTAGTACGAGCCGAACTTGTAGTTCAGGCCGGCGCGGACGACGGCGAACTCGGTGTCGCGGCCACGCGTTCCGCCGGTAGCGGTAGCGTAGGGGGTGCCGGTGCGGAACTGCAGGCCGGTGCTGTTGGACACGGCGAACACGTTGCTGGCGGCGGTGCGATCGAGGTTCACGTACAGACCTTCGACCTTCAGCGTCACGGCGGACGAGCGGAAGAAGTTCAGGAAGGAGTCGGTCGGGAGAGCGTACTCGATACCACCGCCGGCAGCGTAGCCGGTGCGGAAATCGTCGTTGCCACGGAAGCCGCCGAACGAACGCTCGGCGCTACCGGCGCCGTAGGCGAAGCCGCCGGTGCCGTAGAACAGAACGCGGTCGAAGGCGTAACCGATACGGCCGCGCACGGTGCCGAAGTAGTCGAGGCTGGAGATGCCGTTCGGGTTGACGAACGTCAGATCCGGGTTCGGGGTGCCGACGAAACCGGCGACGCGGTTGCGGTCACGACCGAAGTCGACGTACTGGGCGTCGGCCTCGACACCGATCACGAAGCCGGAGCCCGGCGTGAACTGGTAGTTGTAGCCGATCTGGCCACCGCCCGTGAAGCCTTCCTGCGAGCGGCTGTTGTTGTAGATCACAGCGCCGTTGCCGCCGACCAGGCCGGGAGCGCGGAAGATGCCCGAAGCGCCCGTGGCGACGACGGCCGGGGTGGCGACGTCGTTACCGGCGTCGAAGCCGTAACCGGCGTTGAAACCGGCGTAGAAGCCGGTCCAGGTGAACACCGGCACCGGCACGAACACCGGCGGAGCGGCGCGGCGCGGAAGGTCGGCGGCCGTGGCGGCAGCCGTGAGAGCCGTGAAGGCTGCGAAAGACGTCAGAAGCTTTTTCATTTTTTATGATCCCCAGCGAGTTGCCCGATCGAAGGGCAAGCTAACCGACTTTCCACAGCCAAGATGTAGCGTTGGAGCCACACTGGCGGGGCCGATAGCGGCCAGGCCGGTGAGAGACAGAGCATCCTGGCGAGCGCCGCGAGATCCCGATCCCGACCGGGTTTGCCCGCCGGAAGGCGCGTCGGAACTCCCGTGAACCTCTTCAGACCGGCGGCGTCCCGTTGGCGGTCAGGACCGCCCCGGCAAGGTAGAGGGAGCCACAGATGAGGATGCGCGGCGGCCGCTCGAACGCCGTGGCGCACAGGCTCTCCAGGGCCGCCTCGATGCCGGACGCCACATGAGCATCGAGGCCGACCTCGACGGCGATCTGCGCCACCTCGTCGGCCGGCCGCGCCGCCATCTGCCCGGCGATGGGAACGGCGATCAGGGTGCGGGCGAGGCCCACGAAGTTGCGCAGGAAGCCCTCTGCGTCCTTCGTCCCGAGCAGTCCGACGACGAGAACGAGGGGTACGTCGCTGCGCTCGCCGAGATCCGCCATGGCGGCGGCGAGGATGCGGCCGCCGTCGACGTTGTGGCCGCCGTCGAGCCAAAGCTCCGCTCCCTCCGGCACGAGTTCGGACAGGCGACCACGGTTGAGCCGCTGCAGCCGCCCCGGCCAATCGACGGTGTCGAGGCCGCGTTCGATGGCGGCGATCCCGATATCGCCGAAGCCCGCCGCCCGCAGGGCCGCGATGGCGGTGCCCGCATTGGTGAGCTGGTGCCGGCCGTTGAGGCGCGGGCGCGGCAGGTCGAACAGGTCGACCTCGTCTTGGAACACGAGTCGCCCGCGCTCGGCATGCACGGAGAAATCCTGGTTGCCGACCCGAATCGGATCGGCCCCGACGGCGTCGGCCAGCCGGCACAGGACCGAATCGGCCTCCACGTAGTCCTGCGCGGCGATCACCGCCGGGCAGCCGGACTTGAAGATGCCGGCCTTCTCCGTGGCCACCGCCTCGACGGTGTCGCCGAGATACTCGGCGTGGTCGCGCCCGATCGGGGTGACCACGGCGCAGGCCACCCGGTCGATGACGTTGGTGGCGTCCACGCGCCCACCCAGTCCGACCTCCAGCAGAAGCACGTCGGCGGGCGTCTCCGAGAACAGCAGGAACGCGGCGGCGGTGGTGATCTCGAACACCGTGATCGGCTCGCCGGCATTGGCGGCCTCGCATCGGGCGAGGGCGTCGGCGAGCTGATCCTCGGGCACGTACTGGCCGCCCCCCACCGCGCCGATGCGGATGCGCTCGTGGAATCGCACGAGGTGGGGCGAGGTGTAGACGTGGGCGGCAAGGCCTCCGGCTTCCAGGATCGCCCGCATGAACGCGATGGTCGAACCCTTGCCGTTGGTGCCGGCGACATGAATCACCGGCGGCAGCTTGCGCTCCGGATGGCCGAGGCATTCGAGCAGGCGCTGGATACGACCGAGGGAGAGGTCGATCGTGCGCGGGTGCAGGGCGAGGAAGCGCGCCATGAGCGCGTCGGAGGAATCCATGGGCGTGCGTCGCGTCGCTGAGGCTCAGGCCGGATCAGCCGCGGGGGCCGTCCGGGGCGAAGTGGGAGCGTCCTGCTTCATGAGGAGGCCGCACAGGCGTGCGATCGTCTCTTTCAGGGCGTGCCGGTGCACGACCTGATCGATCATCCCGTGCGCGAAGAGGTATTCGGAGCGCTGGAACCCATCGGGCAGCTTTTCCCGGATCGTCTGCTCGATGACGCGCGGGCCGGCAAAACAGATCAAGGCGCCGGGCTCGGCAAGGTGGACGTCGCCCAGCATGGCGTAGGAAGCGGTGACGCCGCCCGTGGTCGGGTTGGTCAGCACCACGATGTAGGGGAGCTTCGCCGCCCGGAGCCGGCGGATCGCCACGGTGGTGCGCGGCATCTGCATGAGGGAGAGAATGCCCTCCTGCATGCGCGCGCCGCCGGACGCCGAGAACAGGATGTAGGGGGTGCGCTTGTCGAGGGCCGTCTCGGCTCCTCGGACGAAGGCCTCGCCCGCCGCCATACCCAGGGACCCGGCCATGAACGCGAAATCCTGCGCCGCCAGGGTCATGGGCAGCCCGCCGACCCGACCGAAGCCGATCTTGAAGGCGTCCGGCATTCCGGTCTTGGCGCGCGCGTCCTTGAGGCGATCGACGTAGCGCTTCTCATCGCGGAACTTGAGCGGATCTGCGGCGACCTCCGGCAGGGGCACGTCGATCCAGGTGCCCTCGTCGAACATCATCTTGAGGCGCGCCTGGGCGCTCATCTTGAGATGGTGCTCGGAGCCGGGAATGACCCAGTGGTTGCTCTCCACCTCCTTGTGGAAGACCATCTGCCCGGTATCGGGGCACTTGACCCAGAGATTCTCCGGCGTCTCGCGCTTGAACAGGGTCTTGATCTTGGGGCGCACGACCTCCGAGATCCAGTTCATCGGCTCAACCATCATCGTGATGCCGTCCTTGGTTTCGCGAATTCGGTGATCAGACCCTGTCCGGTGATCAAGCCCGGGCCGCCCGGCGCACGCCCTCGGCGAGATCGCGCACCAGGGCGCTCACCGCCTCGACCGTTCCGGCCCCCGCGCGGCCCTCGCCGTCGAGGCTGCCCCGGAGGGCGTCGATCAGGGCGGAGCCGACCACGACCCCGTCGGCACCCCGCGCGATGGCGGCGGCGTCAGCCCCCGTGCGGACGCCGAAACCGACCACGACGGGCAGTTCGGTGTGGCGCCGGATGCGCCCGACGGCATCGGCCACCTTGCCGAAATCCGGGGTCGCCGTCCCGGTGATGCCGGTGATCGATACGTAATAGACGAAACCGGCCGTGTTCGCGAGGACGGCGGGCAGGCGCTTCTCGTCCGTGGTCGGCGTGGCGAGCCGGATGAAGGCGAGGCCCTTGGCGAGTGCCGGCAGGCAGAGTTCGTCATCCTCCTCGGGCGGCAGGTCGACGACGATGAGGCCGTCGATGCCGGCCGTCACCGCATCGTCGAGGAAGCGGTCGACGCCGTAGGTGTGGATCGGGTTGAAGTACCCCATCAGGATCACGGGCGTGCCGGCGTTGCTCTCCCGGAAGCGGCGCACGAGGTCGAGGGTGCGGGCCACACCCTGGCCGCCCTTCAGCGCCCGCAGGCCCGCAGCCTGGATCGCGGGGCCGTCGGCCATGGGATCGGTGAACGGCAGGCCGAATTCGACGATGTCGGCCCCCGCTTCCGGCAGGGCCTGAAGCACTTTCAAGGATGTCTCCGGGTCCGGGTCACCCGCCATCACGTAAGTGACGAGGGCCGCGCGCCCCTCCGAACGGCAGCGGGCGAAGGTCGCCTCGATGCGGGTCGGGGCGGAACCGGTGACGGGACTTGGTACGGTCATGGGCGCTTGCGCTCTCGCGGCCGGCCCGGATCGGGCTCACGGATGAGCCGTCGCGCCTACACCATCGGGGCGGGCCCGTGAAGCGCGAGCGATCCGATGGCGCCAAAGGCCGCGGGCGCCGCCCTGTTCGTCCGCCTGGGAAACGGACGGCGGCGGACCGACCGCCACGCAGCCGCATTCTCAGGTCGCCTAGCAAGGAACGCTTAAGCGCCTTTCGAAAGCCGGCGTTCAACCCCGGCTGGCATCGTCCCTCTGCGCTGCGAACGGGTCGGTCCGTCCGCACCGGGGAGAAACGCATGACCAGCCAGACCCTCGCGCTGATCCTCGCCGTCCTGGCCGGGGCCTTCGTGCTGGTCGTCCTGCTGCGCCGGCACGGGATGCCGGCGGTGGAGGGGGCGGAGGTCGAGCACCTCCAGGCCCGCATCCAGCGCATCACGGAGAGCGAGGAGCGCTACCGGGCCCTCGTGGAGGCGACCACCGAGATCGTCGTCCAGCGCGACGCCCTCGGGCGGATCACCTTCGCCAATGCCGGGTTCGGGCGCCTCGTCGGCGCGGAGGCGTTCGCCCTCGTGGGCTCGACCTTGGAGGCGTCCTGCCTGGAGCACGGCCCCGTTGAGGAACGTCCGGACGGCGTGCGCCGGGTCGAGCGGCGGCTCGCCCCCGTGACCGGCCCGCCGCGCTGGTTCTCCATCATCGAGATGCCGGTGGCCGGTCCCACGGGCGAGACCCAGTGGCTGCATGCGGGCTCCGACATCACCGAGCGGATCGAATCCGCCCGCTCCCTCGACGAGGCCCTGACCCGGGCGGAAGCCGCCAACGTCGCCAAATCCCGCTTCCTCGCCACCGTCAGCCACGAGTTCCGCACGCCGCTCAACGGCATCCTCGGAATGGCCGACCTAGTTCTCGACACCGGGCTCGACGCCGAACAGCGTACCTACGTCGAGGCGGTGCGGACGTCCGGCAAGGCGCTGCTGTCGCTCATCGACGGCATCCTCGACTTCTCGCGGATCGAATCGGGCCGCCTCGACCTCGCCGCCGCACCCTTCGACCTCGCAACTCTCGCCGAGGGCGTGGTCGAGCTCCTCGCGCCGCGGGCGCAGGACAAAGGCATCGAGATCGCCCTCGACATCGCCGAGGATGTCGCCCCGATGGTCATCGGCGACGCGGACCGCGTGCGTCAGATCCTCGTCAACCTCGCGGGCAACGCCGTGAAGTTCACCCAGACGGGCGGCGTCGGCATCGAGATCGGGCGGGAGGACGACCATGTCGCACTCACGGTTCGCGACACCGGGCCGGGCATCCCATCGGAGCGGATTCCCCTCCTTTTCGAAGAGTTCGAGCAGGGCGACGGCAGCGCCAGCCGACGCCACGAAGGTACCGGCCTCGGGCTCGCCATCACCCGCCGCCTCGTCGCCCGCATGGGCGGCCGGATCGAGGCGGAGTCGGCGCTGGGCCACGGCAGCCGCTTCACCGCCCTCCTGCCCCTGCAGGCCGCCGGGACCGAGGATCCCGTCGCGGCGCCTGTATGCCTCCACGGGCGCACGGTGCTGATCGTGGCAGCCTCACCGTTCCAGGCGCCGTTCCTCGCCCGTCGGCTGTCCAGGGTGGGCGCCCATGCCACTGTCGTGGACACCGAAGCGGCCGGGCTCGCAGCTCTTTCCGGCGCAGGCTTCGACGCGATCATCGCCGACCGCTCCCTCGGCGACGCCGCCGTACGGACCCTCGCTCAGGCCGCAAAGGCCGGGGGCGTGCGCTGCAGTCTCGTCCTGCTCTCGCCCTTCGACCGACGCGAATTCGGGTCTCCGGGCGCGGCGGGCTTCGACAGCTATCTCGTCAAGCCCGTGCGCACCCGCTCCTTGTTCGACCGGCTGATGGCGCCGGCACGCCCCATCGGGGGGCCCGAAGGACCGTCGGCCGCCGCGCCTCCACGGGTCGCCGCGTCGGGCCCGCGCGTGCTCCTGGCGGAGGACAACCCCATCAACGCCCTCCTGGCGACGAAAGCTCTGGAGCGCCTCGGCGCCACGGTGGTTCCGGCGCGCGACGGGCTCGAAGCCGTGGCACTCTTCTCCGAGGGCGGAGCGTTCGATCTCGCCCTCATCGACATCCGCATGCCCGGTCTCGACGGCCTCGAGACCGCCCGGCGCATCCGCGCCCTCGAGGCTTCGCGCGAAGGCGGGCCGCTTCACCTCGTGGCGCTCACGGCCAATGCGGGGCGCGACGACGAGCTGGCGGCCCGAGCCGCCGGCTTCGACGGTTTCCTTGCCAAACCCCTCAACCTGAGGGCGCTGCCGGCCCTGCTCGAACGGCGGTCGGCCGCGGCTTGACCTGGCAGTTGACGGGCCGCGTTGACAGGTCCGGGCCGGCGCGCGAACACGGGCGCATGGCCGCTTTCCAGACTTTCGACGCCCCGACGATGGACTCCTCGTCCGCCCGCCACGACCGCAGCATCCTCGCCGGTATCGCGGCGATCGTCTTCGCCACGGTTCTGATCGGAACCCTGGCTCCGGCCTCGCACAGGGCGGCCGCCGTGGCGCCGAGCGCGGATCATACCTGCGCCGAGTGGGGCGACGGCTGCCGTGTCTGCCAGCGCCGGGAGGAAGGGGCCGCCTGCTCCCTGCCGGGCATCGCCTGCGTGCCGTCCGAGATGCGCTGCCTGCGCCGCGTCGGCGACTGAGTGTCTCTCACAGAACTCCCGTTGCGCCGCCGTGCTCAGAGCGAGAACCGATGGTGACCGGGAGTATTGTGAAGCACTCTGAGCCGGCGGCCCCCGTGACCGCGCCGACCTTCCGGTTCGCGCCGAGCCCCAACGGCCGCCTGCACCTCGGCCATGCCTGGTCGGTCCTGCTCAACGCCGATCTCGCCCGGCGCTGGGGCGGGCGCCTCCTCCTGCGCATCGAGGATATCGATCCCGGCCGCTCACGGCCCGACTTGGTATCGGCGATCCAGGACGACCTCGCCTGGCTCGGGATCGCCTTCGACGGAACGGTTCTGCGCCAATCCGAGCGCGTGCCGGCCTACCGGTCGGTCCTCGGGGGCCTCGCGGCCCGAAATCTCGCCTATCCGTGCTTCTGCTCACGTTCGGAGGTCGGCGCGGCGGCGCGGGCCGCCGCCGGGGATGGCCCACTCCCGCGCGATCCCGATGGGGCGCCGCTCTATCCCGGCACGTGCCGGATTCTACCGGAGATCAGCGTCTCCGCCCGGATCGCCCGGGGCGAACCGCACACCTGGCGCCTCGCCATGGACCGCGCATGCGCGGCTGCGCCCGGCCCGTCCGGTTTTTCCACCTTCGCACCGGACGGAACTACGGGGTCCGTGCGTGCCGACCCGGCTCGCTGGGGCGACAGCGTCATCGGCCGCCGCGACGTGCCGACGAGCTATCACCTCGCCGTTGTGACCGACGACGCAGCGCAGGGCATCACCAATGTGGTACGCGGCGCAGACCTCCTGGCCGCCACCGATCTCCACGCGCTGCTGCAGGCGCTCCTCGGTCTGCCGGGCCCACGCTACCACCACCACGCCCTCCTGCTCGACGCCACCGGCGCCAAGCTCGCCAAATCGCGCGGCTCCCAGAGCCTCGCCGACCTGCGGGCGCAGGGCGTCGAACCCGAGTCCATCCGCGCGCAGCTCGGCTTCTCCTGAGGGGCCCTTGCGGCGGGCGCGCGTTTGCGCCTCTCATCGCCCAAAATTCCGTGACGGAGAGTCCCGTACCCGTGTCCGACCGCTTCAACGCCGCCGCCCATTGCCTCTCCGAGAACGCCCGCCTGCGGCCCGACAAAGCCGCCCTCGTCATGGCGGGCGCCGACGGAGCCGCCGCCACCCTGACCTTCACCGAGGCCGATCGGGCCGTCCGGGCAATCGCGGCGGGTCTTCTCGGCCTCGGCCTGACACCCGGTGCGCGGGTGATGATCCGCCTCGGCCACGAGGCCGACTACGTCCTGACCTATTTCGGGGCGTTGGCCGCGGGCCTCGTCGCCCTGCCGGCCTCGCCCCAGCTGACGCCCGCCGAGGCCGCTTTCCTCGCGCGCGATTCCGGGGCCGCCGTGATCGCCGCCGGCGCGGACATCGCCCTCGATCCCGCGAGCACGGACGGCCGCCTCGTCCTGCGGCCCGCCGACATCGCTGCCTTCAAGGCCGGGCCGCCGCTGCCGGCCTACGCCGACACCGCCGCCGACGATTCGGCGATCCTGGTCTACACTTCCGGCACCACGAGCCGGCCCAAGGGCGTGCGCCACGCTCACCGCTCGGTGCGCGGACGCCGACCGATGCATGCCCACTGGCTCGGCCTGACCGACACCGACGTGATGCTGCACGCCGGCACGTTGAACTGGACCTACACCCTGGGGGTCGGCGTCACCGATCCGTGGGCCTGCGGCGCCACCGCCGTGCTGTACGACGGCCCGCGCGATCCGGCCGTGTGGCCGTCCCTCATCGCTCGCCATGGCGCCACCGTGTTCGCCGCCGTGCCGAGCCTCTACCGCCAGATCCTCAAATACGCAGACCTCCCCGCACACGACCTCACGCGCCTGCGCCACGGCGTGACGGCCGGCGAGGCCCTGCCGGCCGAACTCCTCGCCGCCTGGACGGACGCCACGGGCAAGCCGCTCTACGAGGCACTGGGCATGAGCGAGATCTCCACCTACGTGTCGAGCGGTCCCACCATCCCCGTGCGCCCCGGCTCGCCGGGCCGTCCCCAGCCCGGGCGCCGCGTCGCCATACTGCCCACGGACGGTGCACCCGAGCCGCTGCCGCCGGGTGAGATCGGCCTGCTCGCCGTGCACCGCTCCGAGCCCGGCCTGATGCTCGGCTACTGGAACCGGCCGGACGAGGACGCGGCGGTCACCCGGGGCGACTGGTTCACCGGCGGCGACCTCGCCAGCCTCGATTCCGACGGCTACCTCTGGTTCCACGGCCGCAACGACGACCTCATGAACGCGCTGGGCTACCGGGTCTCGCCGAGCGAGGTCGAGGCGGTGCTCGCCCGTCACCCGGACGTCGCCGAAGTCGGGGTCGCTGAACTCGGCGTCCGCGCCGACCTCCGGGTCATCGCCGCCTTCGTGGTGCCGAGAGCCGGGGCGTCCCCCGATGCTGCCGCCCTCATCGCCTTCTGCCAGGCGCATCTCGCCGCCTACAAGTGCCCGCGCGCGATCCGCTTCCTCGAAGCCCTGCTGCGCACGCCAAACGGAAAGATCCAGCGCCGCCGCCTCGGACAGGACTGAGGCGAACGCACCTCGGACGATCGCAGCCGAGGTTGTGGCGTCGGGGGGGGCTCGATAGAGCGGGGGCGCTTGCAACGTTTCTCGCCAAAGATGGCCGCCCCGCGATGCCTCCCCTCCCTCTCTCGGTCTTCATCATCGCCCAGAACGAGGCCGACCGCATCGGGGCTACGATCCGGGCGGTGCGGGGCCTGACGGACGATCTCGTGGTGGTCGATTCCGGGTCCACCGACGGCACGCAGGCCCTGGCGGCGTCCCTCGGTGCCCGGGTGATCCACAACGGCTGGTCTGGCTACGGCCCGCAGAAACGCTTCGCCGAGGACCAGTGCCGCCACGTCTGGATGCTCAACGTCGATGCCGACGAGGTGGTGCCGGAGGATCTGGCGGCCGCGATCCGGGCCGCCTTCGGCAAGGGCGAGCCGCGCCACCCGGCCTATCGCATCGCCATCGCGGAGATCTTTCCCGGCGAGGGCCGCCCGCATCCCTGGGCCTACCGCCTCACGCCCGTGCGCCTCTACCGCAAGGATCGCGGCCGCTACTCACCGTCCCCGGTCCACGACCGCGTCGACCTCGCCCCGGGCGCCAGCGTCGGCACCCTGCGCGGCGTGATCCACCATTTCTCGGTGCGCTCGCTCGGCGACCAGCTCGACAAGCTCAACCGGTACTCCGACCAGCAAGCCGACGATCTCGCGGCCCGCGGCGTCGCGATCCCGACCTGGCGCCTGTTCGTGGAGTTGCCGGGCAACTTCCTCAAGGCCTATTTCGGCCGCCGCCATTTCGTGCGCGGCACCTACGGCTTCCTCACGGCGATGAATTACGCCATCTCCCGCCACCTGCGCGTCGCCAAACATTACGAGCGCCGCCGGGCAGATTCTCACACCAGCACGGATTCGCGGCTTGACCGCCCCGACGCGAAATTCTAGATCGACGGCCTGCGGAGACGTGGCCGAGCGGCTGAAGGCACTCGTTTGCTAAATGAGCATACCCCGAAAGGGGTATCGAGGGTTCGAATCCCTCCGTCTCCGCCACTCTAAGTCATTGAAATCATTGATGTTTCCGTCATGATGCTTGCGCATCATGGCACAGGGCCCTGTCACAGCCTGGACTTCGGTCCCGGCTCGGATCCGGGGCGCCTGTGTACGTCGTCAAACGCGGTGGCCGTTTCTGGTTTCGTAAGATCGTCCCGGTAGACCTCGTGGAGGTGCTCGGCATTGCCGAGATCCGCCGGTCGCTGCGTACCGCCAGTGCCCGCGAGGCACGACGGAGGGCGCTGGACGTGCTGGTCAGGGTCGAGGACGTCTACGAGGTTCTCCGGTCCGAAAGGCCCCTGCGCCCCGCCAGGGACGTCGCAATGGCCCTACTGGAACAGGCGCTCGCCACGAACGATGGCATGCCGGGTTCTTTCGAGACTCGGGACCAGTTGCTGCGGGATGCGCGCGGTGCCATGCGCCGGACCGGAGACCTTGATGTCTCGGTCGGTCGATCCGGCGCCCCCGCCGGCCTGGGGGAGATCCGCACCGACGACGTCGTGACCGCAGCCGAGGCGCTCCACCTCCTTCGACGCGAAGGACCGAGAGGCGAAGAGAACAGGCTCGCGGTTTCGATCCTGGAAGCGGTCGCAAGGATGAGCCACGGGCGTCTTCCGGAGACGGCGGGAGGCCTGAAGGACCTCGACGAAGCCCTCGCGTCACTCGCGAATATGCGAACCGTGGAGTCTGCATTCGGAGGCGCGGCACCGTTCGAGGCCCTTAGGGCGATCATCTCGGGTCTGATGGCGCCCCCAGCACCCCGGCTCGATGACCGTTCCGTAAAGGAGATGGTTGCCTCGACGCTTCGGGACGAGTTAGCGCGCAGCGAGGCGGAACGGTGGTCCGGAATGCCGCTCGCGGATGCCATCGCGAAGTTCGTGGCTGAGGAGAGCAGCAAGCGCGGCGGGGCCAAGCATCAGCAGGATGTCCCCCGGCGCCTCGCTTCGTTCCTCAGTTGCGTCGGGAACAAGCCGATTCGCGACGTGATCCGGGACGACGCGAAAACCTACCGGGACCTGCTCGACCGGGTTCCCGACCGGTTCGTGCAGCGGTTCAAGACCTACGATCTGCGGGAGGCCATCGCGGCGAACGCGAAGTGCAAAGCGCCTAACCCGGCGATTGGCAACGTCACCGTCGATCTCAAGTACCTCGGTCCCGTGCGCCGGCTCTTCGAGTACCTTCTCCGGGATGGGTTGATCGGCTCGAACCCGTTCACCGACATCCGGTCCCGGCAACAGGAAAAGTCCAGCGCCAAGTCGAAGCGCCTGCCGCTCAAGACCGCCCACATCAACGGCCTCTTCGCCCTGACCGCGAAGGAGCCCGTCCTCTCGGCGACCTACTGGCTGCCGATCATTATGCTGTTCAGCGGCGCCAGGCCGGGTGAACTGGCGCAGTTGAAGGTCGGCGACCTCCGGGAGGACTACAACGGGCGCCCCCACTTGAACGTGCTCTGCCTGGAAGACACGGAAAACGAGGAGCCGGACATCGAGACCGTTCGGAAGGGACCGGAAGAAACGAGAACTGTGAAGACTCTCGCCGGGCACCGGCTCGTGCCAGTGCACCCCATGCTCGTGCGGATGGGGCTCCTCGACCTCTTCGAGCGCCGACGCAGGGCATCAGGCCTCGACAAGCAACTCTTCCAGGACGTGACGGCAAACGCTTACGGGCACTACAGCGCAGCGGTGACCCGGCGCATCAATCGGCGCCTGCGGTCCCTGGGCATCGAAAACAAGCGTTTCGTCCTCTACAGCCTCCGCCACAATTTCATCGATGCCTGTCACGCCGCCGGGATGCCGGACGTGGCGCGCATGAAGATCGTGGGCCACCAGATGGAAGGCATGGGAGGGGTCTACGGCAATCCCCTGCCGGAGGCCTGGGAAAGCGCCTGGATCGAGAAAGTCGCGTACGAGGGCATCGAACTGGAGCCATACCTGCGGATGGCGCCCAAGATCCCAGTCCCAGGTTCCCGAACATCCAAAACGCTTTCCGTATGACCCGGTAGTTTCGTTCCTATTCCACGGTTGATTCCGACATGGTAGACAGGGGATACCATACGGAATGACGGCTTAGCCTCAGCAGGCGCGGGTATCGGGCAATGGCTGGGCCTGACTGCGCCGCTCTCCAGTAAAAGGGGCGTAGTCCGCATTCAAGGACGAAGCAGGGTCCCCCCGGGGAGGGGGCCACACGTGACGTAGTGTGGGCATCGCGGGCACGAACGGTCGTCCGGGTACGGCGCGAAATCTCCGGCCAGGATCGCCGCCGCCATTTCTCGCATCTTGGTCTCCCGGTTCGCGAGCTTTTTGCTGTTGAGATCGATGGCGGTCACGCGATCCTCGCTCAAATGGATGGCTTCGACCTGGGCGTCGGTCCCGTGCCGGCGCCGCGCCGCGAGGAGGTAGAGACCGTAGATCAGGTCGTCTTCCTCGGTTGCTCCCTTGCGCCCCGAACGGACGCGACGGAACGTCAAAGCACCATCTGACCCACGTACCTCGTCCGGCTCGACGATAACCGACAACCCTTCGAAAGTCAGTTCGACAGCCGTTCGGTCACCGAATGGGTGACCGATCCGCGACCGCATGGACGCCTGCACCAGATCCAAGCCAGCGAGCCTGTAATCCTCGGCATAGCCGTGCCTGATCGGCCCCTTCTCCTGCCAGACCCCGTTGAAGTGGGCCTCCACGTCTCCGGCCGCGAGATGCCATCTCTCTGGGTCGGTTCGGAGCCAGCGCATGACGGCGTAGACGACGTCATGCATCTGCACGAAGGCCGTGGAACGCCGCCCGCCGGACATGCCGAGGACATGGGTGTAAAAGAACCGCTTGGGGCATTTCTCGTAGAGCGAGACCTGCTCGGCGGTGAACCGCGGCGGCTCAGACCATCGCATGGGAATGCGGTGGGCCGAAGGGTCGGTTCTCGATGGCATCAGGAGCGCCGGATCGTCTCGGACCGTCGTGCTCGCAGCCACCGCGGCAAGGAACGGGGAAGGGCTACGCCTGTTCCCGTTCGCCATTCGGCTGGCGGCGTAGAAGGAGAGGTGCGACCGTGCTCGCGACATGGCCACGAAGAAGAGGCATTGCTCCTCCTCGTCATGGCCTGCCTTCACGGCCTCGATGCCCGTCATGCCTTCCGTCCCGGCGATCATGCCGTCGGGAGGCGGGCAGCGCGGCGTCTGGTTCGCCCCCGGAAACCCGCTGACCACCATGCCGGGAATATGAACGGCTTCGAATTCCAGTCCTTTGCTTGCATGGACCGTCATGATGTTCACGGCATCCATGGTCCCCGCGGCGGCCGGCATCTGTCGCAGATCACGTTCCTCGGAGAGGAGAACGAGGCGACGAGCCCGGTCGACAAGGCGCTGGATTGGAAGGCCGGCCCCTTCGGGAAGCGCGCGGCAGAACGTCATGAGCTGCCGGATCGCGATCATGCGGAGCCGGTCGCTGATTCGCGTGGACGCGAGCAGCGTGCGGACCAGGTCGGTGCGGTCGAGCAAGAGGTGGCAGAGGGCATTCCAGGGATGGCTGGTTTGATCCAGCCCATCGAGATCCGCCGCAAGACGATCCAGTGCCCGCTGAGCGTCCGCTCCCAGGCCCGCGCGGGCAACTGGCAACCACGCCATCGGCGTTTTGCTGCCGACCATCGCCTCCCTCATGCGGCCCAGGTCGGCCAGATCCAGGGCATAGGCCGGCAAGGTCGCGATACGGGGAAAACTTGATGCTTTCGGGTCTACCAGGAGCATGATGAGCGCCAGAAGGTCTCTGACCTCCGGTCTTTCAAACAGGTTTCCAAGGAAGAGCACCGGGATGTCCCGCTTCTCCAACTCGTCCGCGATGTCGGCGAGGCGCCCGTTGCCGCGGCAGAGGATGGCCTGGTCCCGGAACGCGACGCCTTGTCCTCCCAACTCCATGATCCGGGCGGCCACGGCGGCGGGTTCGTCGTCGGGATGCTCGACACGGCGCAATTCGGGGCCTTGTCCCGTGGGATGGGCATGCGCGTGCAGGTCGAGGGGAAGGACGCCTCGCGAGGCCAGCATGCCCCCGGCATACCGGACGAACGTATGGACCACCTCGGGTGAGGATCGATAGTTCACTCTCAATTGATCTAACGTGCCGCCCGGGAAATCCGTGCGGAAGGTGGACATGTTGACCGAGGATGCCCCTCGAAAACGATAGATGGACTGCCGGGAGTCGCCCACGACCCACAGGCGCTCGCCGGAGCCGGCCAAGGCTTGGATGATCCTGACGCTCGCCCTGTTCACGTCCTGGTACTCGTCCACCAGGATGTGCTGGTGCTTCGCCCGCAGCAGGGAAACGACTTCGGGATCGCGCTCCAGCAGCAGGGACGGACGCATGACGAGGTCACCGAAATCGAGCAGGCCGGCACGGCGCATTTCCGCGTCGTAGACCTTGTAGACCTCGGCCACCTCGACGGCCTTCGCCGCCCTGGTACGCTCTTTCTCATCACCGCTCGCGTCGGCGGCTTCCACCATCCGGCGCGCGAGCGTCATGTAGCGTTCGGGATCGACGAGTTCGTCCTTAGCCCGGGAGATTGCCCGCAGGATCTCTCCGAGGTCGAGGGTTGGATCGTGCAGGTTTCGATAGAACCTGAGTGGCAGGCGCGGGACCATGTCCTCAAGCAGGCCCACCGCGTCGGCGCGATCCACGAGCCGCGGATTGTCCGGTAATCCCTCCTTGTCATGGAACCGGCGCAGGACATCCAGGCCGAAGCCGTGGAAGGTGCCGACCCAGACCGCCGAGGCGCTCTCCGGCGAGACGGTGGTAAGGCGCTCCGAAAGTTCCCCGGCGGCCTTGTTCGAAAAAGTCAGGACAAGGATCTTACCGGGATCCTCCCCGGCATTGACGAGCCTCTCGATACGGCTGATCAGCGTCTTCGTCTTTCCCGTACCAGGACCGGCCTGGAGGAGGAACGGGCTCCCCTCATGGCGTGCCGCTGCATCCTGGCTGGCATCAAGTGCGGCCGCGGGTCTCTCAGGGGCCTGCCTATGAACAAGATAGGGAGGTAGCAGCAACGCATCGAGAAGCTGCTCGGCGACGACGGGATAAGGCAACCTCGTGCGGGCGGCGATGGCGCGAGCGTTCAGACCATCCTCGATGAAAAGCCGGCGCGCGAGCGCCCGGGGCAGTGCCAATTCGCGCGCGAACAGATCGGCTTGGACCTCACGGCGCTCGCGCCTGCCGTAGTCGGCGACCTTCTCGACCCCGCTGGCCGCTCCTTCAGCCGGACGGCTCGGATCGATATGCCTATCGATGATTGCCTCGCCGGGATCATGCAGCACCGCATGCCCAAGTTCATGCCCGGCGAGTAGTGCCCGATCCGCCTCGGAACCGATATCCTCGCAGACGATGGCGCCGAGGTGCGGGTCGTACAGCCCACGTCCCCCGCGCAGATAGGGGTCACCGGGCTTCAGCCAGGAGACGTCGATCTCGCGGGTCTCGATGGCGGCCAGCACGACCTGCAGCGCGTCGAGCGGATCGGCACCGGCCGCGACTGCCTCGGCGTGGATGCGAGCGGCCTCGATGCGAACGGCCTCGAACGTGTCCATGCTGTCCCTAAGTCGTCAGAGCGAGGATAGATGACGTGTCTGTTCCGGCGTAAGATGCGAGGTCTCCATGGCCTCGGTCAGGCTTTGCTTCTCGGCGACGGATGGTTTCCCCTCTGACTTGAAGCGTGCCGTCGCCGGAACCAATGATGGACCGGAGAGAAATGCGGCGAGGGTCTCCGCAGTGGTCCCCAACGAGCCGGCCAACGTTTCGATGAATCCGCGCGTAAGGTCCTCGAAGCGGATCATGCGGTCCTTGATACGACCCATGAAGAGCACGTTGCAGCCGAACGCCTTGGCAGCGATCCGCAGGCTTCGTGCGTCATGCGCAGCGAAAGGATCGACGGGCACGGGCGGAGTTATGGACTTGCCCAGACTGGCTTCCAGACGTGCAAATTCCTCAAGGGCGGCCAAGCCTGCCGTCGCATCAACGGGCGAGCAATCGGGTTCGGTCGTCCAGGCCGCGGCCGTCAGTTCCAGGGAGAGCTCGGAGAGCTCGGGTTCGTACTCGGGGTATAGGTGAGCGAATGCGATCAAGCGCTCCGCAGGCGTTCCCTTCTCGGACACTGCGAAATCCATCAGGACGTTTTCGCGTGTCGGCCTTTCGTTCTCGTGCCTCATGACGCTTTCCTTTCCAGCATCTCACGAATGAGTTTCGTGCCGCGAGCGATCCGGTTCCGAACGGTTTTCTCGACCACGCCGCATTTCTTGGCGATGGTCATCTCACCGGGGTCGGTCGATTCGATCTTCATGCCTTCCAGGAAAAATTTCATCGGCAGGCGGAGATCGTCCGGTAGGGAGTCAATCGAAGCCAGGGCCTTTAGCCGGTAAGGTTCGAATTCCGTTTCGGTCATGCCGAACCGCAATTCGGGTTCGGGCTGGGCGAGTTCCCGTTCGTCACCATCTCCGTCGTCGTCCGAACCCATCGCGCGGACGGTGAGATCCGCCTTTTTGTTGTCGCGTCGCCGCTGCGCGCCGTACATGTCCATGCGCAGGGCGGCCAACGCGCCGTCGAACATCGACTCGAAAGGGTCGAGACGCTCAGGCTCCGGACCGAGACCGAGAGCCAGGGTCCGGTTGAATCGGCTCCGCACCTCCTCACGAACGCCTTCGACGTCGGATACCGAGCCTGCTCGAACCGTGTGGCTGAGGCTGTTCCGTACCCGTAGGTCGAGAACGGAATACAGGCGGTTGAACCAAGCCGTATTGTTGCCCCGCCTTGCCTCGCGCAGCAGGTAGACGAGGCATTCGGAAGGGACGTAGGCGGTAGCCCCGCGTGTCCGGACCTGGAGCCGTTCGAGGATGGCATCCCGGCTCGCCGTCGACAACTCCTCCAGAAGTGTCGTTATTTCGGGCCGCCGACTGTAGGTCGTGCCGTCCGACGCAAGTTTTGTCAGCGGATTCAGCATTTCCGCGCGTCCCCCTTCGATGATCTTTGCGAGAGGATAGCACCTGTATCCGGGTTGGGGTGTATCCCGCCTGCATGCAACCAGGCGTTTTCGGCCTTGGCGCCCATTTTTTTTCGCGAGACCCGTTACCGGCTTGGCCGTGAGCCTTCGATTGTCTTGAGGAAGGCCCTGGAACGCTGGGGCCCCGGATCGAGAAACGAAGGAATACCTTATGAGCGCCAACACCACCAACACGCCCGGCGAAGGGCACAACGAGATGTACGACCTCGCGGTCGGCAACGGGAAGCTGGAGTTCCGGACCATCCGGATCTCCGATCCCGTGCCGACGGGGAGCCAGATCCTGGAGGCGGCCGGCCTGGAGCCGTCCGACGCCTACGTGGTTATCGGCCTCCTGCCCGACCGCGCCATGGAGGATCTTCGCCCGACCGAGACCTTCGACCTGCGGGGACGCGGTGTCGAGAAGGTGCTCGTCTTCGAGACGGACCGCCTCTTCCGTTTCGAACTGAACCGCCGCCTCCTGGTCTGGGGTGAGCGCTATGTGTCGGGACGCATCCTGAAGCTCCTCGCGGGGGTCGATCCGGACGGCTTCGACGTCTTCCAGGACGTCCCGGGCGGGCAGGACATCCTGATCGGCGACGAGACCGTACTCGATCTCGACAAGCCCGGGGTGGAGCACCTCGTCACCGTCGCGCGCAAGCCGAAGACCTATCGCATCAAGGTCAACCGCAAGGACCCCATCGACTGGCCTCGCCCCTACATCACCGGCGCCGAGGTGAAGCAGCAGGCCGGCAGCCCGCCCGACTTCGTGGTGAACCTGAAGGTGAACGGCCCCGGCGAGGACCCGGAGATCGCGGACGGCCAGAAGGTCGACCTGACCCCGGACGGGGTCGAGCACTTCACCACCCGCGCGCCCTCGACGCAGTTCGGCTGATGTCCTTCCTTCCCGAGGACGACCGGGACTTCCTGGCGGACAAGGCCTTCTCGTACGAGGAGGTCTCCGCCCTACCCGGCCAGCGAGCCATCATCGTCAAGGGCGTTCCCCTGCCGCCGGGCAAGTTCCTTGCCCGGGAGCCGAACGGGGTGAATGTCGCCGTCGCGGCCTGTGACGTTCTCGTCATGGTCCCCGACGGCTACCCGAACACGACGCTCGACAGCTTCTATATCGCCCCGCACCTGTGCCTGGCGGCGAGCCTCCAGCTACCGCCGAACACGGGCGGGCCACAACCTCTCTTCGGCCGCGACTGGCAATTCTGGTCGCGGCACCTGACGGGACCCCACGTCTGGCGGGCGGGCGTCGATGGCCTCCAGACTTACTGGAACCTCATCCTTTACGAAATCCGGAGGGCCTGATGCGCTACACCGCAACCATCCTGCAGCACCACCACGATCAGCTCTTCGGTCACCTGATCAGGCCCGACGGGCTGGAGCGCGTCGCCGTCGCGATTCTCGGTCGGAGCCGGATCGGGCATGATCCGTGGCGGGGAGACCGCGAGGAACGATTCGTCACGCGCGAGATCCTGCCCGTTCCGGACGAGGTGCTCCTCACCCAATCGGGGGTCCGCGTGCGGTGGCCGACGAGCGCGATCCAGAATGCGGCCAAGGCGGCCGAGCAGAAGGGATTGGCCGTGGCTCTTATCCATAGCCACCCTGGCGGCTCGCTCTGCTATTCCGAGCTCGACGATGCCGAGGAACCAGGCGCCATCGAGGTCATCTTCAATCGGAACGGTGGCGACCGTCCCCATCTCTCGCTGCTGATGGATGGCGACGGCGAGATGATCGGTCGTGCCTATGACAGTCACCTTCGTTCGCACCCGCTCTCCATGCTGCGGGTGATCGGGGAGCGGTTCCGATTGCGCTATCCCGGCCGCGATGCCGAGGGCGCGCCGATGTTGGATCGCCAGCGCCGGGCCTTCGGGCGGGCCTTCTGCAACGATATGCGGGCCCTGCGCATCGGGGTGGTGGGATGCGGGGCGACCGGATCGGCGACGGTGGCGCTGCTGATGCGCCTCGGTGCCGGTCATCTCGCCCTCTTCGACAATGACGTCGTCGACCGGACCAACCTCAATCGCCTGCACTTCGCCCGGCAATCCGATGCCGACCTCGGCACCCTCAAGGTCGATGTCGTTGCCCGAGAGGTCGCGGGCGCCGGTCTCGGGGTCCAGGTCCGTGCGTTTCCCTACTGGGTAGGGGACCCGCGCTGCCGTGACGCCCTGAAGGCCTGCGACATCGTCTTCGGATGCACCGACGACCATCAGGGGCGTGGCCTGATGAACAGCCTCGCCTACGCCTACGGCATCCCGGTGATCGACATGGGCATCCTGATGAAGCTGGATGCCGCCGGAACCGCGTTCGATGTCCTGGATGGTCGTGTCACGGTCCTGACGCCGGGGAACACTTGCCTCCTGTGCCGGGGGCTCATCGATCCTGCGCGCATGCGCGCCGAGGCCCTGAAGCGCAACGACCCGGAGGGGTACGAGCGCGAGCGGGCCGCGGGGTACCTGCCGGACGAGGGCGAGCCCGCCCCGGCCGTGGTCAGCTTCACCACGGAGGTGGCCAGCATGGCGGTGAACGAGATGATCCATCGCCTTCAGGGCTTCCGTGGTGAGGGCGGCGCCTGGGCGGAACGCGTCAGGCAGTTCCATGTCCCGAAGGATTTCGACATCCGGGCCGGCAAGGCGCCGGTCGAGGGATGCCGAATCTGTCATGCGCAGCGCCTCTGGGGCCGTGGAGATATGGAGCCGTTCCTTGACCAGGTTTCCTGATTGGAGGGCATGGGCGTCGGGCTGGAAAGCCCCGCCGCGCCTTGTCCGCATTCTCGTCCGCCTCAGGCTGCTAGCACGACCCGACTTCGTGGAGACGGTCGTCGAGGAGCACCCGGACCCTGACGAAATGGACCCCCGCACCCTCTACGTCGTGAAGAGCGGCCCATGGCCGAAATGGGCCGTCTTCAAATGCCCCTGCGGGTGTGGGGATGTGATCGATATATCGATCGCTCAAGGCAAGAGCAGTTGGTCGTGCCAATCGGACCGGCTTGGCAGGCCGAGCTTGAAACCTTCGGTTTGGCGTCACGCACGATGCTACTCGCATTTCTGGCTCGCTCGGGGGCGGGTCAACTGGTGTGGTGATACGGGTAAGCCGGTCAAATAAATGAGGATCGCCCAATGACATCGGGAGGAAGGCATTCGCCTTGATTTTCTGAACGCCCCACCTTGGCGACGCACCGTGCCCACTCCACTCTGATGGAATGGCACGATGCGTTAACAGCATGCTGTCATAACAGCATGCTGTTCGATCCGCATGGTGAGTGCCAGTGGTACCGAGACTTGAGGCAAGCGCTGTCAACGAGAAGGTGATGGTCTACGTGCCGTCGGAGATACGTCGGGCCGTCAAGCTCCTCGCCGTCGACGAAGGTCGGACGGTCAGCGATGTCTTCGTGGACGCAGTCCGCGCCTATCTCCTCGCGCGTGACCGCGACATTCTACCGGCTCCGGCCCCGTCGACAGCCCCTCTCCTCGAAGGGCAGGACATCCTGAGGCCCCTCGTCGACCTACTCGCTCGTCAGGAGGTCCTTCTCATCGGGATCGTGGAGCGGCTGGACCTGCCATCTCGTCAGCCACGGGCGCGAAACGAGACCGTGGAAACGGCGGCGCGTGCTCGGGCCATGTCGATCATCCTGGCCGCCTTGACGAAAGCGGGGCCTGCGGGCCTGACCCCCGGGGAGCTCAACCAGGCCGCCCGGGCGGTGGACCTGGACCTGGACCATTATGGCGTGGCCAAGGAGGTACTTCGTGCCGGGGGCCTGATCCGATGCCTGGGCAATCGGTGGTCCATCCCCTCATAGCCGGCTGGGCCCAGGGGACCGCGGACCTGGCGGAATGCTGAGTTTTCGGGTGGCTACAGCCGAAAAATCGTCCCGAAAGTTTCCCGAAGGTTTTGCCGGCTCCGAGGGAACCGGATCGCACGAAACCCAATCCGTCACGGTGCGAACGCATCAAAATCAATGACTTGGGGACAGGTAGTTTCCTATCCGTAAACACGCGGTAGGGCCGCAGCCCCCCGTTCCCGACGGTTTCCCGACGATTCCCAGGGCCATGGCTCCCTCCCGGTCCCTGTCCGCGCGGGTCTGTTCCGCCCGCCATGGCGACAAACCTTGTGGCAGGGCGATTCGCAACCGATCGTGGTTGTCCGACAGGGGCCGCCATGACCATCCAAGACCGTAATCGAGCATGCGGCCCCCATCGCTTCGGGGCCGGCACGTACTGGGGGCGAGGACCGCTTCGAATTGACATCTCGATTGGGGTATTCTCCTCCGAGGGGACCGCCCTGGACTACGCCGCACGCTGTTGCTCCGTGCGAGCCGCCGGGAGGGACCTGCTCCTCCGAATGGACGACGGCACGGACTTCAAGCTCGGCGATGAAGACTGCCTTGCATACGACGCCGATATCCTTGCGGTAGACCATTCCTGGCCCGACGCGGCGCTGCCATGGCAAGAAACGCTGGCCGCCGTCGCATCCGGCCAGCCCTTCGGATGTATCGCCCGCGTCGCACTGTGGGTGGCATCCGACCTACGGCCCACGGCGGAGGAGATGCGGGCAGGCGCAACCGACTTGGTGCCGCTTCAGTGCGGCCACAGCGCGAACTGGTTGCGCGATACGACGTCCATGTAGAGGTCTACGCCCGCCACTACATCCTGCCCCGGACGCAAATCCAGATCGCCGCGGCGCGGCCTTGGCAGTCCGCAGACGAGATACGGCCGATCCGTGATGAGCCCCCCCGCCAGGGCATGCGGTCGGCATGACAGACAGGGTGCGATGCGCACCGTTCCCCCGGATGGGACGGCCAATTCCTCGGATCGACATCTGATCACCGCGTCGCGCACCGTCGTTCTACGCTCCCTCGTAGGACGGAGCACCACTGCGACAGGGTGCAAAGGCCGGCGCGCCTCTTTCAGTGCCTGTAGCCGCCCGTACAGCCGTCCGAGTTCGTCCGGTTCGTAGAAAAAGTCCCGCCACGGGATAATGGCACCTCCGTAGGAGATCCGTACGACATCCCTGATCTCGTCCGTGTCCCCGAGTCTCGCGATCAGCGCCAGCAGCGCCTTGGCCCGACGCAAGTACCTCGACAGCGCCCTGACACCCGCCACGTAATCGGCCCCCTCACGGGCTTCGGGAGCGGCTTCCGCCCTATCTGCGAGCGCGGCGAGGGACCGTATGTCATCGAAGACGATGTTCAGCCGGAATACCGCCCTGCCGTCCGGCCCTATGACAATAGGCCTCCGCCCCTCCTCGAAATGCGCCGATCCCGCGACGATCCGCGTGACGGTCGCCGTCACGTCGAACCGGCAGTTGCGGGCGTGCACCGCTTTCGATTTCCGGCCGAAGTAAGCCTGGACGTTGCGCTTGTTTTCCGATTGGCGAGGGACGTGACGAAGTTCCGCGTTGCAGCGGACGTCCACGCAGGTCAGTGCGCCCGGTTGATCGAGTTTATGATACGTTCCGGCATCGACGATGATCGTTGCGGCAGGTGGCGGGCGTACGAGCCGGGCCTTTGGCATCTTGAGCGCCATGGGATGGTTCCTTGATCGCCGGGACATTCTCTCGCCGCAGCAATTCCGCGGCTGCGAGAGAACGTCCCGCTTCGAACACCGGAAGCATGTTCGGCATGACCGAGCGATGCCCCCGAAATTTGGCAAGACCAGGGTGTTGGTTGGGTCGACCGCCGAGGCTGGCTTCACGCATACGCAGGGGAAGTTGCATCGCCCTACCGACCGGTGGCGAATGCGAGCGAGTGGCAGAAACCTGTCGGATAGTACCCACTCGAAGCCTCCGAGATGGGTAGATTTCGGCCTGTCGGCTTTCGGGTGAGAGAGCAAGGTATTGCGACGATCTGCTTCTCCATCAGGTGTCGGTATGGAGAACGCCTGGCCTGATGACGCCCGCTTCGATGGCCAACCAGACCAGATGGGCATCGTTTCGAGCACCAAGCTTAGCTTTGATGCCATAGTGGTAGTTCTGAATGGTTTTTGGGCTGAGATTGAGTGCCTTGGCAATGGCCTCTGTTGTGATGCCAGATGCCACGAGTTGAAGCACTTCCACCTCTCGGGGAGCGAGTTCGTCCAGTGGCGAGCGCTTACCTCCGAGTCGTTCCGCGGCAAGCTCTTGAGCGATATCGGCGCTGACGGCCTGTCCGCCACGGACCACTAGGGCAACTGATCGGATCAGTTCCTCGGGTGCACTGCTCTTGGTGACGTAGCCTGCGGCCCCTGCCTCGAAGGCCTTTAGGGCGAAGGCCGCCCCTTGATGCATAGTGAACACCAGGATGCGAGCGCGAGGATCCCATTGTCGGATATGCCGGACCGCCTCTAGGCCGCTCGGTCCCGGTAGGGTCAGATCCATAATCACCACCGTCGGGCTACTCGCCTTGTAAGCTCGGTAGGCCTCGGCCGCCGTCTCGGCCTCGGCCACGACACGGTATCCCGGCTGACGCTCCAGCAAGCGGCGGTAGCCCTCCCGCACGACCGGATGGTCGTCCACGAGCAGGATCGCGGTCTCGTTCATGCGGCAAGTTCCATCGACGCCAAGTCTCGATCAGCCGTCTGGTTGGTTGGACTTGGCGATTGGTCGGCGTTGGACTCGCACGGAATCGTAGCTTCGATGCTTACGCCGCCGGGGGCAGAATTGATGTACAGGGTTCCACCGAGGGCACCGATCCGCTCCCGAATGCCGAGGACGCCCTGACCGCGACCGGTCTCCACGAGCACCGCGTCGCCCCCGCCATCGTCCACAACCGCGAGTTCTATCCGATCCGGCGTCCGAACGATCCCGACATCCACCCGGGTCGGCCGTCCGTGGCGAACGGCATTGGTCAGGCATTCCTGCACGATGCGGTAGATGCTGAGGGCCATCGGTCCGCTCAATGTGGAAAGGTCCCCGGAGAAGCTCAGGTTGAAGGGGGCGGGTTTCGCGCTGCGTCCTGG
Source organism: Methylobacterium sp. Leaf100 (assembly GCF_001422845.1). Lineage (NCBI taxonomy): Bacteria > Pseudomonadati > Pseudomonadota > Alphaproteobacteria > Hyphomicrobiales > Methylobacteriaceae > Methylobacterium > Methylobacterium sp. Leaf100. Next base: position 18,447 of record NZ_LMMW01000009.1, on the reverse strand, counting down.
CCACGTGGAGACAAGGCGGCGCAATCCATGCTCCACGCCGAACTCATCGAGGTCCGGCGGGCGCAGACGCGCAAGCGCATTCCTGAGCGTCCCCATCATATCACGGGTAATCCGGCCGATCGCGCGGGCGTCGTCCCGCAACGCCGGGCGATCGCTTGCCTCGGCCTCGATGGCGCTCGCCAAGGCGCCCGTGGCGGTCAGGCATTGTCCGAACTCGTCGTGGAGATCCCGGGCGAGGGCGCGGCGCTCCTCTTCCTGAACAGCGAAGAGACGCCGGGTCAGGGCGGTCCGCTCGGCGTCGGTGTGCTGAAGTCGCTCGCTCAAGGCATTGACGGCTTGCGCGATGCCGTCGAACTCCTGCGCCCGAAAACGGGGCAGCTTCGTGGCGTGATCGCCCCGCTCCATCCGTCCGAGACCTCGGGTGATGACCCGCGCCGGCCGCAAGGCGACACCGATCACCAGCGCGGCCAGAAGGGCGATGCCGCCGGCCATGGCGGCGGCGGCGGCGATCAGCACTCGCACCTGCCGCCAGACCTGGCGGACGGCCGCGCCCCGGTCGGGCGTCGTCACGACGGTGCCGGCTTCCCTGCGGTTCAGGGTGACCACCCGGCGGATCGGCGCGATATCGCCAAAGGCCCCGCGATAGAGCCCCTCGAACCAAGCCGGGGCCGGCCGGCCGGCCGTTTCCAGGCCGCTGCATTGCTGGAGGGTCGCTTCACCGGCCCAGGTCAGGGCGACGCAGTTCCCGGGGCTGATGAAGCGCAGGGTGTGCGAGCTGCGCCAATCCGGAAAAGCATACTTGGCGAAACGCCCGGTGCTGCCGCGCCATGTCAATTCCCGCCAGGCGAGTTCTTGTGCTTCGCGAACCACCCGGTCGGCCGACGCCGCCGTCTCCTCGCGAAGGCCTTCATGGACCTCGGCGACGACCCAGGCCGTGGCAAGGCTCAGGCAGAGTAGCACTACGGCGGCCACCCGGAGAATCAGCCCGATGAAGAGACCCATGCCCTCGACGCTCCTCGCATACCGCGAGGAAGAGGCACGCAATCGCTCGATGCTTGCAAGGTGCCCTGCCGACGATCAGGCAAAATGCCCAATCGACGACGGGGATCTTGCCCTACCGAGAGGCCGGGCGGGTCCGTAGCGTCCGGTCCGTCGGGCTGCTCCGCGAGACCATCGAAGAAGGCAGCCGGCGACGGGAGGAAATCCATGAAACACGCTTGCCTTCTCGGCTTGGGCCTCGTGGCTGCGGGCGCTACCGCCGCACTGGCCAACGACGACGTGCTGAAGCGCAGCCAGGACCCCAACCAGCAGGTGTTGCAGACGCTCGACTACGCCAACACGCGCTACTCGAAGCTCGACCAGATCAACGCCGGCAATGTGAAGAACCTGCAGGTCGCATGGAACTTCTCCACCGGCGTGCTGCGCGGCCACGAAGGCTCGCCGCTGGTCATCGGTGACATGATGTTCGTTCACACGCCCTTCCCCAATATCGTCTATGCCCTCGATCTCAACAACGAGGGCAAGATCCTCTGGAAATACGAGCCGAAGCAGGACTCGTCCGTCATCCCGGTGATGTGCTGCGACACGGTCTATCGCGGGCTGGCCTATGCCGACGGCGCCATCATCCTACACCAGGCCGACACCACCCTGGTCTCGCTCGACGCCAAATCCGGCAAGGTGAACTGGTCGGTCAAGAACGGCGATTCGAAGATCGGCGAGACCAATACGGCCACGGTGTTGCCGGTGAAGGACAAGATCATCGTCGGGATCTCCGGCGCCGAGTACGGCATCCGCGGTCACCTTACCGCCTACGACGCGAAGACCGGCAACCGCGTCTGGCGCGGCTACAGCGTCGGATCGGATGACGACATGATCGTCGATCCGGCGAAGACGACGTCGCTCGGCAAACCGATCGGCAAGGATTCCTCCCTCAAGAGCTGGGAGGGTGACCAGTGGAAGACCGGCGGCGGCGCGACCTGGGGCTGGTACTCGTACGACCCAAAGCTCGACCTTGTCTACTACGGGACCGCCAATCCGTCGACCTGGAACCCCAAGCAGCGTCCGGGCGACAACAAGTGGACCATGGCGATCTTCGCCCGCAACCCCGATACCGGCATGACCAAGTGGGTCTATCAGATGACCCCGCACGACGAATGGGACTACGATGGCATCAACGAGATGATCCTCACGGACCAGAAGGTCGATGGCAAGGAACGACCGCTCCTCACCCACTTCGACCGCAACGGTTTCGCCTACACCCTGGACCGCGCGACGGGCGAGGTGCTCGTGGCGGAAAAGTTCGACCCCGTGGTGAACTGGGCCTCGAAGATCGATTTGGACAAGGCGTCGCCGACCTATGGCCGTCCGCTGGTCCAGGCCAAGTATTCCACCGACCAGAACGGTGAGGACACCAATACGAAGGGTGTGTGCCCCGCCGCCCTCGGGACTAAGGATCAGCAGCCTGCCGCCTTCTCGCCGAAGACCCAGCTGTTCTACGTGCCCACCAACCACGTCTGCATGGACTACGAGCCGTTCCGTGTGAGCTATACCCCCGGCCAGCCCTATGTCGGCGCGACCGTCTCGATGTACCCGGCCCCGAACAGCCACGGCGGCATGGGCAACTTCATCGCCTGGGACAACCTGAAGGGCCAAATCAAGTGGTCGAACCAAGAGCAGTTCTCGGTCTGGTCGGGTGCGCTGGCTACCGCTGGTGACGTCGTGTTCTACGGGACCCTCGAAGGCTACCTTAAGGCTGTCGACGCCAAGACGGGCAAGGAACTCTACAAGTTCAAAACGGCTTCGGGGATCATCGGCAACGTGATGACCTACACCCACAAGGGCAAGCAGCACCTCGCCATCCTGTCGGGTGTCGGTGGCTGGGCCGGCATCGGCCTGGCTGCCGGCCTGACCGATCCGAACGCCGGTCTCGGCGCCGTGGGCGGCTACGCCGCGCTGTCGAGCTATACCAACCTCGGCGGTCAGCTCACGGTCTTCGCCCTGCCCAACTGACCAAATCCCCGAATTGCACCCGCTCATTCCGAGCGGGTGCCCCCGGTGTTCTCCGGTGCAACGACCGCTGCCCGGAGGAACGGCGTGACGCCCTCGCGCCAGCGATGAAGAGGGCTGTTTGCGACAGTGACTGATCCGACCCCCGCGTGACGTACGTCCTCCAAGCAGTTGTCGCGCGGACATGGATCGGCGGGCTTTCGGGCCCGCCTTTTTTTTATGAACCAGAACATGATTGCCGAATCAAATTCCAACTTCCGGCGAACGTCCGCTTCCAAGACCGATACAGTTCGACTGCTACGGTGAGGTTGGGTCGGAAAGCGGACCTAGGCCATGGGTTCCATCCGTCAGATTTCCTCCATCAGGTCGCATCCGCAAGAATGCCACCGGGGCTTTCCGGCCGGCATTCTACATGGAGGGGACCGCGCCCAGACACGCATCCCGACCTTCAAGCGACGATGGCGAGATGCCCGGGGGCGCGACGCGCTGCCAACCCTTCGGGCCGGGAGACCCGCGAGGCGGCGACATCCACGCGACGTCGGTCATGCGAGGCGGCCTGATCGGAGACGTCGTCGTTCGCGGGCGTCGTCATCACCACTGGCAGCGCCGGCGTCGGCACGAGCGAAAGCAGCGGCATGGCCTTCCTGAGCCCGCGGATATCGGCGATGGCCTCGGCGGCCTCCTCCTGGCCCTCCAGCGTCCATTGTCCGTAGACGCGAACCATCGTCTGGACGGCCATGCCGAGGAGATCGGCAGCCTGGCGCACATCGACGCCGGCGATGCGCAGGTAGGTCGCCGCCGTGTGGCGAAGCGTATGACGGACGACGTCCTTGCCCAGCCCGGCGTCCTGGATGATCGTATTCCAGATGTAGTCGGGGCTTCGGGCGTACGGGGTGCCGTCGAGCTTGTGGATGACGTGCTCGATACCGGCTGCGAGATCCGCGTCGCGCCACCGTCGCAGCGTCGTGACCGTCCTCTCGGAGATCTTGGAACTCGCACGCGGCTTGCCCGAGTTCGGGTCGAGACCGAAGCCGCGCCGGTGAATCAGTCCGGCTTCCAGGTCGAAGCAGCCCCCCTCCGCCGAGATCTGCCACCTCGTCTCGCGCATCGCGGTGTTTCGGGTGCCGGTGGTCACGCCGATGAACACGAACCGGCGTACGGGCTTGCGCGCTCGGATCGTGTCGGCACAACGCAGCACCCGCCGGGTGACGACGTTCCCGTCCGCGTCCGCCACGGTCTCCGTCTTCCAGCCGTTGGTTTCATGGTCCCAGATCCGGCCGCGGATCGCCCAGTAGATCCGGTCGAGCTCGACCGGCCTGAGCCAGCGGGTCCGTCCGGGTCCCGCCTTCGGCAGGTAGACCTCCGGATGCCAGGTCAGGGCATGCTCGTCGGCGTAGAGCTTGATGGCCCTGCTCAGATCGTAAAGGTCCTCACGTGCGCTCGCCTCCTTCGCGAGGGGCGCATCCGGGTTGTTGGGAGAGTAACGGGCATCCGGCAGGGTGATGCGCCACTCGATGAACGCCTTGCACTTGACGGTCGTCACGTCCTTGAACACCGCGTCGCCGAAGAATTTCGAAAGGGTCGCGAGCCGGGTGGAACGCATGAGGTAGCTGTGGGCTGCCTTCTTACCTGCGGTCGAAAGGGGCCTGTCGGCGTCGAGGAGGTGCGCGAGGGCCGCGACGACCGGCACCATGCGCGGCGCGACGATGCCGCGCTCCTTGGCGCCCTTCTGCAGCTTGTACAGGTCAAGGAGGGTTTCGGCGTCCGCCCGAAGCCACGGCGGCAGGCGGGTCGAGATCTCCTTCTTGCCGTCGCGGATGTAGAGCGTGGCCTCCCCGCCTTCGGACTTGGCCTTCCGCTCCACAAGGTGCGGGCCGATGGGCGCGGGCCCACGCCTCCTTTCGAACTCCGGGACCGCCGCCGCCGCAGTCATCAACACCTCGCGGATATCCTCCGCGGCACGCGCGAGCGCGCCCACTTGCATCGTCTCAGCCATGATTCTAGGGTCCGTCATCCTGTGCCCGCACCTGTGCGGGCGTTTCGGGAGGCGGACGCGGGGCGGATCTTCCGCCAAGTTGAACGCGCCTCGTGTCCGCCGACTTGCTGCCCCACCCACCTACGTGGTGAGCACGGCAGATCTCTTCGCCCCACGCCTCGGGCGTGAGCGATCCCGGCCGAGCCTCTTGGCTTCGGCGAGCTTCATCTGGAACAGGGCCTGAGGCGACGCCTCGGTCCGGTCCGGCTCCTTTTCTCTGCTGCCGACCTCGTCGACGCCCATCCGACGGATCGCCATCGGCGTGGTGAAGAATTTGCCCGCCACCTTGGTGACCGTCAGCGTTCCATCGCGCTCGGCCGTCCGCAGGGTATTGGTGGTGATCGGGCCCGCCGGCCAGAACAGGGCGGCGGCCTCGGGCAGGGTCAGCAATTCGTCGTCGGCCCACTCCTCCATACGCGGCCGGTCGGCGATCCTCGGGGGGATCCGGGTGGATCGCTTGGCCGGCGTCTCCTCGCGATGCAAACGATCTCCGTCGCGGGAGTCAATCGGGACGGCCGGCGCATCGCCTGGGGAAGGCCTCACCGGGCCGGTGCCTCGGTTTCCCCCATCCTCTCCGTTCCCCGGATCGGGAGCCTTATCCTTACCGGCCACGGCAACGGCGCCTTCGCAAGCATTTGACGAAACAGCGGAAACCGACGCCGTCTCGGTTTTATCCGGTTCCTCGACCGGACCGCGATGATCCTTTGGCAATCCTTGTGACAGGCCACTCGCGGCTTCCGGTCCCGAGGGGTCGTCGCAAGGATTGGCGGCGCTGTACCCTGCGACATCTCGGCACGAAATAAGGCCGGTCGGCGCCTGGACTTCAGACCCCAAATCCAAGGCCGCCCCCATCGGCACCGATGCCGGCTTGCGTGATTCGGGCACGGGATCGTCATGCACGGCCGCAGCCGATGACTTCGTGTTCGCCCCCTCGGCCGGGCGCGACGTCCGCGCGGCATGAGCCGCCACTACCGGGTCCACGGGCGGGAGCCCTGGGGATGCCACGCGTGGCATCCTCTGGACGGCATCCCCTGGGATGCCGTCCATGGCTGGCTCTACCTTCCTAACGTCCTTTCTCGTGGCATCCCGGTTCACCGGCGCCGCTGTCACGGTCGCTTCGGCCGGGCGAGTGGCTGTCGCCTCTCCCTTCTTCGCCGAGGGCCGCGTTCGCACCAGGTCGACTTTGGCGGGCGGGATGATGTGGATCGCGCGCAGGATGCGGGTGATGGCCGTGTACATGGGTGAACCTCGCCGTGGTGGAGGTTCGATTGTTCCCGTGCGATCCTGTTTTTCCAAATCTCACGGCATCAGCATGGCTATTGGTCCTATCACAAGCCATGGATGTCATCCCATGGGATGACAAATATTGAAGGGTGACTGGTCGTCTCCGGCGATTCGTTCCGTTCTGAGAGCGCTGCGGGCACCGATGGTGCTTGCGATATGACGTGTGTTGATTTCGTCTTGAAACGTCGGCGGCATTCGATCTGATGACAAGTACGATACGTAAATCTGATCGATAAGATTTTATCGGTGTCTGAATTGTTGCCTAAATTGTCATCCCCATTCATTTAGAATTGGCATCCCTCTAGGATTAAACGCTCCCGGTGCTTTCATGGCGGTCCCGAACCAGATTGGTTCGATTCGCCTGAAAGGGGGCGGACATGCCGTTCATATGGCTTCGACAGCGCCTTGTTCGCTCGCAAATTCTCGCACCGACGCCCGCTGCGGCCGGCGGCGATGCTACTGCCACCGAGTCCCCTGCGGCCCGCTGGCCCGCCGCTGCTATAAAGGTACCGTCGCTCGCCACTGCGACGCGGGACTACGCCCGCGCCATCGACGCGGACACCTTCGACAGATTGGGGGCGGCCGAACACAGGCGGCTGTCGCTGGCGATGGGGGCGGAGATCTGGGCGTGGCAGCGCGCCCGACGCCTGACGTCCCAGACCCCGTGGCGTGCGAGCCCGGCCCGGGAGGAGCGTTGCGAGCGCATCAGCGCCATGCAGCAGATGATGGACGACCTCGCAACCTGGGAACATGCGCTCGCGGCCCTCGACGCCGAGACCGCCCGTGCCCGGATCTACGACCGTCCCGTACCTCCCGATCTGGAAGTCCCGTCTGCGGTCATGCGGTTGATCGAGGCGAAGCGAGCCGCGGCCCTGGAGCGGGCAGCCCGCCGACAGACCCGCACCGATGGCGGCGGTGGCGGGCCGACGCTCGTCCCGGACGACGCCGTCCATCATCCCCCGCCCCCTCGCAAGCCGATCTAAGGACCCGGCCGCACCGAACACGACCAAGAACGCGAAAGACCAAGAAAATGAGCGACACCTCGTCGAACTCGATCCCGGCCCGTTCCGGCACCTCAAACCCCATCCAGCCGTCTCCCCCTTCGAGAACGAGGCGACGTGGACTGTACGTCCGCTTCGTCACCCGCATGAGCGGGGAGCTCAGCGAGGCGGTGACGGCTCTTGCCCATCGCGACGGGATCACCGCCGGGGCCTGGGTGCGACGCCTCCTGCTCGATCGCGTCGCGATGCAATCTCCTGACGACGCGCGAAGCGGCCGGCCGATCCGCAGGCCCGAGGAAGACCACGCGGCCATCGCCGCCGCCATCCGGGAACTCGCCCGGGTCAGCACCGCCCTTTCCGTCCGTGACGAGGCCTCGGCGAAGCAGAGCCTGCAAGAGGCCAGGTCGCTCCTGATCCCGCTCGTCGTGCGCCGCCCCACCCCGTGATTTCGGGAGCGACACGCGGGTCGGGGCATGGGGACGCCCTTCCCCATCACTTGATGAAGGCCGAGAACGAGGTCGCGATCATCCCGGCACGGGGCCTCGGAAGTCTCACGCTCCACGATCAGGTCCGCGAGCTGGTCGCCCAAGCCGCCGGTGGCCGCACGGACAGACCGATCTACCACGTGTTCTGCAGCCCCGATCCGGCGATTGCCGACAACGCCGCGGCCCGGGGGCGTTTCTGGGCCCTGTTCGAGACCGAGTTCGGAATGGCCGGCCAACCGTACTGCGGGGTCGAGCACCGCAAGGGCGGACGCCTTCACGAGCATCGCGTCTACGGCATCGTCCGCCCTTCCGGAACGGTGGTGAACCTGTCCTGGGATTACGCCCGTCGCGAGAAGTGCGGGCGCATCGTCGAGTTCGAGTTCGGCATGGAGGCCGTTCCCTCGAAGCACGCCCGCTCGATTGCCAAACGCCTTCGGCAGGACCGCCGATCCGACGTCGCGGATTGGCTCGTCGCATCCGGCGCTACCGAATCTGCACGCCCCGTCGCGAAGCTCACGCCACGGGAGCGGATGACCGAAGAGCGCACCGGCATCGGGCTCGACGACCTGCGGCGCGCGACCCTGGCGGCCTGGCGCGAGACAGGGAACGGTCCGGCCTTCCTGGCCGCATTGCGGGTCCGCGGGCTCGACCTGCGCCAGGGTCGCGTCGGCCCGGTCGTCGTTGACGCGAGCGGCGCGACGCATCTCGCGACGCGGATACTCGGCGCGGCGGCGCGACACTTCGAGGGTGCGCGCATTCCCGCGGCGACGGTGAAGGCGCGCCTGTTCGATTTGCAACTGGAAGGAACGACGGATGGACGACGCGGACATCGTGCGGCGCCTGGAGACGCAGGAGCGCCTGCTTCACGCGATCCTGGCGGCCCTGGGGCCCCCGGACCAGGACGGGTCGAATTTCGACGACCTGGTGGAGACCCTGTCCGACCTGACGGTGGCGGTATCGGACGTCACGGAGGCGGTCCGGGCACTGCGATGGGAAGGCTCCGCTCGCTCACCCCGTCCCGCCGGCACGTCCTCCGTCGAAGGCTGAACGGCATCGATCCGATGCTGGCCCGGTATGCCGCCACAGCCGCCCGAGCCCGTCACGCGGCAGATCGGATCGACGCCGAGGCCACGAGTGATCAGAGGCGAGCCTGGACCCTATGGGGGCTCACCGACATCTGGGGCCTTCCGCTTCGATAGCGTCTTGCCATCGGCGAAGACCTTGCGGCCGAGCGGACCATCCCAACCGGGCAGGCGGGCATAGGCGTCCTTACCCCGCTGCTCGAAGTATCGCGCGGCTTTGGCGCGAACCTCGATCTTCTTGCGGAGCGTCGCCTCGTCCATGGGCTCTTTCACGAACCGCCCCATGCGCATGGTCCCCCGCGAAAGGCGCTCCAAGATCCATCCGGCCGACGTCGCTTCCTCCGGGGGCAGGATCTCGTATGCCTCCCCCATCACCTTTTCCCAGTAATCCTCCGACCGGGCGTGATCGAGCCGCTCGCGTAGCCGCCTAACCTGATCGCGTAAGGTCGCATTCTCGGCCCGCAAAGCTTCGGTCTCGGTCCTCAGGCCGGCCGCCTCCGCCCGGGCGGCCTCCGTCTCGACCATCGCCTCCACCCTCAGGGCGTCGTTCGCCCGGATTTCAGCGGCCCACTTAAGGCGTTCGTCCTCCCTGCGCGCGTCGGCTTCCCCCGTCGCGGCGGACCAGACCGCTTTCATGAATTTCGCGTGGTCGTCCTGGAGGCGCTTCGGAAGGCTCTCGATCCGGGGCCTGGGGGTGTAGTCGCGGACGACCTTCCACAACTTGAGGTGAGGACCGACGGTACGCTCGGTGCCGCCGACGTACGAAGCGTCGCCCGGTTGGCCATAGCTTCGCAGTTCGGCGAGGACGGTGCCCATCCAGACGGGTTCCTTGCCGCGCGCCAGGACGTCGTCGGCGGCCTTCCAAACTTGTTCCTGGGTCGGCATGCGCGTCCCTCCGGGACGCGATATTGCGGGCGTGCCGCTTAACAATCCCCCCCTACAGGAAAGGGGAAAGGGGAACGACACTTCCGCTTTTCCCTTTCCCGCCCTGACGGGTGATACCGAATGGCCAAATGACCACCACGTTTACATCCATGGTTCTCAAAGAGCTTGGACATGGTCGCTCGATTTTTTAGACGGCAGCGGTCCGACCCATTCGGCGATCCGGTCGGCGACGGCCTCCCACCCCCTCTCCAGCATCATGTCGTGGGCCATGCCCGGGAAGAACTCCGCGGTGGTACGGTAGGCCGCGGCGACGGCCTCGACCTGTCGGCGTGTGAAGATAGCGTCATCCCCAGCACCGAGGACGAGGATCGGCACCGTCACGCGCGACGGCTTGCAGAGGTCGAGGGCCATCAGGTCGACGTAGGCCAGGAAGGCGTCGTCCTGGAGGCGACCGAAGTGACGTTCGACGTCGGCGTCCGGCATCGACGCGGAGAAGAACAGGCGCCGGGCCTTGGCGGGCGTCGAGATCATCGCCGTCAGGCTGAAGGTCGCGTTCGCTCGGAGGACGCCGACCGGGTCTTGCCGGAGAAGACGAAGGGTGGTCGAGGCCACGCCGTAATGCGGCATCGGCGCGAGCAGCACCGCTCCGGCCGCCTTCCCATTCTCAAGGAACTTCTGGACGAGGAACCCGCCCATGGAGTGGCCCACCAGGATGGGTGGGCGCGCCAGGGTTCGGACGACGCTCGCGATATCGTCCACGAAGTCGCGCACCCGTGTCCAGCGCAGTCGGTCATGGCCTTCACTGCCACCATGGCCCCGAAGGCTCATGGCATGGACTTCCCAGCCTTGAGCGGCGAGGCGGTCGAGGAACCCCTCGTCCCAGCACCAAGCCGCGTGCCACGTGCCGTGAACGAACAGTAGCGGAGGTCTCGACGTGCGAGGGCCTTTCGACAGGACCTCGATCCTCGGGGTGCCGCCGTCCGCCTCTGTCCGCATGGGTGCGGCATGGATCTCGACGGCGTCCCTCACAGGACGAGGTCGACGGTGAGATCCTCAGGGCGGATCGGGAGGTTGAACCGGACCGCGATGCCGTCGTCGGAATGCCGAACGACGGTGGCGTGCCGCTTGCCCACGGTCACGATCTGATCGATTGCAGGGCGGGGCTCTGACATCCCGATGGAGGCGCCCGTCCGGGACACGTCGCGGAGGAACCCGGCCCGCGGCCCGGTGGCCGTCCGAACGGTGACGTCGGTCCTGCTCGGGATGATGCGCGGATGCGCGCGCAGGTCGTCCGCACCGGCGGCCCGACAGCGATGCCATTCCAGCCGTGCGGCAAGGCGAGACCGGAGGGCCTCGGTGCCGGCGACCGCCATGACGAACCCGTCCGCCCGCGTCCGCGTCACGACACCGTCGAAATAGCCCAATCCCTCCACCTGGCAGGTGACCCGGTCACCCCCGGCGGGTTCGCCTTGCCCTCGGACTTCCAGGGCATCCACCGACGAAGAGCGAACGGAACAGGGATACTCGCCCTTCCCATGCACGAGGAGCCTGCCACCGAGGACCACCGGCGCAGTGTCGGAGATTATCGTCACAGGCTCTTCATCCAGGACATCAGGGTGGCGCCGTGTTCGAATTGGGCCTGGGAACGATAGCTGCCGTCGACGTCGCGGGGATTCACGCCGTACTTCCGGCGGAAGGCCCGGCTGAACATCTTCTCGGTCTCGAAGCCGCATTCGAAGCCGACATTCGAGATGCGGCGGCGCGGGCCGCCCTCCAGCCCGGCGAGGATACGCATCGCCAGTGATAGGCGCCGGTTCCGAATGTAGGTGGCGATGCCGCCGTCGGGCTCGAACAGGACGTAGAGCCCCGTGCGGGAAATCCCGAATCTGCCGGTGATCTTCTCGATCCCGAGATCGAACGAGCGGATGTCGGTGTCGATGAACTGCCGGATCTCGATGGCGAGGATGGTCTGCGGCGCATACGGTCCGTCCCGGGTCGGGTCCGTGAACACCGCGTTGGCGAGGGCGACGGTCGCGACCGAGAGGCTGTCGCGCTGATCCGCACTCGCCGCCTCGATGCATTGTCCGAGGCTGCGCAGGTGATCCGACATCAGCTTGGTGATCGGGTTCGCATCGAACCGAAACGAAGTGCAGTGACGGGACGACAGGTCCCCCAGTCTGCTCTCGAACGAGCGGCGGGGCATCAGGAGGTTGAAGCTCGTGACCTCGCCGGTGTCCGAGACCATCTTCTGGGATAGGTCGAAGACCGAGAAATGACCGGCCCCGACGTTGTCCTCCCGATCTCCGTAGCGGACGCAAGCATTGCCCGACAAGTAGATGCGCAGAAGTAGGTGATCGACTCCCTGTTGCGAGATCTGCTGCGGTAACCGTTCTATCCTTTGACGGGGCGCCCTCAGGCGACCGAACAGGCAACGCTGCAGATTGTAATTTTCCATCATTACGTCGCGAGGAACAATCACGTCCTCGTCGATATAAGCATGAAAGACCGGCGAGATGGCATCACGCCATGCCTGCTTGCGCTTTCGATCATCACCAATATCGCCAGGTTGCTGATCGATGATCATCGCAAGTGTGATCTTTTACGCGAACTTTATTCGACGCGCCTCGACCAATTGGCTCTGGCTTTCTTTCTCGTGATGCAATCGGAATCCGGTGTCAATGCTCTGGGTTGCAGAAAACGTCAGAAACGACCTCAAAAACTGTTGAAATGCTGTCTTGGACAAAAAGTACCTTGATCTGTACAAAAAGTACCAAGTAATCATTGGGTAAAGCGGGATATTTATCAGGTCGTAAACCACGGAAAACCACCCTTATCCTGTCGCCAAGATCAGCGACCGACGGTATCGGTTGGGAATTCTTCATGTCTTCTGCCATCACGCTCTCTGCCGCCACGCGCCAGAACCTGCTATCGCTGCAGGACACCGCCGCGCTCGCGGCGACGAACCAGAACCGCCTGTCCACCGGCAAGAGGGTCAACTCCGCCCTCGACAACCCGGTGAACTTCTTCACCGCGCAGAGCCTTTCGGACCGGTCCTCCGCCCTGTCCGGCCTGCTCGACGGCATCTCGAACGGCGTCCAGACCATCCAGGCCGCCAACACCGGCGCGGCCAAGATCGCGGACCTTGTGAAGTCGCTGCAATCGACCGTCACCCAGGCCCAGAGCGCCGCCGCCGCCAATCGCCCGACCGTCACGGGAGGGGCGCTCGCCACCGCCGCCGAAGCAAAGGCGACGGGCTCCAGCCTGCGCACCACCGCGATGGCGATGAAGCTCGGCGGCACGGCGGGCCGACCGACCGACGCCAGCGCGGGGTCGCTCGGCATCACCGGCGCCAAGCTCGCCGTCACGCTCACGGATGGCGAGAACACCTACACCAAGAGCCTCGACCCGACCGCGACAGTGGGAGACCTCGTCGACGCGATCAACGCCTCGGGCCTGGCCTCGGCCTCGGTCGACGACGCTGGCAAGCTCACCGTCACCGGCAATTCGGACAAGCTGCAGGTCGGCGTCGGCGGCGGTGCGGATGCCGCCGCAGCTCTGGTGGACGCTAAGGCTCAGACGGGAGGCGGCAACGTAGCCGTCGGCTTGACGGGCCCCGCCTATACGACCGGTCTCTCGAACGACAAGACCTCGGCGGCACGCACGGCGCTCGCCTCGCAGTTCAACGACCTGCGCACCCAGATCGACCAGATCGCCAAGGATTCCGGGTTCAACGGCACCAACCTGCTCGGCGGCGATACCCTGAACGTGATCTTCAACGAGAAGACCGGCAAGGATCAGTCCAAGCTCTCGGTTGCCGGCCGCACCCTGAGTGCCGACAGCCTCGGCATCGCTACGGCGGTGAATGGTACCGCCGGCGCGGATCAGTTCAACATCCAGACCGACAAGGGGCTGGCCTCGATGCAGGACACCCTGAAGACGGCGCTGGCCAGCCTGAAGAGCCTGCAATCCGGCTTCGGCTCGAACCTGTCGAGCGTGCAGACCCGCCAGGATTTCACCAAGCAGCTCGGCAACATCCTCGATACCGGCTCGGCCAACCTGACCAGCGCGGACATGAACGAGGAGGCGGCGAACTCCCAGTCCCTGTCCACCCGCAACTCGCTGGCGGTCTCGGCGCTCTCCCTCGCCAACACCGCGCAGCAGGGCATCCTCCAGTTGCTCCGGTAATCGCCGCCGACTTCTCGTGCGATCCGGCGGACGGCCGGGTCGCGTGGAGATGAAGCCGTCCGCAGCCTGCGCCCGCAACACACCGGCACCCAGCGTGCCGCCCGCCGAAGCGTCCCGGAATGAAATCGAACCGAATCTGTTTCCTGATCCTCGTGGCGAGCGTCGCCCTTCCTTCGGCGGCGCGAGCGGGTCCGATCACCAACCAATGGTCGGCTGAAGCTACCCAGTCGCGCGATGGGCGCGCCTACCGCACCGTGGTAACCTTCGCCTACGACGGCAAAGTCTCGAATGGACGGGCCCTCTGGCTGGTTGACGTCCGGTGCGAGGCGCGTGGCCCGGGAACGGGTGACGTCTCGTCCGTCACCGGGTCGGGCACCGCCATGCTCGCCCAGGGCGGTTGGGCCGGGACTGCCCCGCCCCTCGGCGACGTCTACGTCATGGAAGCCGAGAACGACTACCAGGGAGGTAAGGGCGAGCTGGAGGTCGGCAACCCGAACTGCGCCTCCGGCATTCCCACCGTCAGGCAGGGGCTCCATAGGGCGGCGGCACCGCCGCCTAAGGCCGAGCCAAGCGACAGGCCGAAGACCCCCTCGAAGGCCCCTTCGGCCACCGCAGGGACGGCGTCATCAGGCGACCCGCCCCCCGGGAGGCCGTGGATGCACAACGGCAGCATGGTGTTCGCCGATCCCGAAAAAGGCCTGATCGTCTACCACGAGCCCAAGGCATCCATCAGGGACGTCGTCCCCCACGGCACCGTGCTGTTCCGTGGACGCCTGGACGTCAATCGGCCCGTCGTCGGTACGGCGTACGCCTTCAAGGCCGGCTGCCCGCCTGCCCCGTACCCGGTGACGGGCACCTATTCGGATCACGCCTACACCCTGAAGCTCCGCGGTGCTGGCCCAATTCGGCGCGGCTGCGAGGTCGTGGGCTACTCCGACCGCAGCCCGCACGCCACCCTCCTGTTCAAATACCTCCTCGACGATTGAACAACGGATCTCTCCGGCAATCTCGGCATTCGGCAACGATTCGACCTAGTTCTCTCCCCCAAACTGGAAATAAGTGAGCTCGTCATGGAAACCACATTGATGATGATTTCTGTTCTTTCGTTTTTCCTGTTCATCGTCCTCCCCATCGCCATGTGCGTCATGATCGGCCGATACGTTATCCGGAAAGTAACCGGCCAGAAGCCGGAAGCGCTCCTGCAAGCGACGCATCGGTCGGTCAACGACTGGGTCCAGAAGCCCTAGCCAGCGCGTGGGTCGGCGGAGGGACCGCTCCTTCCTACTCTCGCCGACCCGCAACCGGCAGGCTTTGACACGACAGTCGGCCGTCGAGATCGACGCACGCCTATGTTCCGCAAGGACCAAATGCGGTGTCCGGCCTGATCCTCAAGTCTTCGGCTTTTCTGGGAGCCGACGACGTTGGCCGCTAATACTCCCTGCAGGCATTCGAGAGAGCTTGCTGAAGCCGCGGGGGGAGATACTCTACCTCAGGCAGATGCAAGTCGCGTGAACTTAGGGGGGATCGGTCCCTGCGGATTGATCCCCCAGACTGGCCCAATTCGACTGGCATCCTGCGTATAACCCATGCCCCCAGTCCGGCCATATGTCTGATTTTTTGATTTCGTGACCTGCATTCCCTGGGCGTTGACGCCAGCTTCCCGGGCTGAAATACGTGAGCTCGTGTCACCGGGGCCTGGCACAGAACATCGACAGGTTCAGTTAGAAACCTGCCTGGATTCAATGGCTTATCCGCGTTGCGGGGAGATTTTCCCTCCGTCTCCGCCAGATCGTTTTTCTCAAGAATTTCAATCATATAGCGCGGCACTTGTATGCCGGTTTGTAGATTTTTTGTGGGCGCAATTTTGTAGCTATGTGGTTTTGCTGGCCCGTGGCGATCTCGCTAACCCGTGCCTAGTGCCGTTGGAGACGAGGCAGGAGCCGTTGAGGTAGCAGATCGGGAAGGCCGGGCTGCCGTCGCGATTGACGATGCGCTGGAGGGCGTTGGAGCCTACGCCTTGCGGGCGCCGTCGCACCAGCTGGCGATCGGCTTGTAGCGCGCGTCCTCGCGGGGATCCGCGTTGACGCGGGCAACCTCGTCGCGAAGGTAGGCCCGCAATCCTAGGACATCGGGCGGGGTGACGCGATACCCGATCAGAATCATGCGAAAGCCCGTGTCGGCCTTGGACGTGCGCTTCACTTCGGCGCACAGAGAGACCACCACCTCGAAGCTGACGACCTCGTTCATGTCGAGCTTGTTCGAAAGAGTGGCGAACAGGTGCTTCTCGGTCTCGCGATCGAGATTTAGCGCGGCGGCCGGGACCGCTAGCGCCAGAAGGGCAGGAAGGACGTATCGGATCACGGTTGAGGTAGCCTTATGAGAGGGAAGTCGCCGGCACTGGCGCTTTCGTCGGTCGAGGTAGTCTAGCCGCACCAGTGACCGCGATCCGCTTAAGGGCTGAGGCTGGGTAGCTCCCAGCGAGAACATCGGGAGCATTGGCCGGCGCGCAGGTGATTTCTTCCCCGTCCACGTCTCGAACGATCATGTCGGGGGTGATTAACCGCACCATATCGCCGGGTCGTAACGCCCTGGTGAGGTCGGTGTTCGGGCCGGATTGGACTTTGGCGCTGGTGGGCTATTCGGCGATCTCGTTGTCCTCGGGCAATGCGTCGAGCAGCGTGAAAAACGCTCCGATGCTGTCCGGCGCGGCCTCGCAGACGATCCACGCTTTGGATGAGATACCGCCCTCGATGATGGCAAAGTGGCCAAGGGTCACGTGAAGGTCGTCGTGAGTGCCCAGATCGCCGGTGCAGGCACTCGTGCAGGAGACAGCCGGATCGCGACCGGGCCAAGTTCGCTCGCTATCGCAATCCCAAATGATGCGGTGGATCTGGTCGGCGGTGATGGGCAGAGGCTTCATACAATGATGCACGCTCGTCATGGCTAACATTCGTTGTAGTTGCCGCCGGGGGGCGCGAGACCTCTATCTCTTGCTGTGACCATCGGTAAGCTGAGGTTAATGCGGTCGTAGGCTGATCCAGCAACCGGGTGCCCGTTGGATCGCCGTAGCGATTCACCAGCGGCCGCCATGGGCTCGGGTGCGGCCGTGATTATTTCGAAAGCCGCCGGGCTGTGGCGGGCCTCCAGAGCTAACTTTTGCGATCAGGGCCGAACCAAGTGTTTAGGTGGGTGCCGGGCTTCCGGAGCCGGGATGATCTGTGAGAGGGTTGCCCGCTCGGTGTCACCGCCTCCGCCATATCTTAAATACTGTTCTAACAAAGACACATAATCATACTATAGGAGAAGCGGTGACACCGGACGGGCAACCCTCTCCGGATAAGAACCCCTCCGGAATGGGATTTTTCCTTCAATCAAAGAATGTTAGCCCTCAATCCGGCCATCTCAGCACGGATAGGGTTGCCCGCTTTCTGTCATCGGCGGCCATGGGCCGTCCATTGTCTCTAATCCCGCAAGCTGGGTGAGGCGATGAAGGCTCCGGCGGCGGTCAAATTCGGGACCAAGGCGGTGTGCGAACTCGGCTGGAGTAGGATCTACACCCTGTTCCAGCCGCATCTGCAGCAGGAGCACCCGGCTCCGAATGTAGCTTCGCCGATGCGGTCGGTATTGCCGCTGCCGGGCGCCATCGGTCGCGAGCCACGCCCGGAACGCCAGAATTTCGCCCCTCACTACCTGCCGCCCAATCCTTGGCGGGCTTGGCATCACCAGCCCGGCCAGGGCGTCCAAGGCTACGGCCTTGTCTACCGCGCGCCTACCAGCACGGAGCGTCGCTTGATTCGTCGTGTTCCGGCGCCGAGTCTTCGCCTGTGCGGCGACGCGCTTCTGTTCGGCGCGTAGGGCATCCGCTGCCGCGTCGAGCGCTTTCGTGGCGATCTTGTGACGCCTCCTGCTCTCCTGCCAAGCTGCGATGCCGGCGGAGCTTACGGCATAGCTGAGCGTTTGAGGTAGGGCCGGTGCGATCTCTCCAGACATGACTTCTCGAGCGGCACATTCCGCTTCCGATAGGTCATAGCCTTCACTATGTTCCGTGGGCATTGGTCATATCTTCCAAATCCAAAGGCCGTCGCGAGAAGGTCCGCAGCGACCTTTCTTTTTTGCCTCGGGCTCAATGCGTAGCGATGGCAGTTCGGATCATGTCGGCGAGGTCGCTTGCGTAGCTCGACGGCGTTGCGAACTTTTCAGTTGAGTGGGTGGTCTTCGACTCCAGGGAGAACACAACACCTCGCCCATGGCGGCCAATCTTGAGGGTGGCCCCGTCAAACTCCATCGGCACTGCCCGACCGGTCGGGAGTTCGAACTTTCGGGACGGGTTCGGTGTGCCAGCGGCGCCGTCGAGCACGGTCGCTAGTAGCAGCGCGACAAGTTCATCTGATCGGCCCCCACGAGGTGGTCCGAGGATAAAGTTAGTGCACGGTTGGCCGCTCCGCCACGGGTAGCTTGGCCGGCGGAGCTGGTCGGGCGAGCGC
>NZ_LMMW01000008.1:285-86128 GCF_001422845.1 Methylobacterium sp. Leaf100 | reverse complement strand
AAGTTCGGCTCGTACTAGGACCCGACCGGCGCTCCCTCGGAGCGCCACCGGACTCCCGTCATCGTGAGAAGCCCGGCCGAAAGGCCGGGCTTTTTCGTTTGCGCGGGACCGTCACGCCGATGCCATGGGCGGTCGCTAGGAGGCGTGTTTTCCAGGATTCACGGAGCCGATCGATGACGCAGCCGACGCGAACCCGCTCGCAGGCGGCCGAGGCCGCCGAGGATGCCGGCTCGAACACCAGCCCCAATGCCACCTTCGGGGATGTCGTCGCCGCGCGCTTCGACCGGCGCGACCTGCTGCGCGGCCTCCTCGGTGTCGGCGCCATCGCCGCCGTGGTGACGCCCCGTGCCCTGGCCGCAGGGGAGGCCCGAGCCGCCCAAGGTCTCGCCGCTCAAGGTCTCGCCGCTCGGGATCCGTCGCCGACGCGCTTCCCCTTCGCCGAGATCGAAGCCGGTTCGGATACGCACCATCACGTGGCGGCGGGGCACGACGCCGAGATCCTCATCCGCTGGGGCGACCCCGTGCTGCCGGGCGCCCCGGCCTTCGACCCACGCAACCAGTCGGCCGCCGCGCAAGCGCAGCAGTTCGGCTACAACAACGACTTCGTCGGCTACTTCCCCATGCCGGGGGCCGCCGACCCGGCCGCCCACGGGCTCCTGGTGGTCAACCACGAGTACACCAACGAGGAGCTCATGTTTCCCGGCCTCGGGCGCCAGGACATCCGGGATGTGGCCTTCGCGGGGATGACGAAGGAACTCGTCGGGATCGAGATGGCGGCCCATGGCGGCTCGGTCCTCGAGATCCGGCGCACGGACGGCCGCTGGGCCGTAGTGCCGGATTCGCGATACGCCCGCCGCATCACCGCCGAGACGCCGATGGTGCTCACCGGCCCCGCCGCCGGCTCCGAACGGCTGAGGACCGCCGCCGACCCCACGGGCCGCGCCGTCCACGGCATGATCAACAACTGCGCCGGCGGCACGACCCCGTGGGGCACGTGGCTCACCTGCGAGGAGAACATCAACTACTACTTCTCGGGCGCCCTGCCGAAGGATTCCGCCGAGGCCGCCAACCACACGCGCTTCAACCTGCCGAACTCCGCCTATGCCTGGGGCCGGTTCCACGAGCGCTTCGACATCGGGGCGACGCCCCACGAGCCCAACCGCTTCGGCTGGGTGGTCGAGATCGATCCGTTCGATCCGACTTCCGTCCCGAAGAAGCGCACCGCCATGGGCCGGTTCAAGCACGAGGGGGCGGCCGGCATCGTCGCCAGGCAAGGACAATACGTCGTCTACCAGGGCGACGACGAGCGCTTCGATTACGTCTACAAGTTCGTCACCGCGGGCCGGGTCGATAGCGGCGACCGCGATCTCCTCGATTCCGGCACCCTCCATGTCGCCCGGTTCGACCCCGACGGGCGCGGGGCCTGGATGCCCCTGGTGTTCGGTGAGGGACCTCTGACGCCCGCCAACGGCTTTGCCAGCCAGGCCGATGTGCTCATCGGCGCGCGGCTGGCTGCCGATCTCCTGGGCGCCACCAAGATGGACCGCCCGGAGGACGTCGAGGCCAACGCGAAGACCGGCAAGGTCTACGTGATGCTGACCAACAACGGGAAGCGCAAACCTGATCAGGTCGACGCCGTGAACCCCCGCGCCGACAACCGCTTCGGCCACATCGTCGAACTCACCCCCGACGATGGCGACCACGCCGCCCTCGGGTTCGCCTGGGAGATTCTGGTGCGCTGCGGCGATCCCGCCATCGCGGCGGTCGGGGCGACCTTCTCGTCGGCGACGACGAAGGACGGCTGGTTCGGTATGCCGGACAATTGCGCCGTCGACGGGCAGGGACGCCTCTGGGTCGCCACCGACGGCAACTCGGCCTCGCGCACGGGCCGGGCCGACGGCATCTGGGCCATGGAGACGGAGGGGCAGGGGCGCGGAACGGGCAAGCACTTCTTCCGGGTGCCCTGCGGGGCCGAGATGTGCGGCCCCTACTTCACCCCCGACGACACCACCTTCTTCGTCGCCGTCCAGCATCCGGGCGAGGCCGACGAGGACGATCCCAAGGCCGCGCCCGCCACCTTCGAGGCACCCTCGACCCGCTGGCCGGACTTCGATCCGGCCCTGCCGCCGCGCCCGGCCGTGGTGGCGATCACCAGGCACGGCGGCGGGCGAGTCGGCACCTGAGTCTCGATCGACCCCGGCCGTAAAAGGGTTCCCGCGACCGTCAGCCCTTCTTAACCAACCCCATCCCATGCAATGGGGTATCCTGCCCTGCAGGGCAGGGGGTGTGCGGCCCGCAGGGCAGGGGACCGTACCCCTGCCCCGAGGGTGAAGGCCCCTTTCTGTTTCCGGTTTGTTCCGGTATGGTCAGAGGATGAAGGCGAATGCTGCACGGTCCCCCTCTGCGATCCGGTCCGCGAAGCCCGCGGGCGTGCCATCCCCTGCGCGGAGCGATCCGGTGAGCGACCCCGCCCGCGACCTTTTCGCGAAGGGCAAGGTGCCCGCGCCCAAGCCGGCCGAGCGTCGCAAGCTCGAGGCTGCGATCGTCCCCGCGCCCTCGCCCGCCCTCTCGGCGGAGGCCGGCTACGACGCCTCCACCATCGAGGTGCTGGAAGGCCTGGAGCCGGTGCGCCGCCGCCCCGGCATGTATATCGGCGGCACCGACGAGCGCGCCCTGCACCACCTCTTCGCCGAGGTGATCGACAATTCCATGGACGAGGCGGTGGCGGGCCATGCCAGCTTCATCGAGGTGGAGCTTGAGGAGAGCGGCCACCTCGTGGTGACCGACAACGGGCGCGGCATCCCCGTCGACCCGCACCCGAAATACCCCAACAAGTCGGCGCTGGAGGTCATCATGACCGTCCTTCACGCGGGCGGTAAGTTCGATTCGAAGGTCTACGAGACCTCCGGCGGCCTGCACGGCGTCGGCATCTCGGTGGTCAACGCCCTGTCCGACGAGCTCGAGGTCGAGGTCGCCCGTGCCCAGACCCTCTACCGCCAGACCTTTTCGCGCGGCCACGTTCAGGGGCCCCTGGAGACCGTTGGCCGGGTGCAGAACCGGCGCGGCACCCGGGTGCGCTTCCATCCCGACCCGCAGATCTTCGGGGCGCTGAAGTTCGATCCGCGCCGCCTGTTCCGGATGGCCCGCTCCAAGGCCTACCTGTTCGGCGGTGTCGAGATCCGCTGGCGCTGCGCCCCCGCCCTGCTGGACGGGATCGACGATGTGCCGGCCGAGACCGTGCACCGCTTTCCCGGCGGCCTGCGCGACTATCTCGCCCGCGATCTCGAGGGCAAGGAACTCGTCACCGACGCGATCTTTTCGGGCAAGATCACCAAACCGGGCGGCCACGGGTCCCTCGAATGGGCGGTGGCCTGGATGGTGGTCGACGACGGCATCTCGGCCTCCTACTGCAACACGATCCCGACGGCGGAAGGCGGGACCCACGAGAGCGGCCTGCGCGTCGCCCTGCTGCGGGCCCTGCGCGAGCACGCCGAGCGCGTGAACCAGGCGAAACGCATGACGGCGGTCACCACCGACGACGTGATGGCGACCTGCGCCTCGATGCTGTCGGTCTTCATCCGCGAGCCGGAGTTCCAGGGCCAGACCAAGGACAAGCTCGCCACCGTCGAGGCGTCCCGCATCGTCGAGACGGCGATCCGCGACGCGTTCGACCATTGGCTCGCCGCCTCGCCGGCCCAGGCCAACAAGCTCCTCGACTGGGTGATCGACCGGGCCGAGGAGCGCCTGCGCCGTCGCCAGGAGAAGGAGGTCGCGCGCAAGTCCGCCACCCGCAAGCTGCGGCTGCCCGGCAAGCTCGCCGATTGTTCCAAGGCCGGCATGGCCGGCTCCGAGATCTTCATCGTCGAGGGCGATTCGGCCGGCGGCTCGGCCAAGCAGGCGCGCGACCGGGCGAGCCAAGCCATTCTTCCGTTGCGCGGAAAAATTCTCAACGTGGCCTCGGCGAGCCGGGACAAGCTCGGGGCCAACCAGCTCATCTCCGACCTGACCCAGGCGCTCGGCTGCGGCACCGGCAACGCGTTCCGCCTGGAGGACCTTCGCTACGAGAAGGTCATCATCATGACCGACGCCGACGTCGACGGCGCCCACATCGCCTCGCTGCTGATCACCTTCTTCTACCGGCAGATGCCCAAACTCATCGACAAGGGGCACCTCTACCTGGCGATCCCGCCGCTCTACCGGCTGACCCACGGTGCCAAGACGGCCTATGCCCGCGACGACGCCGACCGGGAGCGGGTGATCAAGACCGTGTTCAAGGGCGCCAAGGTAGAGATCGGCCGCTTCAAGGGTCTCGGCGAGATGATGCCGGCGCAGCTGAAGGAGACCACCATGGATCCAAAGAAGCGCACGCTCCTGCGCGTCGGGGTCCTGGAGGATGCCCGCGTCTCCACGGGGGACGCCGTGGAGCGCCTCATGGGCAACAAGCCCGAAGCCCGCTTCGCCTTCATCTCCGAACGCGCGGCCTTCGCCGACGGGGCCGAGCTGGATATCTGATCCGGCCCCGGGCCGATCGCCCGGAGCGAAGGGGCTCCGGGTCTCGAAGGGCATCGCCCTTCGCGGGTCCAGGGCTGGCCCTGGACATCGTGTCGGGATCTGCCCGGCATCCGCCGAAGGGATGATCCCTTCGGAAACCCGGAATCCCGGATCAGGCCTTCTTGGCCGCCGCCTTGCGCGGGGGCGCGGGTTTGGCCGCCTTGGTGGGGGCCTCGGCGTCGGCCTTCTTCGCGGGGGCCTTGCGCGTCACGGTTTTCTTCACCGGCGCGTCGCCCGCGTCGTCCACCTTTTTCGCGACTGCCTTCTTCGCCGGCGCCTTCTTGGCGGTGGCCGACTTCGCCGACGCCTTGCGGGCCGGGGCGCGCTTCTTGCCGCCGCCGCCCGCCGCCTCGCGGGCGGCGATGAGCTCCAGGGCCTGGGGCAGGTCGATGTCCTCCGCCGCCTGGGTCTTCGGCAGCGTCGCGTTGGTGGTGCCGTCGGTGACGTAGGGGCCGTACTTGCCCGATTTCACCACGATGGGCTTGCCCGTCTCGGGGTGGTTGCCGAGCGCCCGGCCCGGATCGGCGGCGGGCCCGCGCCGGCCCCCGCCCTGCTCCTTGGCCACGATGATGTCGATGGCCCGGTTGGCGCCGATCTCCAGCACGTCGTCGTCGCGGCCGAGATTCGCGTACATCTTGCCGTGCTGCACGTAGGGCCCGAACCGGCCGAGATTGGCCAGGATCGGCTCGCCGGTCTCGGGGTGTTTCGCCACCTCGCGCGGCAGGGACAGCAGCTTCAGGGCCTTCTCCAGATCGACGCTCGACGGGCTGAGGCCCTTCGGGATCGAGGAGCGCTTGGGCTTGGCCGCCTCCTTGTCCGTCGAGGCCTCGCCGAGCTGCACGAACGGGCCGAAGCGGCCGTCGCGCACGGTGACGGCGAGCCCCGAGACCGGATCGGTGCCGAGCACCCGCGTGCCGGGCTGGCCGCCGTTCTCCGACGAGCCGTCGCCGTCGCCCTCGACGCCAGAGGCGGCGAGCTGGCGGGTGTACTTGCACTCGGGGTAGTTCGAGCAGCCCACGAAGGCGCCGAACTTGCCGAGCTTGAGCGAGAGCTGGCCGGCTCCGCAGGTCGGGCAGGTGCGCGGGTTCGAGCCGTCGGCCTTCTCGGGGAAGATGTGGGCGCCGAGCAGGTCGTTCAGGGCGTCGAGAACTTCGGTGACGCGCAGTTCCTTGGTGCCCGCGATGGCGGCCGAGAAGTCCTTCCAGAAATCGCGCAAGACCTCGCGCCAGTCGATCTCGGCGTTGGAGACCCGGTCGAGCTGCCCTTCGAGATCGGCTGTGAAATCGTACTCGACGTAGCGCTTGAAGAAACTCTCGAGGAAGCCCGTGACGAGGCGCCCCTTGTCCTCGGCCACCAGGCGCTTCTTCTCGATCTTGACGTATTCGCGGTCGCGCAGGGTCTGCAGGATCGCCGCGTAGGTCGAGGGCCGGCCGATGCCGAGTTCCTCCATGCGCTTGACGAGGCTGGCCTCGGAGTAGCGCGGCGGCGGCTCGGTGAAGTGCTGGGTCGAGGCGATGCGCTCGCGCTTGAGGGCGTCCCCGGCCTTCATCGGCGGCAGGCGACGGCCGTCCTCGTCCTCCTCGTCGTCCTTGCCCTCCTGGTAGAGGGTGAGGAAGCCGTCGAACTTCACGACTTGCCCGGTCGCCCTGAGGTCGAGCCTGCGCGGGCCGACGCTCGCCACGATGTCCACCGTGGTGCGCTCCAGTTCGGCCGATTCCATCTGGCTCGCCACCGTGCGGGTCCAGATGAGTTCGTAGAGCTTGGCCTGCTCGGCATCCACCGTGCGGGCGACGGTCTTGGGCAGCCGGCCCATGTCGGTGGGGCGCACGGCCTCGTGGGCCTCCTGCGCGTTCTTGGCCTTGGTGCTGTACTTGCGCGGCGCCCCCGGCAGGTAGCGCTCGCCGTACTCCTTGGCGATGACCTGGCGCGCGTCGGCGATGGCTTCGGGCGCCATGTCGACGCCGTCCGTCCGCATGTAGGTGATGAGACCCACGGTCTCGCCGCCGATCTCGACGCCCTCGTAGAGCTTCTGGGCCGCCCGCATGGTCTGGGCCGGGGCCATCCCGAGCTTGCGCGAGGCCTCCTGCTGCAGGGTCGAGGTGGTGAAGGGCGGGGCGGGGTGGCGCTTGGCCGGCTTGGCCTCGACGCTGCCGACGGAGAACGTCGCGAGTTCGAGGTCGCGCTTGAACGCCGCCGCCTCTTCGCCGGTGCCGACGTCGAGGCGCTGGATCTTCCGGCCGTCCGCGCCCGTGAGCCGGGCCTCGAACACCGCGCCGGTGTCGGTCGTCAGGGTCGCGACGAGGGACCAGTACTCGCGCGGTTTGAACACTTCGATCTCGCGTTCGCGCTCGCAGACGAGGCGGAGCGCCACGGACTGGACGCGGCCGGCCGAGCGGGCGCCCGGCAGCTTGCGCCACAGCACCGGCGAGAGGTTGAAGCCGACGAGGTAGTCCAGCGCCCGGCGGGCCAGGTAGGCGTCGACCAGGGCCTGGTCGATCTGGCGCGGGTTGCGCATGGCGGTGTCCACCGCCGCCTTGGTGATGGCGTTGAAGGTCACCCGCTCCACGTGCATGCCCTTCAGGGCGCGCCGGGCGTTGAGCGCCTCGACCACGTGCCAGGAGATGGCCTCGCCTTCGCGGTCCGGATCGGTGGCGAGGATCAGGCCGTCGGCACCTTTGAGCGCCTTGACGATGTCCGAGACCCGCTTCGAGCCGCGCTCGTCGAGCTCCCACAGCATGTGGAAGTCGGCTTCCGGATCGACGGAGCCGTCCTTGGCCGGCAGGTCGCGGATGTGGCCGAACGAGGCGAGGACCTCGTAGTCGCGGCCGAGGTACTTGTTGATCGTCTTGGCCTTGGCCGGCGACTCGACGACGACAACTTTCATGGAGGGATTCCGAGCCTCTCGAGAGGGCCTTGGTCCGACAACGACCGGTTGCGCGCTTGCGCACGCTGCGGTGGATGCGGCAAGGCGGACCGCCTGCCGGGGCAGGGGCCTTTTGCGGGGCATGAAGTGGGTTAACCCTCGGGCGATGTCAAATGGGGACACTTTGCCGGCTGCGTCGCGCGCCTCCGAATGACCTCCGTCTTGCGGGCGCGGCGCACCCGCTGTAGCGCTGACCCCCGTGATGACCAGCGCCCCGACTCCGCCCGGCTTCCCCCACCGCCATCTCCTCGGCATCGAGGGCCTGTCGCGCCCCGACATCGAGGCCCTGCTGGAGCGGGCCGACGCCGCCGTGGCGCTGTCGCGGCAGGTGGAGAAGAAGCGCACGACCTTGCGCGGGCGCACGCAGATCAACTTGTTCTTCGAGCCCTCCACCCGGACGCAGGCCTCGTTCGAGCTCGCCGGCAAGCGGCTGGGCGCCGACGTCATGAACATGTCGGTGGCCTCCTCATCGGTGAAGAAGGGCGAGACCCTCGTCGACACCGCCGCGACCCTCAACGCCATGCGCCCCGACATCATCGTGGTGCGCCACCACGCGGCCGGCGCCGTGCATCTCCTCGCCCGCAAGGTCGATTGCGCCGTGGTCAATGCCGGCGACGGGGCCCATGAACATCCGACCCAGGCGCTGCTGGATGCGCTCACCATCCGCCGCAACAAGGGC
Source organism: Methylobacterium sp. Leaf100 (assembly GCF_001422845.1). Classification (NCBI taxonomy): domain Bacteria; kingdom Pseudomonadati; phylum Pseudomonadota; class Alphaproteobacteria; order Hyphomicrobiales; family Methylobacteriaceae; genus Methylobacterium; species Methylobacterium sp. Leaf100. Next base: position 77,975 of record NZ_LMMW01000008.1, on the reverse strand, counting down.
CGGATCGAGGGCCTCACGGTCGCCATCTGCGGCGACGTCCTGCATTCGCGCGTCGCCCGCTCCAACATCATCCTGCTTCAGGCGCTCGGCGCCCGGGTGCGGGTGATCGGTCCGTCCACCTTGCTTCCCACGGGCCTCGACCGATTCGGCGTCGCGGTGTTCACCGACATGCGCAAGGGGCTGGCGGGGGCCGATATCGTCATGATGCTGCGCCTGCAGCGCGAGCGCATGAACGGCTCCTTCGTGCCTTCGGTGAAGGAGTACTTCCGCTATTTCGGCCTCGACGGCGACAAACTGGCGCTGGCTGCCCCCGATGCCCTGGTGATGCATCCGGGGCCGATGAACCGTGGCGTCGAGATCTCTTCGGAGGTCGCAGACGGGGCGCAATCCCTCATCCGCGAGCAGGTCGAGATGGGGGTGGCCGTGCGGATGGCCGTGCTCGAAGCCCTCGCGACGCACCTGCCGAACGCGTGAGTCCGATGGCCCATCCTCCCCTTCTCCTCACCAACGCCACCCTGTGCGATCCGGCGAGCGGACGGCAGGCCCCCGGCCACGTCCTCGTGCGCGACGGGCGCATCGGTGACCTCGCCTGGGGCGCCGCCCCGGCCGCCCCCGAGGGGGCCGAGACCGTCGACTGCGGCGGGCACGTCCTCGCCCCCGGCCTCATCGACCTGCGCGCCTTCGTCGGCGAGCCCGGCGCCGAGCACCGCGAGACCCTGGCCTCCGCCAGCGCGGCCGCCGCCGCCGGCGGGGTCACCACCCTGGTGTGCATGCCCGACACCAACCCGGTCATCGACGGGCCGGCCATCGTCGACTTCGTCCTGCGCCGGGCCCGCGACACGGCCTGCGTCACGGTGCTGCCGGCCGCCGCCATCACCAAGGGCCTCGCGGGCCGCGAGATGACGGAATTCGGCCTGCTGCAGGAGGCCGGCGCGGTGGCCTTCACCGACGGCCTCAAGGCCGTGACCAACGCCCAGGTCCTGCGCCGGGCCCTCACCTACGCCCGGGATTTCGACGCGCTGATCATGCAGCACGTCGAGGAGCCCGACCTCGTCGGCGAGGGGGTGATGAACGAGGGCGAGATGGCCTCCCGGCTCGGGCTCATCGGCATTCCGCGCGAGGCCGAGACGGTGATGCTGGAGCGCGACATCCGCCTCGTGCGCCTCACCGGCGCCCGCTATCACGCGGCGATGATCTCCTGCGCCGATTCCATCGAGATCGTGCGACGGGCGAAGGACGACGGCCTGCCCGTCACCTGCGGCGCGTCCGTGAACAACCTCGTCCTCAACGAGGGCGACATCGGCCATTACCGCACCTTCTGCCGACTCTCGCCGCCGCTCCGCCACGAGAGCGACCGCCTCGCCCTGGTGGCGGCCCTGAACGAGGGCGTGGTCGACGTGATCGTCTCCGACCACAACCCGCAGGACGTCGAGACCAAGCGCCTGCCCTTCGCCGAGGCCGCCGACGGGGCGCTCGGCATCGAGACCCTGCTGGGCGCCGCCCTGCGCCTCGTCCACACCGGCGACATCGCCCTGCCGCGCCTGCTCGCCGCACTGACGACGCATCCGGCAAAGATCCTCCGCCGCGAGGCCGGACGCCTCGCCGTGGGGGCGCCGGCCGACCTCGTGCTCATCGATCCGGACGTGCCCTACATCCTCGACAAGCGCCGCCTGAAGTCGCGCTCGAAGAACTCGCCCTTCGACGAGGCGCGCCTCCAGGGCGCGGCCCTGCTGACCCTCGTCGGCGGGCGCATCGTGTTCCGGGATGGGGGCTTCGCGTGACCTACGCCGAGGCCGCCTCCGTGCCGATGCTGCTGGCGGGTCTCGCCGGGGGCTACCTCCTCGGTTCGATCCCCTTCGGCCTGATCTTCACCCGCATGGCCGGTCTCGGGGACGTGCGCGCCATCGGCTCGGGCAACATCGGCGCCACCAACGTCCTGCGCACGGGCCGCAAGGGGCTGGCCGCCGCGACGCTCCTGGGGGATGCCCTCAAGGGAACGGCGGCCGTGCTCATCGGTCTCCAGTTCAACCTGGAGCCGGCCCTGGCGGCGGGGCTCGGCGCCTTCCTCGGCCACCTGTTCCCGGTCTGGCTCGGGTTCAAGGGCGGCAAGGGGGTCGCGACCTTCCTGGGCGTGCTCCTGGCGCTGAGTCCGGTGGCGCTCGCCGCCTTCGCGGCGATCTGGCTCGGCCTCGCCTTCGGCCTGCGGTACTCGTCGCTGGCGGCGCTGGCCGCCTCGGCCGCCACGCCCGTCGTCCTGTGGGTGCTCGGACAGCCAGGGGTTGCATGGCTCTTCCTCCTGCTCGCAGCCCTGCTATGGTGGAAGCACGCGCCCAACATCCGCCGGCTCCTCGCCGGCACCGAAGGGCGCATCGGGCAGAAGGGCTGAGGACCACCGACGCCGCCCGACCGTGATGGGGCAGGGCGATGCAACTCAACGATGCCCAGCGCCTCGACTGGCTCCGTCTCATCCGCGCCGAGGGCATCGGCCCCCGCACCTTCCGCACCCTCATCAACCGCTTCGGCGGGGCCGGCGCCGCCCTGGAGGCGTTGCCGAACATCACCGGCCGCGCCGGCCGGCGGGTCACGCCGCCGACCCGGGCGCAGGCCGAAGCCGAACTCGCCGCCGCGGCCCGCATCGGCGCCCGTCTCGTGGCCTCGGGCGAGGCCGACTATCCAAAACTCCTCCAGGCGGCGGATTCCGCGCCGCCGCTCCTCGCCGTGCGGGGCGACCCGGCCATCCTGAACCGGCCGGCGGTCGCCATCGTGGGTTCGCGCAACGCCTCGGCCGCCGGCCTGAGCGTCACCGAGCGCCTCGCCCGGGACCTCGGCGCAGCCGGTCTCGTGGTGGTCTCGGGGCTGGCCCGCGGCATCGACGCCCGCGCCCACAAGGCCGCCCTCCTGCCCGGCACCGTGGCGGTGATGGCCGGGGGGCACGACCGGATCTATCCGGCCAACCACGCCGCCCTCGTCGAGGCGATCCTGGAGGCGGGCGGGGCGGTGGTGGCCGAGATGCCCATGGGCTGGGAGCCGCGGGGCCGCGATTTCCCCCGGCGCAACCGCATCATCTCGGGCCTCAGTCTCGGCACCGTCGTGGTCGAGGCGGCGCGGCGCTCGGGCTCCCTCATCACCGCGCGCTTCGCCCTGGAACAGGGCCGCGAGGTCTTCGCCGTGCCGGGCTCGCCCCTCGACCCGCGCGCCGAGGGCACCAACGACCTCATCCGCCAGGGCGCCACCCTGGTGGCGGAGGCCGCTCACGTCCTCGAGGCTGTGGCCCCCCTCATCGAGCGCGAGGCCACCGGTACGGAACCCCTCGCCCTCGACCGTCCCGATCTCGCCGACGCGCCGATCTTCTGGGACGAACTCGACGTCGACGGGATCGTGCTGCCGATGCCGGTGGACGCCCTCGAGCCGCCCGAGCCTGCGGACGACCGCGCCCGCCTCATCGGACTCCTCAGCCCGACCCCCATCGGCACCGACGACCTCGCCCGGGCCGCGGGCTTGAGCGTGCGCGTGGTGCAGACGACGCTCCTCGAACTCGAACTCGACGGGCGCATCGAGCGGCATGGGAGCGGGGCGGTGTCCCTGGTGGGGTGAGGGCGGCTCAGCGCAGATAGATCACGCTGTAGAGGGTGCGCCGCAGCTCGTCCTCCCGCAGCCAGACCCGGCCGTTGTCGCAGCGGCCGGCGATGTCCGGCCGCATCCGGGCGCAATACTCGCCGGTGTTGTCCTGGACGAGGTACTGGCACCCGCCCGCCGTCCGGCGCCGGCCGATGACGGCGCTGGAATGGTCGGCGGCGAGATCCGGGTCCTTCGGGTCGCGGTCCTGCAGGATGTACCAGCTGTAGCCGATGGTCGGCGCCCGGCCATGGTCGAGGGCGTAATCGACCCGAGCCAGCAGGCGGGTGATGTCCCGGGGCGCCGGCGGCCGGCCCGCCTCCAGCATCGCCATGAAGTCGAGCTGGTTGGCGGCGACACGCGTCGAGACCGGCAGCAGGGGCACGGGCAGGGGTATGCGCCGGCACAGGGTCTCGACCCGCGCAAGCCACGCGTCGTTGAAGGCGTCCGCCCGGCGCGAGCGGAGCTTGCCCACCGTCGCCCCGACGCGGCGCAGGCACTGGTTCGGTGCGCGCAAGGGAGCGCCGAAGCGCAGGGCCGCGTAGGTGGGGGTGAAATGCGCGTAGCCCTCGTGCGAGGGCAGGTCGCGCTCCTCGCACAGGCCGTCGAGGTTGTAGAGCAGGGCGGCGGCATCCTCCTCGCCGCCCTCCAGTTTGTCGAAGTAGGGCTGCAGGCCCGGGTTGCCGACGGGATTGATGTCGGCCGCGTTCCGGCTCCAGGCGATGTCGGCCGCATGGTTCGGATGCGCCCTCAGATGCGCCCGGAGTGCCGGATCGGGTAGGCCTTCGAGCCGGGCCGGATCGGCGAAGTAGAACTTGCCGGCCACATCCAGGGGCGAGACGGCCCGGCCGACGCGCTGGGAGATCATGTCGGCGGTGGCGTAGGCAAAGCAGATGGCGGTGTCGCCCTGGCCGATGGGAATCTCGGCAGGTTTGGGCGAGATCAGGGCGTCGCCCGGAAGCCGGTGCGTGCCGGGCGGCATGGCGATCCGCAACGGAGCGCACGCGGCGTTGCGGGCGTAGGCCGGCTGCGCGGGCAGGATGCGCGGATCGGGAGCCTGCGCCGGTGCGGCCGATCCCGTCGCGAGCAGCAGCAGGGCGCCACAGGCCGCCCGTGCGCGTCTCGCAGACCCGGCTCGGTTCACGTCCCGCTCGAACATTCCCGGCTCAACCCCGCAGATCCACCCTCAGGCTCGCTAAAGCATCGGCTCGCGCAGGGGAATTCGGTTCGCGTCCGAAGCCCTCGAAACAACGCATCGGCCGGTTCGGCAGGGTTGCGTGCGCTTCGACACGTCACGCCAAGCTGACGCTCCCCATCTGTAGTTCAGACAGAGAGAAACGAACCGGTTTGTCGGTTCGACCTGCAAAGGAAACAGAGTATCACAATGAAGACCCGTATCGCCGCCATCGCCGCCGCTCTCGTGCTTGGCGTTGCTCCGATCTCGTCTGCGATGGCATTCGAGCGCCCCGCGCGCGACACTGCGTTCACCCCCTACGATGTCGAGACGACCGGTTCGATCAACGCTCCGTCCCGGGTGCCGTCATACGGTGGCTGCCCGATGAGCTCGGCCGCCGAGGGCAACGCCAATCAGCAGAATTTTCCGGTCATGCAGTACGGCCAGACATCCGGCGGCAACCGTTGCTGATCCGGACGGAGGCGGTGACACCCATGGTCCTGAAGGGCTTCTCCTACGCGATGATCGGCGCCTTCGCGGGCGGCCTGATCTTCACCCTGGTCGGCGCGTCCCAGGCGATGCTGGCCTCGTAGCGCGCACGGTGCCGCGGGGGCGGGCCGACGCCGACACCATTGGGCTCGAGAGACGGGCGGCGGGGCGAAAGCTCCGCCGCCGACGCGTGCGGGCCCCGCACCTCACGCGTCGTCCGCCGCCTCGTCCGCCAGCACCCCCCGCATCTGATCGAGGCACCCCTGGAGGATGTAGGCGGCGGCCAGCATGTCGACCACGGCGCCGCGCTTGGCCCGCGAGGCGTCGGCGGCGATGAGGGCGCGGGTGACCGCGGCCGTGGACAGGCGCTCGTCGCAGAACAGGACCGGCAGGTCGAGGAGCGGCTTCAGGTTGCGCACGAAGGAGCGGGTGGATTGCACGCGCGGACCCTCGCTGCCGTCCATGTTGAGGGGCAGGCCCATGACGAGGCCGCCGACCCCGTGGGTCTCGCAGAGCTGGCGCAGGCGGGCGACATCGGGCGTGAACTTCACCCGGCGGATGGTCTCCAGGGGCGAGGCGATCTGGCGCCCGACATCCGACAGGGCGAGCCCGATGGTCTTGGTGCCGAGATCGATTCCGATGAGACGACGGCCGCCCTGCGACGCCTCCGCGAAGGCACGGATCTCGGCCTCGGTCATGTCGTTCGCTCTCCGCTGATCCGCCCCTCCTGATCGATCCGTGGCCGAGTGGCAATCCGGGGGCCCGCCGCCGTCAATGCGTGCTGGGGGCCGGATCGTCGCCCACGAAGGTCGAGGGCAGGGGGGCCGCACCCATGCCGAGGATGCCGCGCACGGTCGGCGTCTGCACCCGCCGCAGGAAGTCGCCGAGATCGGCCCCGCCGAAGCGCACGGATTCGAGGTCGGCGCCCATCACCCAGATCTCGTATTCGGGCCGCTCCGGGACGACATCCCAGAACAGGAACTCGCCCGCCTCCGAGCGGCCGAAGAAGCAGGCCCGCTCCACCACGGAGGGATCGTCGCCCTCCACCTCGAACCCATGGTCGGGACGATCCGACAGGACGGCGCCGATGCTGTGGGCCATGAGCTCCGCGCCGGTGACGAGGTCCGTCTCCGGAGCGGGACCGGGGATCAGGACGCGAAAATGACCGGCGGCCAGGCCTGCGCCCCAGCGCCGGCAGAAGTCCCGGTAGGAGGCGGGGAGGGGGAAGCCCAACTCCGCCTCGGCGCGGGCGAGATCCGCCTCCCCCGAGACCGGTCCGGCCACACCCTGCGCGAACACCGTGTCCCACATGCCGTCGTCTCCGTGTCCATTAACCCTAAGCAAACGTCGCCCTGGCCTTGCCGGCACCGTCCGGTCATAGCATCGTTAACAAGGTGTTAACGTCGTGGGTGGTGCGTATGAACCTGTCCGGAACGAATCCCCCCGCCCCGGTTGCCCGCCGGACGATGCCGTTCCGGCACAAGCTGATGCTGCTCCTGGCCGTCGAGATCGTCGCCTTCGGCTTCCAGCAGGCCGAGCGCAACCCCCACAGGCCCGGCATCTCCGTGGAGGTGCCCGCCCGCGCCGGCCATATGATCGCCTGAGACGGGATCGCCCGGCGTTGCGAGCGCGCGAAGGCGGGTGCTATAGCCCGGCCGTGTTCCGTCGCGGTCGTCAAAGCCCCGGCGCATCCTCCTGGGGGCTCAAGGCAGCATGTCGGTCGACGCAACGACGGTGAGGCGCATCGCGCATCTGGCGCGCATCGCGGTGAGCGAGGACGAGGTCGCGCCGCTCCAGGGCGAGCTGAATGCGATCCTGGCCTTCGTCGAGCAACTCGGCGCCGTCGACGTGACGGGGATCGAGCCGATGACCTCGGTGACCCCCATGGCGATGAAGAAGCGCACCGATACGGTGACGGAGGGCGGCCACGCCGACGACATCGTCTTCAACGCGCCGGAGACCGAGGACCATTACTTCCTCGTTCCGAAGGTGGTCGAGTAGCGCCGCCCCTGTTTTCGTGATGCCTCCTGGCAGGATCGTTCGGCGCCGAGACCGGCGACGGGGTCCGTCGGGATCTTGAGGACCGAACGCCCATGACCACCTTGAACGAACTCACCCTGGCCGACGCCCGCGACGGGCTCAAGGCCAAGGACTTTTCCGCCACCGATCTCGCGAAGGCGCATCTCGCCGCCATGGAGAAGGCGCGCGGCCTCAACGCCTACATCCTGGAGACGCCCGAGCGTGCGCTCGCCATGGCGGAGGTGGCCGACACCAAGATCGCCGCCGGCGCGGCGCGCCCCCTGGAGGGCATTCCGCTGGGCATCAAGGATCTGTTCTGCACCCACGGCGTTGCCACCACCGCCGGGTCCAAGATCCTCGAAGGCTTCCAGCCGCACTACGAATCGGCCGTGACGCACAACCTCTGGCGCGACGGCGCCGTGATGCTGGGCAAGCTCAACCTCGACGAGTTCGCCATGGGCTCGTCCAACGAGACCTCGGCCTACGGCGACACGATCTCGCCCTGGCGGCGCAACGGGTCCGACACCAAGCTGGTGCCGGGCGGCTCGTCGGGCGGCTCCGCCGCGGCCGTCGCCGCCCACCTGTGCCTCGGCGCCACCGCCACGGACACCGGCGGCTCCATCCGCCAGCCCGCCGCCTTCACCGGCACGGTGGGCATCAAGCCGACCTACGGGCGCTGCTCGCGCTGGGGCACGGTGGCCTACGCCTCGTCCCTCGATCAGGCCGGACCCATCGCCCGCACCGTGCGCGACTGCGCCATCCTGCTCGGCTCCATGGCCGGTCAGGACGCGCGGGACACCACCTGCGCCGATCTTCCCGTGCCGGACTTCGAGGCGGCGGTGTCGCGTGGCGTGAAGGGCCTCACCATCGGCATTCCGAAGGAGTACCGGGTCGAGGGCCTCTCCGCCGAGGTCCAGGCCCTGTGGGACCGCGGGGCGGAGATGCTCAAGGACGCGGGCGCCACGGTGCGCGAGATCTCCCTGCCGCACACCCCCTACGCGCTTCCGGCCTACTACATCGTCGCCCCGGCCGAGGCCTCCTCGAATCTCGCCCGCTACGACGGCGTGCGCTACGGCCTGCGGGTGCCCGGCAAGGACATCGCCGGGATGTACGAGAACACCCGCGCGGCGGGCTTCGGCCGCGAGGTCAAGCGCCGGATCATGATCGGCACCTACGTGCTGTCGGCGGGCTATTACGACGCCTATTACGTCCGCGCCCAGAAGATCCGCACCCTGATCAAGCGCGACTTCGAGGAGGCCTACGCGTCGGGCATCGACGCGATCCTCACCCCCGCCACCCCGTCCGCCGCCTTCGGGCTCGGCGAGAAGGGCTCGGGCGACCCCGTCGAGATGTACCTGCAGGACGTGTTCACCATCACGGTGAACATGGCGGGGCTTCCCGGTCTCTCGGTGCCCGCCGGCCTCGATGCGCAGGGGCTACCGCTGGGCCTCCAGCTCATCGGCCGGCCCTTCGACGAGGAGACCCTGTTCGCCGCCGCCCAGGTGATCGAGACGGCCGCCGGTCGGACCAAACTGCCGGCGGCGTGGTGGGCATGAAAGCGCGGCCATGACCGTCCCGGTTTATGCCTTCAACGAGTGGATCTGGGCCGCGTTCGATCCCGTTCTGATCGCCATCGCGCTGGTCATGGGCTGGAAGTCGGATCAGTTCGTGAAGGTCATCCTCGTGTCGCTGATGGCCTTCTCGGTCTCCGTGCTGGTGTCGTGGGGCGTCACGGCCATCGGCATCCCCTGGCCGGCCCCGGTGAGCCACGACGGACCGACCTTCTTCCCGATCCGCTGGATCGCCGGATTCCTGTGGGGTGCCCTGGGCTTCCTGGCGCACCAGCTCTATCGCCTGCGCGCTTGACCGCGCCGGCCGGCACTTCCACCTTCGATGACTTGCACCCTTCCGGCGCTCACCCGCGCTCCGCAACGCTGAACCTGGGCCATCATGACCGCAGCCGTGAACCCAAAAAAACTCATCAAGGGCGGCCTGCACGATTGGGAGGTCGTGATCGGCATGGAGATCCACGCCCAGGTCACGAGCCGCTCCAAGCTGTTCTCCGGCGCCGCGACGGAATTCGGGGGCGAGCCCAACGACCACGTCTCCCTGGTGGACGCGGCCATGCCCGGCATGCTGCCGGTGATCAACGAGGAATGCGTCGCCCAGGCCGTGCGCACGGGCCTCGGGCTCAAGGCGCAGATCAACCACCGCTCGGTGTTCGACCGGAAGAACTACTTCTACCCGGACCTGCCGCAGGGCTACCAGATCTCCCAGTTCAAGGACCCCATCGTCGGCGAGGGCACGGTGCTGGTCGATCTGCCCGATGGCGAGACGATCACGGTGGGCGTCGAGCGGCTGCACCTCGAGCAGGACGCCGGCAAGTCGCTCCACGACCAGAACCCGACCCAGAGCTTCGTCGATCTCAACCGCTCGGGCGTCGCCCTCATGGAGATCGTCTCGCGCCCCGACCTGCGCTCGTCGGAGGAGGCGCGCGCCTACGTGACCAAGCTGCGCACCATCCTGCGCTACCTCGGCACCTGCGACGGCGACATGGAGAAGGGCTCGCTCCGGGCCGACGTGAACGTGTCCGTGCGCCTGCCCGGCGACCCGCTCGGCACCCGCTGCGAGATCAAGAACGTCAACTCGATCCGCTTCATCGGCCAGGCCATCGAGGTCGAGGCAAGGCGCCAGATCGCCATCATCGAGGATGGCGGCACCATCTCCCAGGAGACCCGGCTGTTCGATCCGGGCAAGGGCGAGACCCGCTCCATGCGCTCCAAGGAAGAGGCGCACGATTACCGTTACTTCCCCGATCCCGACCTGTTGCCGCTGGAGTTCGACCAGGCCTACGTCGATCGGCTCGCCGAGGGCTTGCCCGAACTGCCCGACGCCAAGAAGGCGCGCTTCATCGAGGCCTACGGGCTCAGCCCCTACGACGCCGGGGTGCTCATCGCCGAGCGGTCCTCGGCCGATTATTTCGAGGCGGTGGCCAAGGGGCGCGACGGCAAGGCCGCGGCGAACTGGGTGATCAACGAGCTGTTCGGCCGCCTCAACAAGGAGGGCAAGGGCATCGAGACGAGCCCGGTCTCGGCGGATCAACTCGGTGCCGTGGTGGACCTCATCGGCGAGGGCGTCATCTCCGGCAAGATCGCCAAGGACCTGTTCGAGATCGTCTGGACCGAGGGCGGCGACCCGCGCGCGCTGGTCGAATCGCGCGGCATGAAACAGGTGACCGACACCGGCGCCATCGAGACGGCCATCGACGCGATCATCGCGAAGAACCCCGACAAGGTGCAACAGGCCAAGGAAAAGCCGACGCTCCTCGGCTGGTTCGTCGGCCAGACCATGAAGGCCACGGGCGGCAAGGCCAACCCGGCGGCGGTGAACGCCCTGCTGAAGGCGAAGCTCGGCATCGAGTAGGAGGCGCGCTGACCTCCCCACGAGGGTAGGGCTGCAGATGGCGCGGGTGGGCGTGAAGGCCCTCGGTGCGCATTCCCTCTCCCCGCCAGCGGCCATTGTATCCACACATCTCAGCGCGATGCGGCCCTCCTCCCCCTGTGGCAAGAGGGACGCGCCCTGCTTCTGGAAAAACGCAATCGTGTGAATCCGGTAGCCGCAAGCGGGACGAGACCAGCTTCATCGCGAGGGAATGACGCGTTGAGCCCGGCATCCGCTTTCACGATCCGCCATCTCGGCCGGCCGATACGCCGGCTTTCCACGCCGTGCGTCTCGATGCCTTACCCGGCACCCGGAGGCGTTCGGCGCGTCAGGGGAGGTTGAATCCAGACAGCCGCTCGCGTGGTTCGCCGTGACCCCTGGAGATCCAAGCCGTATTCGGTGCCTGGAGCGGGGAGGGCGGACCTGGTCGGAGGCGCGGCACTCTACGTGCCCGAGGCGCCCAAGCTCCGCCACCAACGGCACTTTGTGGGTGGCGCTTCGTGGGGCGTCTTCGTCAGCGCGGACGCACGCGGCGTCTGCGTTGGCATGCCGCTCATCGCGGCCGTGACCGCCTATGCGGAGACTTGCGTGGACGATGTGGGGTTGTCCGTGGAGGCCGCCAATCACGGCGCGATCCGGCCCTACGAAGCCGCCGGGTTCGTGCCATACGGCATCGAGCTGCGCGCGCTGAACATCGCCGACGTCTTCTACGATGAAATCTTGATGAACTTAGATCTCAGCCGCCAAGGCTGAGCAAGAGAAACCGGCGGCGGAAGCGGTCGAGATGGGGCATTTCGCGTGTTCGAAGTCGTGCCGTAAAGGCCGCTTCTGCGCCCCGGTGACCGCTTCCGTCCCGTGATTCGTGTCTTCGCTGCTCGGATCCGGATCGAATTAAGCTCGGATCGTCGCCGCAGCGTGCTGCTGGGGTGGAGTCATGCTCGTCTCCCACTCGGGGTTGGCCGCAATCGAACGTCAAACGTCGCTGCTGGTCACCTCGTTGCTTTGTCTGTGCTTGACTGGCGAAGCACAAGGACAGACTGCGACTGCCGGGGGGAAGCGTCAACCCCCTATTTGCCGGCTTGGTCGAAAGTCTCCGGTCGGAGTGAGGGAGCACCGCGAAACGTCCTGAACGATCAACGTCTTGGCGCCCGTCCCCATCCCACCCGCTTCACGGGTTCGGGGTCGGGACCGCCCAGCCCGAGACGCGCTGGCGCAGGGCCGCCCACCAGTTGCGTCCGTGGACGCTCGGCTCCCCCACGGAGACCGTGGCGGTCATGCCGGCCACCAGGGTCACGCCCGCGGGCACGCCCTCGATGCGCACCCGCACGGGCACGCGCTGGGCGAGCCGGACCCAGGTGTAGACGGGATCGACGCTGGGCAGCCCCTGCGTGCTCGGCGCCGCGTTGGCGATGCTGATGCCGAGCGTGATGCTCTCGACCCGGCCGCGGATGATCGGATCGTAACCGAGGAGCTGCGCCGAGACGGTGTCGCCCACATGGATGTGGGCCATCTTCGTCTCCTCGAAGTAGCCGTCGATCCAGAACGAATCGGTGTCGATCACCGCGATGTTGACGGTGCCGGTGGTGGCGTAGTCGCCGACCCGCAGGAGCAGGTTGGTCACCCGGCCGTTCACGGGCGCGCGCACCTCCGTGCGGGTGCGGTTGATCTTGGCCTGGGACAGCTGCGCCTTGGCCGAGGCGAGGGCGGCCTCGGCGATCTTGGCCGTGCCGGCGAATTGCTGCTTCTCCTCGACGGAGGTCGACAGGGTGGTGAGCGCCTCGCGCCGCGCGGCCTGGGTGCGCTTGACCTGGAGGTCGGCCTCGCGGTTGTCCATCTCGGCCTGGGCCGACGCGATGGCGACGTCGAAATCGAACGGATCGATGACGTAGAGCACGTCTCCCTTGCTGACCGCCTGGTTGTCGGTGACGCGCAACTCGACGATCTGGCCCGAGACCTGGGGCGCGACGCTCGCCACCTGCACGCGCACCCGGCCGTCGCGGGTCCACGGCGCGGTGACGTAGAATTGCCAGACCAGGGCCGCCGCCACGAAGGCGCAGGCCAGGATCAGGCCGGTGGCGAACAGGCGCAGGATCCGCCGGGGCCGGCCTACCGTCTTGGGAGTCTTGGCCGGCTGAGCCTTCCGGTCTGCGTCTTGGCGGGCATCTCGGGATTCGTCGGACATCGTCACAGGAACACGATCAGGAGGGCGAGGATGCAGACGTAGAGGCCGGCCTCCGCGAGCGGCGGATTGGCGACGTAGCGGCTGAAGCGGAGACGGTTGAAGGCGACGCGCAGGAGCATCAGGATCGCCAGGGCGCCGGCGGCGTAGGCGACGAAGGGCGAGACGAGAACGCCGCCGAAGTCGAGGTCCGAACGCATCAGGCGCCTTTCAGTCCGAGGCGGCGCAGGAACCGCCCCTGCGTCACGGCGACGTTGGCGATGGTGGCGAGATCGCTCGCCGCCCGGGCGATGGCGAGGCGCGTGGTCCGCGCGGTCCCCCGCCCGGCCGCCAGCAGCGCGTGCGCCGCCGCCTCGATGGCCCGGCGGTCCACGGCCATGATCGCCTGCCGCGCCGCCCCGGCGGCATCCGCGAGGGCGGGGTCGCTCGCGAGACGCCTGAGCTCCGCATGAGCCCGGGCGGCGGCCGCCTCCATCCGGGCGAGATCGAAGGCCCGGTCGAGGCTTGCCGTCCGCACGGCGCCGCTCTTCGAGCTCCATTGCGCGAACTGGAGGAGGCGATCGCTGTTGAGGCTGGTCCGGGTGGTGGCATCGCCGCCCTCGCCGGCCAGGGCATCGACCAGGGCGCGCCGTGCCGAATCGAGGGCGAAGGCCCGGTGCTGGGAGGGCGAGATCGGCAGCACCACCCGCACGGTGACGAACAGGATGAGGGCCGCCATCACCACCAGCAGGGCGTTCGCGAAGAACGTCTGCGGATCGTAGGTCTGCGGGTTCGAGGGCGAGAGCAGGACGGGGAAGAACACCAGCAGGATGAAGCCGACACCGAAGGTCGGCGGATTGAGGCTGAGGAAGCAGGCCACGAACACCACGGGCGCGATGGCGATGGCGAGCAGCGGAAACCCCTGCACCCCGGCGAGCAGCCCGAACAGGACGAGTCCGGCGCACAGGGCGGCCAGCGGCATGCCGATGAGCACGCCCCGGGCGAATGCCTTCGGGTCCGGCGTGATGGAGGAGAGCGCACAGGTGGCGGCCACCTGGACAAGGGCGAAGGAGGTGGCCGGCCAGCCCGCGAAGATGAGAAGGAGGGCCGTCGTCCCGAACGCGATGCCGACCCGCGCGGCCCCGCGCAGGGCCACGGGGAAATCGCGATGGGTCGGCAGGGGCACGTCGCGCAAGGGACGCTTCCCGGTGTCGAGGGCCTCGGCGCCGTCCTGCGCGAAGGCGGCGTTCCGGGCGAAATCGACGGCGCGCTGCAGGGCCAGGACCTCGCCGAGATCGGCCCCGCGCCCGACGGTGTCGGCGAGACCGTCGCGCAGGCGTTCGGCCGCCCGGAGGGCCGCGTCCCGCGCGCCGTCGCGGGTGAGGTCGAGGCACAGGACACGGGCCTCCGCCACGGCGGGGCCGGGCGCGCGGTCGGCGGCGGTCCCGAAGGCACGGGCGGAGGCCGCCATGGCGTAGAGGGCCGCGATGGCGCTGCGGGCCCCCGCGGCCCGGTTGGGGCCGTCGTCGAGTTCGCCCGCGATGGCACTGGCGTCCCCCCGCATGACCGCGATGCGGCGGATGAGGGCGCCGGCGCGCTCCGATCCGGGATCGCCTGCCGTGAAGGTGTCGCGCGCGAAAGCCCGGGTCGCCTCCAGCGCGCCGTCCAGCGGCGTGCGCAGCGTGCGCCACGTGCTGGGGGAGGCGAGGGCATCGTTGATGAAGGTGATGGCGACGATGCCGATGGCGATCGCCGCCACCCGGTCGACGGCGGCCTCGAACACCGCCTGCGGCGCGTCGATATGCGCGATGGCGATGATCGCCACGGTGTAGCCCGACAGCATCGCCCCGTAGGCCCGGGTGTCCTGCAGGAAGTGGGCGGTGAAGACGCACAGCATCAGCCAGGTCGCGAACGACACCAGCAGCAGCACCCGGTCCTGCGCGAACAGGGCGATGAGCACGATGGCCACCACGGCCCCGACGATCGTACCCACGAACCGGTAGAGCGCCTTCGACAGGGCCTGTCCGCGCTTGGGCTGGGCCAGGATCGCCACGCAGACCATGGCCGAGGAGGCTCCCGAGAGCTGGAGCCAGAACGCCGCGTAGAGGGCCAGCACCATGGCGAGCCAGATCCGCAGGGCGAAGGCCCAGGCGGAGGGCGGCGGCACCACTCGGTCGGCGAAGGCGAGGGTGCGGTCGAGGAGGGAGGGCGCGTCCTGCGTCGCTTCGCTCATGGAACGCGTGACGCCGCCGGAACGAGGGCGTCCGCGGATGATCCGGCGACCCGCGCCTGCCACAGGCACAGGAGCGGGGTCACCACGAGCTCCACGGCGAGCGCCGCCATCATGGTCAGGGACGGCAGGCCGGTCAGCGCCAGGCCGAGGAGCCGGGCGAGGCCGCCCAGCGCCACCACCAGGGTGAGAAAGCGGAACAGGCCGGCCTTGGCCTCGATTCCCGGCACGCAGATCCAGAACAGGATGCCGATGCCCATGTGGAGGCCCGACAGGTAGCGGTAATGGCTGTCGGCGGAGACATCGACGAGGCCGCCCCCGCTACTCAGGCCGAACAGGACGCCGTAGAGGCCCGACACGACGGGCACGAGGGCGACCGCCGCCACCACGCGCTGCAACGCCTGCCGTTCCCGCATCGCCCCGTCCCGTCCCGTACAAGCCGCCCGACGGCCAACAGGGCAGACGGGCAAGCGTTCCCGGGTAAGCGCTACGGTGCCCGACGCACCGGTGTTTGTGGATCAGGCCTTCTGTTCCTTGAGGCGCTTCACGCACTTGCTGAAGTACTGCGGCCATTTCGGGCCCTTGGCGGCCTTGTCGGCGACGGAGAGCGCCCGCCATTCCGCACCGCAGGTCTTCTGGCGCGTGCGCGCCGCACTCTGGCTCACGGTCGGCTCCTTGGCGGCCGTGCCTTTCTCCTGGGCGAAGACCGGCTGGGACAGCAGGAGCGGGGCGGCGAGGCAGGCTAGGAGGAGGGAGCGGAACGGCATCGTAACAACTCTCGATTGCGGTGTTGCCCCTATGGGGCGGGCACGGCGCATCACACCCACAACCAGAGCGTTCGGCAAGAGGCTTTTGCGGAGCAATCTCCCCGATGTAAGGCCGGCCCGCGATCCGCCCAGCACCCCGCCCGCAACCATCGGCTGGCGTTGCGGTTTGATCCGGCACAGGAAGCACGACGAACCTTGGCCGGGATGAACCGCATGGCACACGCTCCGGGACGACCCATCGACGTACACACGTGGAGCACGCCCAACGGCTGGAAGATCCCGATCATGCTGGAGGAGTGCGGCCTGCCCTATCGGGTGGTGCCCGTGAACATCGGCCGGGGCGACCAGATGGCGCCGGACTTCCTCGCGCTCTCGCCCAACAACAAGATCCCGGCCATCGTCGACCCCGACGGGCCGGGGGGCGAGCCGATCACAATCTTCGAATCGGGGGCGATCCTACAATACCTCAGCCGAAAGACCGGCTGCTTCCTCCCCGCCGACGAGCGCGCACGGGTGAAGGTCGAGGAGTGGCTGATCTGGCAGGTGGCGGGCTTCGGGCCGATGCTCGGTCAGGCCCATCATTTCCGCATCTACGCGCAGGAGAAGATTCCCTACGCTATCGAGCGCTTCACCACGGAGGCCCAGCGGCTCTATCGCGTCCTCGACCGGCAACTCGACGGCCGGGACTATGTCGCGGGAGACATTTCCATCGCCGACATCGCGATCCTGCCCTGGGCCAAGTACCACGAGAAGCAGGGCGTCGACCTCGCCGCCCTGCCCAATGTCGAGGCCTGGATCGCCCGGATGCTGGCGCGGCCCGCCGTGCAGCGCGGGTTCGCGGCGATCTGAAAGGGGGGGGACCCTCCCTTCCACACAAGGGGGGCAGTGCCCCCTGGGGACCGTTATTCCGCCGGAGCGGCCTTGGCCGCCGGCTTCGGAACCGCCTTCGCGGCGGGCTTCGGCGCCGGGGCGGCGGCCTCGCCGGCCACGTTGGTGGCCTGCTGGTTCACATCTGGCACCCGGGTCCAGGTCTGCGAGCCGCACAGGATCTTCAGGAGGCAGCCCGAGACCGACAGCTCGGAGGCGCTCTCACGCTCCAGGCTCACCTGGTACAGCTTGCCCTCGTCGGCGTTGTAGATCTCGCCGGAGAATTTCGACTCCTCGGGCTTGAGGTTGTCGAGGAGGGTAAGGCCCAAGGCAGGGCGGCTGCGCTTCTTCGGGTCGGGATTCTTGATGTCGGTGCGCGGAGCGCCGTCCTCGGTGGTGGGGGATTTCAGCCAGACCACCTTGCCGCAGATGTTGGCGCCGCCCGGGCCGCACCGGTCGATGCGGACCTTGGCCCGTCCGTCGCCGGTGAGCCAGGTGCCCGACGGGTCCTGGGTGGGAGCGGCGAGGGCCGGCACCACCTGGGCGATGGTGAAGCCGGAAAGAAGGCAGGCGGCAGTCAGGGCGACGCGCATGGGATGGTCTCCGTCGAACGGCGGAAGGGGTCGGTGTCGTTGACACCAGAAAGCCCGCGCAATCGGGCGAATTTCCGGCACTGTTGCGCTCAAGCCATGGCCGAGGGTTTTTCCTCGTGAGGCAAGGGTTTTTACCCTCGGGTTGAGGGGCGGGGGCGCCCCCGCTATAAGCCCGGCGCCGGAGCCTTAAGTTCCGGCCACAGAATCAGAACCGGACGAACCATGGCCACCGAGCGCACCTTCTCCATCCTCAAGCCCGACGCGACGAAGCGGAACCTGACCGGCGCGGTCAATGCCGTGATCGAGAAGGCCGGCCTGCGCATCGTCGGTCAGCGCCGCATCCAGATGAGCCGTGCCCAGGCGGAGAAGTTCTACGAGGTCCACAAGGAGCGCCCGTTCTTCGGCGAGCTCGTCGACTTCATGATCTCCGGCCCCGTGGTCGTGCAGGTGCTCGAGGGCGAGAACGCCATCGCCCGCTACCGTGAGATCATGGGCGCCACGAACCCGGCCAATGCCGACGAGGGCACCATCCGCAAGACCTTCTCCGAGTCGGTGGGCGAGAACACCGTCCACGGGTCCGACAGCGCCGAGAACGCCAAGCTCGAGATCGCGCAGTTCTTCCAGGACTCCGACATCGCCGGCTGAGTGCCTTCGCCGCGCACCGCCGTCCCGAGGGGCGGCGGTGCGCGGCGGTATTTGCCGCCACGCTGTGGCCGCGCTGCCCTTGCGCGGCCACCAGGGCTCCGTGAAACCGGGCTGTTTCCCGAATCGCTTTCACGGACCCCTCACACCATGCGCCTCCTCGCTCCGCGCACCGGCCGGCTTCTGCTCGCCGCAGGCCTCCTCGCTGCGCTCGCCGCCTGCAACGCCAACAAGGCCGGCCCGACGGCCGAGCTCGCCGGCTACACGCCCGATCCGGCCCTCAAGACCGCCACCGCGAGCAACCTCACCGGTCGCGTGCGCCATGCCTGCACGGTGACGCAGGCCCGGCTCCAGAACGTGTCCGAGGTCTCCCTCGCCCGCCCATGCGGCTGCTACGCCCAGCGCACCCTGGCGAGCCTCGACCAGAACGAACTCGTCGCCTATCGCACCACCGGCTACTTCAACGATTCGGCCCGCGCCAAGGCGCTCTCGGCCCTCGACAGCTGCCAGCTGCCGCGCCCGGCCTGATTCGCTGCAGGGCGGACCCGCCTGTGCAGGTCCGTCCCACTGCGGAGCCCGTCTAATCCCGAAGACTGAGCAGGGCGCCGTCCGCCCGGCTCACATCGTCCGAAAAAACCACCCGGTCGCCGTCGAGGCGCGCACGGTCCGAGGCGATGAGCGCCAGGGCCGCCGGATAGAGCCGGTGCTCCTGCACCAGGATGCGGGCGGCCAGCGCGTCGGCATCGTCGCCCGGCAGGACCGGCACGGCGGCCTGGGCGACGATGGGCCCGGCATCGAGCTCCGGCACCACGTAATGCACGGTGCAGCCGTGCAGGCGCACCCCGGCGGCCAACGCCTGTTCGTGCGTGTGCACGCCCTTGAACAGGGGCAGCAGGGAGGGGTGGATGTTGATCATCCGCCCGGCCCAGGCCTCGACGAAGCCGGCGGAGAAGATCCGCATGAAGCCGGCGAGGCACACGAGGTCGATGTCCGCGGTCACGAGTTCGGCGTGCAGCGCCGCGTCGAAGGCCGCGCGGCTCGGATAGGCCTTGTGGTCGATGGCGCGGGTCGCGATGCCGGCCGCCGCCGCCGTGGCGAGGCCCCCGGCCTCGGGCCGGTTGGAGGCCACCAGCACGATCTCGGCGGGAAAATCCGGCGCCGCGGCCGCCGCGATGAGCGCGGCCATGTTCGAGCCGCGTCCCGAGATCAGGATCGCGACCCGGGTTTTTTTCGGAGGCATCATCAGCGCGGCACCGTCAAAACGTGAGCCGGCCTTCGAAGGTCACGGGCTCGGGACCCCGCGTCGTGATCCGGCCGAGCCGCACGGGCGAGGCACCGCCGAGATCCAGCGCCTTCGACACCGCGCCGACGCTGTCGGGCGAGACCACCACCACCATGCCGATGCCGCAGTTGAAGGTGCGCAGCATCTCGGATTCGGCGACCTCGCCGATCTCGGCGAGCCAGCCGAACACCGGAGGGGGCATGATCGCGTCGAGGTCGATGGCGATGCCGACCCCGTCGGGCAGCACGCGCGGCAGGTTGTCGGGAAAGCCCCCGCCGGTGATGTGGGCCAGCGCCTTGATCCCGTCCGTGGATTTCAGGGCGGCGAGCAGAGGCTTCACGTAGATGCGGGTCGGCTCGAGGAGGGCTTCACCGAGGGTGCGGATCGGCTCGAACGGCGCCGGGTCGTCGTAGGACAGGCCGCTCTTCTCGACGATGCGGCGCACCAGGGAGAAGCCGTTGGAATGGACCCCGGAGGAGGGCAGGCCCAGCACCACGTCGCCGGGCACGATGTTGCCGCGCGGCAGCAGGGTGCCGCGCTCGGCCGCCCCCACGCTGAAGCCGGCGAGATCGTAGTCGGCGCCGTCGTAGAGGCCCGGCATCTCGGCGGTCTCGCCGCCGATGAGGGCGCAGCCGGCGAGGCGGCATCCCGCCGCGATCCCGCGCACGATGTCGGTCCCGACGCCGGGCACGAGTTTGGCGGTGGCGAAATAGTCGAGGAAGAACAGCGGCTCGGCGCCCTGGACGATGATGTCGTTGACGCACATGGCGACGAGATCGATGCCGATGGTGTCGTGGCGGTTGGTCTCGATGGCGATCTTCACCTTGGTGCCGACGCCGTCGTTGGCTGCCACCAGGATCGGATCGCGGAACCCCGCCGCCTTGAGGTCGAACAGGCCGCCGAACCCGCCGATCTCGGCATCCGCCCCCGGCCGGCGGGTGGCGCGCACCAGCGGCTTGATCGTCTCGACCATGGCGTTGCCCGCATCGATGTCGACGCCGGCCTCCGCGTAGGTCATTCCGTGTTTGGGCTCGCCGGTCATCCGCGCCGCTCTCTTCCGATCCGCTCTTTCGCGACCTCTAACCATTCCCGCGCGCCTTCGCGAGTCTTCTGCGGCATACCTTGACCGCACCCCACCGGCTTCCCACTCTCGTGAGCGCACGGGCGGCGTGCGGGACGGAGGACGGCCGATGCGCGGCAGGGCGGTGATCGGGTGTCTGGCACTCGGCGGAGCTGTCCTGCTCCTCTATCTCCTGGCCGACGTGATGCTGCCCTTCGTGGCCGGCCTCGCGCTGGCCTACCTCCTCGATCCCATCGCCGACCGCCTCGAACGTCTCGGCCTCGGGCGGCTCACGGCCTCGCTCCTGATCCTGGCGATGTTCGTGGTCGCCCTCGTGGTGGCGCTCCTCATCGTCGTCCCGCTCGCCGCCAACCAGATCGCCGCGTTGGTCGCGACCCTGCCCGGCATGGTCGCGCGGCTGCAGGGAATCCTGACGGAGAGGGCTGGCCCGCTGCTGCAGCGCATGGGCGGCGCGGATGTCCTGACCGACCTGCAATCCTCCGTCGGCACCCTGGTGGGGCAGGGCGGGACGTGGTTCCTCGCCTTCCTGAAATCCCTGTGGTCGGGCAGTCAGGCGCTGATCTCCATCGCCTCGCTCCTCGTGGTGACGCCCGTGGTGGCGTTCTACCTGCTCGTCGACTGGGACCGGATGATCGCGGCCCTCGACGGCTGGGTGCCGCCGCGCCACCGCGCCGTGGTGCGCCGCCTCGGCCGCGAGATCGACGGGGCCGTCACCGGCTTCGTGCGCGGCCAGACCCTGGTCTGTCTGATCCTCGGCACCTTCTACGCCGTCGGGCTGTTCGTGGTCGGGCTGAACTTCGGCGTGCTCATCGGCCTCATCGCGGGCTTCCTCACCTTCATTCCGTATGTGGGGACGCTCACCGGCTTCCTGCTCTCCGTCGGCGTCGCCCTGGCGCAGTTCTGGCCCGATTCCGACTGGCTCCATATCGGGCTCACCGTCGGGGTGTTCGCGGTGGGCCAGTTCCTGGAGGGGAACATCATCTCGCCGAAACTCGTCGGCGAATCGGTGGGCCTCCACCCGGTCTGGCTGATGTTCGCGCTCCTGGCCTTCGGCTCGCTGTTCGGCTTCCTCGGCCTTCTGCTCGCCGTGCCCGTGGCCGCCTCCATCGGCGTGGTGGTGCGCTTCGCCCTGAGCCGTTACCTGCAGAGTCCGCTCTATCACGCGGGCTCCCCGGTGCTGCTCCCCAACCGTGAGACCTGATGGCCATCCGCGAGAATGC
Organism: Methylobacterium sp. Leaf100; assembly: GCF_001422845.1. Taxonomy (NCBI): domain Bacteria; kingdom Pseudomonadati; phylum Pseudomonadota; class Alphaproteobacteria; order Hyphomicrobiales; family Methylobacteriaceae; genus Methylobacterium; species Methylobacterium sp. Leaf100. The sequence continues at coordinate 56,397 of NZ_LMMW01000008.1, read as the reverse complement.
GCCCCCCAAGCAACTTGCGTTCGACCTGCCCGCCGACCCCCGCTACGGGCGCGAGGACTTTCTGGTCGGTCCCGCCAACGAGGCGGCCTACGGCCTCGTGGAAGCCTGGCCGAACTGGCCCGACACGGTCTGCGTCCTCACCGGCCCGCCCGGCAGCGGCAAGAGCCACCTCGCCTCGATCTGGGCGACGCGGGCCCATGCCTGGACCGCCTCCGTCGCCGAGGTCCAGGCCGCACGGGTGCCGCACCTCGTCTCCAACGGCGCCCTCGTCATCGAGGACATCGACCGGCCCGAGGGTCGCGACGAGGCGGCCCTGTTCCATCTCCTCAACCTCGCGCGGGAGCATGGCAGCCCCGTCCTCGTCACGGCGGCGCAAGCCGTGGAGGCCATGGGCCTCGCGACGGCGGATCTGCGCTCCCGCCTCCGCTTGGCGCCCGGCGCCACCATCCTCGCTCCCGACGATGCGCTCCTGCGCGCCGTCCTCGTCAAGCTGTTCGTGGATCGCCAACTCGTGGTCGATCTCGCCGTGGTCGAGGCCTTGGCCCTGCGCATCGACCGCTCGTTCGGCCTCGCCCGACAGGTGGTGAGCGAACTCGACCGCGACGCCCTCGGGCGCGGCCGGCGCATCACCCGGCCCCTGGCGCTGGCCGTGCTCGCCCGCCTCGGCCTCGATGCCACCGACGACGAGGCCGACGATTAGAGGCTGCGGACCGGAAACTGTCATCGAACCGTCAAGAACCGCGCCTTCCCGCATGCTAGGAAGCCGCCCCTCAGCTTTCAGGAGACAGACACTTGGCGGACATGGAATCGGACGCGACCGCACCGGAGACCGGACCCGCCGAGGCCGAGACCACACGTGCGGTGGCCCGTCCCCGGGCCACACGGTCCGCGCCGAAACGCGTCGCTCAGGAAAAGCCCGCGACCGGTGCGGACGGGCCCGCGGCCCTTGCGGCGGAGGCCGGGCCGGACGTCGATCTGCCCCTGGTGGAGGCGCCCCTGCCCGAGCCGGCACCCGACTTGCCCGCCGCCGCCGACGTCCGCGGCACCGTGCGCGAGGCCGGCCTCGCGCTGCGCCACTCGCCCGAGCGCTTCGTCAACCGCGAGCTGTCCTGGCTCCAGTTCAACCGAAGGGTTCTGGAGGAGGCCTCGAACCCCAACCACCCGCTGCTCGAACAGCTGCGCTTCCTCTCGATCTCGGCCAACAACCTCGACGAGTTCTTCATGGTGCGCGTCGCCGGCCTGCACGATCAGGTCCGCGCCGGCCTCGTCGCGCCTTCGCAGGACGGCCTGAGCCCGGCCGAGCAGCTCGCGCGCGTCGGTTCGGACGTGTCGCGCCTGGCGCTCGACCAGCAGCAGCGCTGGCGCGAGTTGCGCGGTGAACTCCTCGGCGTCGGCATCGAGCTCGTCGAGCCCGCCGGCCTCACGCCGGAGCACAAGGCCTGGCTGGAAGAGTATTTCCTCAGCCACGTCTTCCCGGTGCTGACGCCGCTCGCCATCGATCCGGCCCATCCGTTCCCGTTCATCCCGAACCTCGGGTCGACCGTCGCCCTGATGCTCATGCGTCCGCGGGACGGGCGGGTGCTGCGCGCCCTCATCCGCCTGCCGGCCCTGGTCGACCGCTTCGTGCGCCTGCCCGACGCGGACGGGGACGCCACGGCGCGGTTCATCGCCATCGAGCAGGTCATCGTCCTGTTCACCGGACGCCTGTTCCCGGGCTACTCCCTGCGCGGCCACGGGGCGTTCCGGGTGATCCGCGATTCCGATCTCGAGATCGAGGAGGAGGCCGAGGACCTCGTCCTGCATTTCGAGACGGCCCTGAAGCAGCGCCGCCGCGGCATCGTCATCCGCCTCGAGGTCGAGGCCGGCATGTCGGAGGATCTGCGCGCCTTCGTCGCCGACGAACTCGAGATCGGCCCCGATGCGGTCTTCATGGTCGAGGGCATGCTGGCGCTCAACGAACTGTCGCAGATCGTCGGGATCGACCGGCCGGAGCTCAAGTTCAAGGCCTACAATCCGCGCTTCCCCGAGCGCATCCGCGAGAGCGGCGGCGACGTGTTCGCGGCCATCCGGCAGAAGGACTTCACCGTCCACCACCCCTACGAGTCGTTCGACGCGGTGGTGCAGTTCCTGGCGCAAGCCGCCCGCGACCCCAACGTGGTCGCGATCAAGCAGACCCTCTACCGCACCTCCTCGAACTCGCCCATCGTGGCGGCCCTGGCGGAAGCCGCCGAACTCGGCAAGTCGGTCACCGCCCTCGTCGAGCTCAAGGCCCGCTTCGACGAGGAGGCGAACATCCGCTGGGCGCGCAACCTCGAAAAGGCGGGCGCGCAGGTGGTGTTCGGCTTCGTCGAACTGAAAACCCACGCCAAGCTGTCGATGGTGGTCCGGCGCGAGGGCGACAAGCTCGTGAGCTACTGCCACGTCGGCACCGGCAACTATCACCCGATCACGGCGCGCATCTACACCGACCTGTCGTTCTTCACCGCCGATCCGGTGGTGGCCCGCGACGTGTCGCGCATCTTCAACTACATCACCGGCTACGCCGAGCCCGCGGGCCTCGAGCGCATGGCGGTCTCACCCCTGACCCTGAAGCCCCGCCTCCTCGAGAACATCGAGCAGGAGATCGCCCACGCCAAGGCCGGGCGCCCGGCGGCGATCTGGATCAAGTGCAACTCCCTGGTCGATCAGCAGATCATCGACGCCCTGTACGACGCCAGCGCGGCGGGGGTGCAGATCGATTGCGTGGTCCGCGGCATCTGCTGCCTCCGGCCGGGCATCCCCGGCCTGTCGGAGACCATCCGGGTGAAATCCATCGTCGGGCGCTTCCTGGAGCACGGGCGCATCTACTGCTTCGGCAACGGCGTCGGGCTGCCTCACCCCAAGGCGACGGTGTACATCTCCTCGGCCGATCTCATGAGCCGCAACCTCGATCGCCGGGTCGAGGCGCTCCTGCCCATCACCAATCCCACGGTGCATCAGCAGGTGCTCGATCAGATCATGCTGGCTAACCTCCTCGACAACCGCCAGAGCTGGCGTGTACTGGCGTCTGGCGCGAGTGAGCGGATCCAGCCGGCCGAGGGCGAGGAACCGTTCAACGCCCATAAATATTTCATGACGAATCCGAGCCTGTCCGGGCGCGGCAAATCGTCGAAGAAATCGAGCCCGCGCGCCCTGAGCCGCCGTGCCCAGCGCGCCTGAGCGCCTTGCCGAAGGAACATGCATGGGCCTCCACCATGCCGGCCCACCCCGCGGCGAGTCCGGGGCCGACGCGTCGCCGGCCTCGATGCGCCGCGAGCCCGTGGCCATCATCGACATCGGCTCGAACTCCGTGCGGCTCGTCGCCTATGACGGGCTGACGCGGGCGCCGACGCCCCTCTACAACGAGAAGGTCCTGTGCGGGCTCGGCCGCAACGTGCTCACCACCGGTCGCCTCAACGAGGAGGCCGTCCGGCGTGCCCTGATCGCCCTCGCCCGATTCCGGGTGCTGTGCGAGACCATGCGGGTCGCCCGGGTCTTCGTGCTCGCCACGGCCGCCGCCCGGGACGCGCAGAACGGCGCCGAGTTCCTCGCGGCCGCGCAGGCCGCCTGCGGCCACCCCATCGAGCTCCTGTCGGGGCGGCGCGAGGCCGAGCTGTCGGCCCTGGGCGTCGTATCGAGCTTCCACGCGCCGGACGGCGTGGTCGGCGATCTCGGCGGCGGTTCCCTCGAACTCGTGGACGTGCGCGGCGCCACCGTGGGCACGGGCGTGACCATGCCGCTCGGCGGACTGGCCCTTCAGGACCTCTCGGGCAATTCGCCCAAGAAGGCCATCAAGATCGTGCGCGAGCACCTGAAGAAGGCCGCCCCCCAACTCGAGACCCTGCGCGGACGCAGCTTCTACGCCGTCGGCGGCACCTGGCGGGCCCTGGCCCGCCTGCATCAGGCCGCGCGGGGCTACCCGCTCCACGTCATGCACGGCTACAGCGTCGAGCCCTCGGACGAACTCAACTTCCTCGAAGTGGTGGAGCGCACGGACGCGGCCCTGCTGCAGGACGTCGAGAGCGTCTCCGAGGCCCGCCGGCCACTGCTCGCCTACGGGGCGGTGGTGCTGGAGGAAATCCTCCGGGTCGGGCGCCCGCGCGAACTCGCGGTCTCGGCCGCGGGCGTGCGCGAGGGCCTGCTCTACGAGCAGCTCGACCGGGACGCGCGGCTGGCCGATCCGCTCCTGGTGGCGGCCGCCGAACTCAATGCCCTGCGGGCCCGCTCGCCGGGGCATGCCACGGATCTCATCGCCTGGACCGACCGCTTCATCGCCTCCCTCGACGCGCCCGAGACGGCGGACGAGCGCCGTCTGCGGCACGCCGCCTGCCTGCTCTCGGATATCGGCTGGCGGGCGCACCCGGACTATCGCGGCGAGCAGAGCGTCAACGTGATCACCCACGCGGCCTTCGTCGGCATCGACCATCCCGGTCGGGCCTATCTGGCGCTCGCCGTATACTTCCGCCACGAGGGCGTCGCGCCGGAAAAGGCGAGCCCGATGCTGCGCAACCTCGCCGGGGCCCGCCTGTTCGACCGGGCCCGCCTGCTCGGCGCCCTCCTGCGCCTCGCCTTCCCGCTGACGGCCGGAATGACGGGCAGCCTCGGCAATCTTCCCGTCGCCGTCGTGGAGGGGCGCGTCACCCTGACCATGCCGCCCGATTGCGAGACCCTGGCGGGTGACCGCATCCTCAACCGCGTCCGCGGCGTCGGCCGCGTCATCGGCCTCGACGGCCGCATCGTGATCGCCTGAGTCCGGATCGAGACCCCATGCAAGCCCTCCAGCTCTTCGGCGACCGCGACCTGCGCGTGAGCGAGATCGAGGCCCCGGCTCTCCCCGGCCCCGGCGAGGTCCGGATCCGCGTCCGGGCGGTCGGCCTCAATTTCATCGACGTGTGGGGCTTTCGCGGCATGGCCTTCGCCAAGCGCAAGCTGCCCCTCACCGTGGGCGCCGAAGCTTCGGGCGAGATCGCCTGCGTCGGCGAGGGCGTCGAGGGCCTGGCCGAGGGCGACCGCGTGGCCCTCTACGGCGCCCAGACCTGCGGCCAGTGCAAGGCCTGCCGGGAGGGCCGCGACAATCTCTGCGAGAACGTCGCCGGCGTGATGGGCTTCCACATCGATGGGTTCGCCCGCGAGTTCGTGACCATGCCGGCCCGTCTCGTGGTCCGGGTGCCGGACGGGGTCGGCTTCACCGATGCCGCCTGTGCGCCCATCGCCTTCGGCACCGTGCAGCACATGCTGTTCGACAACGCGAAGCTGGAGCCCGGCGAAAGCATCCTGGTCCATGCCGGCGGCTCCGGCATCGGCACGGCGGCGATCAAGATGGCTAAGGCCATCGGCTGCACGGTGTTCACCACGGTCGGCGACGACGCCAAGGGGGACAAGGCCAAGGCGCTCGGCGCCGACCACGTCATCAACTACCGCGACGAACGCTTCGAGGGCGAGGTCCGCCGGCTGACGAAGCGCAAGGGCGTCGACGTGGTGTTCGAGCATGTCGGGCCCGACACCTGGAACGGCTCGCTCCTGTGCCTCAAGCGCGGCGGGCGCCTCGTCACCTGCGGGTCGACCTCGGGCGTCTCCACCACCATGAACCTGATGCAGCTGTTCCAGCAGCAATACCGCATCACCGGCTCGTTCGGCTGCTCCATGGCCAACATCCGCCAGTCGCTCGCCAAGATGGCCGAGGGCCTCACCCCCGTGGTGGATACGATCCTGCCGCTCGCCGATTTCGCCCAGGGGCTGGAGCGCCTCGAATCCCGCAAGGTGTTCGGCAAGATTCTCGTCACCCTGTGACGGAGCGTCTCGCCGGGGCCGCCCGGCCGTTGGACGCAGACCGGGTGCACCCCCGCGAGAAAATGATCTAAGCGGGGAGGGTGAGCGTCGCCGTGAGCGCTCGTCCGCACGGAAATCGCCTTGCTCCGCCTCGCTCTGGTCCTGAAACGCCACCTGCCGCGCCTTGCCGGGCTGGCGATGATCCCCCTGATCCGGACCCTGTTCTGGCTGGCGCGCCGGCTCGGCACCGACCGGGCGAGCCGGATCGGCGGGCGCTTGGTCCGGACCGTCGGCCCGTTCCTGCCGGCCCATCGGACCGCCATGGCCAACCTCGCGGCCGCGTTCCCCGACCTCGATCCGGCCGCCCGGCGGGCGCTGGCGGCGGAGGCTTGGGACAATCTCGGCCGAACGGGCGCCGAATACGCCCACCTCCACACCCTGTTCGATGCCGACGACACCGATCCGTCGAGCCAGCGCATGCAGGTCTCGGGCGAGGGCCATTTCGCGGACCTGCGCGACGACGGGAAGCCGGGGCTGATCTTCTCGGCGCACCTCGCCAACTGGGAATTGCCGGCGATCTGCGCGGCCCGCTACGGCCTCGACGCCACGGCGATCTTCCGGCCGCCCAACGACGCGGCCTCCGCGCGGCTCGTGCAGGAGGTGCGCCGCCAGACCATGGGGGGCCTGGCGGCGGCCGGGCAGGGCGCCGTCTTCGCCATGCAGGGCGTGGTGGAGCGCGGCGGACACCTCGGCCAGCTCATCGACCAGCATTTCACCCGGGGCGTCGTGGTCGAGTTCTTCGGCCGCCCCGTCCTCGTCAACCCCCTGCTCGGCAAGCTCGCCCGACACTACGAATGCCCGGTCCACGGCGTGCGCGTGGTGCGGCGGGAGGGCGCGCGCTTCGCCCTCGAACTCACCCCACCCCTCGACCTGCCGCGCGACGCCAAGGGCGAGATCGACGTCCAGGGCGCCATGCAGGCCATGACCCGGGTGGTCGAGGACTGGATCCGCGAGAATCCCGGACAATGGCTCTGGATGCACCGGCGCTGGCGCCCGGCCATGCTGCCGAAGCCGAAGGCGCCGGCGACATCCGCCACCGAGGCGGCTGCGCCCGCCACCTGATCCGGGTTCGAAGGGCCAAAGCCCTTCGCGGGTCCAGGGCAGCGCCCTGGGTTCTTCGTCGGGCTCCGCCCGACACCCGCCGAAGGGCTGGCCCTTCGGAATCCCGGAGCTGCGCTCAGTCGATCCACTCGCCGGCGCGCATCACCGGGATCGCCCGGCCCTCCGCCGTGAGGCCATCGACGTCGACTGCGGCCGAACCGATCATCCAGTCGATGTGGATCAGGCTGCGGTTGGCCCCGCGCGCCACCAGATCCGCCTCGCTGAAATCCGCGCCGCCGTTGAGGAAGCACTTGCTGTAGGCTTGGCCGAGCGCGATGTGGCTCGCGGCATTCTCGTCGTAGAGGGTGTTGTAGAACAGCAGCCCCGAGGCCGAGATCGCCGAGGAGGCCGGCACCAGGGCGACCTCGCCGAGTTGGCGCGCACCCGCGTCGGTCTCCAGGACCTTGGCGAGCACCGCGCCACCCGTGCGCGCCTCGGCCTCGACGATGCGGCCCGCCTCGAACCGCACCCGGATGCCGTCGATGAGGGTGCCCTGATAGGACAGGGGCTTGGTGCTCGTGACGAACCCGTCGACCCGATCCTTGTGGGGTGTGGTGAACACCTCCTCGGTGGGGATGTTGGCGTTGCAGGTGATGCCGCTGCGCGAGACCGAGGCGCCGCCGCACCATTCGTGGTCGTCGGCGAGCCCCACCGTGAGGTCCGTGCCCGGACCCTGGAAGCGCAGGGCCGCGAAGCGATGGGCGTTGAGGGTGCCCATGCGGGCGTGGAGCGCGGCGTTGTGCGCCTCCCAGGCGCCGATGGGGTCCGGCCCGTCGACCCGCGAGGCTGCGAAGATCGCGTCCCACAGGCGGGCCACGGCTGCGTCCTCGGGGAGATCGGGGAACACCGTGCGGGCCCACGGCACGGTGGCGGCCGAGACGATGGTCCAGTTCGTGGCGAAGTTGGCGATGAGTTCGAGGGCCGGCACGTAGGCCTGCGAGCGGGCGCGGTTGGCGCGCGACACCCGCGCCGTGTCCTGGCCGGCGAGCAGCGCGGGGTCGTCACCCGCCACGGCGAGGCGCGCGGCGCCGTTGCGGTAGGCTTCCGCCATGCCGGAATAGAGCCATCCGGCGGCCGTGTCGAAGGCCTCCTCCGGGGCGTAGGCGAAGCGCGCCAGGGTGGCGGCGTCGTCGGAGTAGAACGTGGTGACCAGGGAGGCGCCGGCCTTGTACGCCTCGACCGTGATCGCCCGCACGAGGGCGACGGTCTCCAGGGGCGCCGTGATCACGAGTTCCTGGCCGGTCCGCAGCCCGAGGCCGACCTTGACGGCCACTTCCGCGAGGCGTTCCAGGCGTGTGGCATGGGCGGATGGAGCCGAGCCCGCTCCGCCGGCCTGACCGTGCGTATCCATCCCTTGATCTCCCTCGAACCTGCTGTGAGCGTTCGCTCAAGATCAGGTCCCGGGAGATCAGGTCAAGCGGCGCGCGACCAAGTGATCTCGCCGAGGTTCTCGCGGAAGGCAAAGCGCAGGAGGTGATCGGAGACCACGTTCTCGAGGCGGGTCAGGGCCGCGGGATCGGGCGTCGCCACCCGCATCAGGAGGGCGTCGGCCTCGGCCTCGAAGGTGCAGACCCGATCCTCGCCGAACGGCACGCGGCCGGCGTCATCGGTGGCCTCGACGGGGAACTTGTGGCTCCAGTGCCGGCAGAGCTGCTTCAGGTAGCGGCTCGCCTCGGCCGTGGGGACTCTCGCCTGAGAGGTCGGCATCGTCGGATCTCCATCGCTGCCCCAGAGGGGCGGGGTCGCGCCACGGCGCAATCGAATCTTCGGGGCGGAATCTTCGGACCGATTGAAGGGGGTGACGGTTAAGGCGGGGTAACCTGCCGCACCGCACTGTCCGAAAAACCGCCGTCTCCTCACATCCTTGGGGCCATTGACGCCGATTCTATGGCGCGGCGCGAAACGCAGTCTGAACGGGATTGGTGCGTTGCACAATGACAATCCGGCAATGCGCGTTCGGGTTCCGGCAAAAGAGCGCGTGGACTCCCCGGCTCAGAGGAGGGCGGCCGGCCCGGTGCCCCCGGGCTCCGCGTGCGCGCCCGGTGGAGCCTGCTCCGGGACCACCTTGCCGGGGTTCAGGATTCCGTGCGGATCGAGGGCCGTCTTGAGGCGGCGCATGAGGTCGAGGGCGACGGGGTCGCCGTAGCGGGCGAGTTCGTCGCGCTTGATCAGACCGACGCCGTGTTCGGCGGCGATGGAACCGCCGAGGCTCTCCACCACGTCGTGGACGATGCGGTTGAAGCGCCCCCATTGGTCGAGGAACGCCGCCCGGTCCATGCCGATGGGCTGGCTCAGGTTGAAGTGGATGTTGCCGTCGCCGAAATGGCCGAAGGCGCAGACGCGCAGGCCCGGCATCGCCGCTTCGCAGGCCCGGGTTGCCCGATCGAGGAACGCGGGAAGCGCCGTCAGCGGTACCGAGACGTCGTGCTTGATCGAGCCGCCCTCGCGCCGCTGCACCTCCGACAGGTTCTCGCGCAGGGTCCACAGGGCCTGGTTCTGGGCCTCGCTGGCGCCCAGGGTCGCATCCTCCACGAGGCCGGCCTCGATGGCCTCGCCGAGCGCCATTTCGAGGGCTTCCGTGGCCGGCGCGTCGGGCCGGGTCGAGGAGAATTCGATGAGCGCGTAGGTGCCGTGCCGGCCCGCCAGGGGGGGCGTCGCGCCCGGCGTATGGCGCAGGACGATCTCCAGCCCGAAGGGCGGGATCACCTCGAAGGCGGTGAGGTCGCGCCCCGCCCGGGTGCGCAGGTGGGCGAACAGGGCGAGCGCGGCGGCCGGATCGGCGAGGCCGACGAAACCGACGCCCCGGCTCACGGGCTTGGGAAACAGCTTCAGGACGGCGGCGGTGATGATGCCCAGCGTCCCCTCCGAGCCGACGAAGAGGTGCTTCAGGTCGTAGCCGGCGTTGTCCTTCCGCAAACCCTTGAGTCCGTTCCAGATCCGGCCGTCCGCCAGCACCACTTCGAGCCCGAGGACGAGGTCGCGGGCGTTGCCGTAGGCCAGCACCGCCGTGCCGCCGGCGTTGGTCGAGAGATTGCCGCCGATGCGGCACGAGCCCTCCGAGGCCAGCGACAGGGGGAACAGCATTCCGGCCGCCTCCGCCGCCGCCTGGACGTCCGCCAGGGTGACGCCGGCCTCGACGGTGATGGTGGCGTTGGTGGGATCGACGGACCGCACCCGGGCGAGGCGGGCCAGCGACAGGACGATCCCGCCCTGGGGCACGCCGCCGCCGACGAGGCCGGTGTTGCCGCCCTGAGCCACCACGGGCACTCCGGCGGCGGCGCACCGCTCCACCACGAAGGCCGCCTCGGCCGCGTCGGCTGGGCGCGCCACCGCGAGGGCTCGGCCGCGGTGCAGCCCGCGCGTCTCGACGAGGTAGGGCTCGAGATCCTCGGATGCAGTGATCACGTGCGCCGCGCCGAGACGGCCGGTCAGGGCGGCCAGCAAGTCGCGGCTCAGGACGTCCTGAATGGGCGAGTTTTGGGCGGGCGAGTTTTGGGCGGGCAAGTCGGGAGAAGGAGGCACGGGAGGATCTCGCGGGGCGATCGTCGAAGGCGCGCGTCGCCGGGATGGCGTGGCCGGGATGGCGTGGCCGGGCGCTCCCCCTATGATAGGGGGCGCGCGGCCTCTGTGCAGGGCGGGGGGCCGCGCGTCCGATCCCCGGGAGACCTCAACGATGCTGTCCGTGATCCCCAACCCGCCGCGTATCGCGCTGCCCATCGTCGGCAGCGCGGACCTGTTTCCCGTCCGGCGCGTCTACTGCGTCGGGCGCAACTATGCGGCCCATGCCCTTGAGATGGGCAAGGACCCCGAGCGCGAGCCGCCGTTCTTCTTCATGAAGCCCGCCGACGCCCTGCAGATCGTCGCCGGCCCGCACGCGGCGGAGCACCCCTATCCGCCCCGCACGGAGAATTATCATTTCGAAGTCGAGATGGTGGTGGCCCTGTCCACCGGGGGCGCCGACATCGCCGTCGCATCCGCCCTCGACCACGTCTACGGCTACGCGGTCGGGCTCGACATGACCCGGCGCGATGTCCAGGACGAGGCCAAGCGTCTCGCGCGGCCATGGGACCTCGCCAAGGCGGCCGATGCCTCCGGGCCCATCGGCCCGCTCCATCCCGTCTCGGCCATCGGGCATCCGGACCACGGCGCCATCACCCTCGACGTCGACGGCACCGAGCGCCAGCGCGGCGACCTGTCGGAGATGCTGTGGTCCGTCTCGGAGCAGATCGCCTACCTGTCGGCCTACTTCACCCTGCAGCCGGGCGACCTCATCTTCACCGGGACGCCCTCCGGCGTCGGGGCGGTGACGCGGGGCCAGACCCTGCGCGCGGCCATCGACGGCCTCGGTGCGATCGAACTGCGCGTGGTGTGAGGATGCCCTCGACGCTGGGGCTTCTGGACCGGCCGCTGCTGCGCCGCCTGTTCCATCTGGGCGCCCTGGCCACGCGCGGGATGACGCTCGGGGTACGCGGCGCGGCCATCGACGGGCAGGGCCGCGTCTGCCTCGTACGCCACACCTATGTGGCCGGGTGGCACCTGCCGGGCGGCGGGGTCGAGGTGGGGGAGAATGCTGTCGCGGCGATGATCCGCGAGTTCCGTGAGGAGGCCGGGATCGTCGTCGATCCGGGGGAGACCCTTCGGCTGCACGGGTTCTACCACCACGCGACGGGAGCGGGCCGCGATCACGTCGCCCTCTACCTCGCCCCGGCCTTCACCGTGCCGGCCGCCAAGCGTCCCGATCGGGAGATCGCCGAAAGTGGGTTCTTCCGCCTCGATGCGCTCCCCGAGGCGACGACGTCCGCCACCCGCGCGCGCCTGCGCGAGATCCGTGAAGGCCTGCCGCCGGCGGCGCAGTGGTGAGGTGCGATCGCCCCGGGGCCCGCTGAATTCCACGAAACGCGCCGGCTACGGGAATCGGCCGGACGGCCCTTGCAACGCTCGGCGGAATGGTGTTTAGAGACGCCGTCCGGGGCCGCCGGCGGTTCTTTCCACCAGCGGCGCGGTTGTGAGCGGGTGTAGCTCAGGGGTAGAGCACAACCTTGCCAAGGTTGGGGTCGAGGGTTCGAATCCCTTCGCCCGCTCCAATTCGACCGAGACGACGCGACGCCGCGGCCCACCCAGGCCTGGTGGCTTCGTGAAGAAGACGATCCCGATCGCCAGCCCCGTGCCGGCATCGTGGCGTGAGCGGGTGTAGCTCAGGGGTAGAGCACAACCTTGCCAAGGTTGGGGTCGAGGGTTCGAATCCCTTCGCCCGCTCCAATTTATCAAAATGTCTGCGCAGTCAGGACGGTCCTTCGGGGCCGTTTTTGCGTTTCAGGGCCATGGCTGCGACTCGCCGGTCGCCCCGCCCCGCCCCGCCCGAAGGCTCGATCCCGACGGCAACGGCGAAGCACCGCGAACAATTCTCGGAACCGCACGTTGGGACCGGCGATGACCTGTGATGGCGTGTCGGCGGGCAGGATGTGCCCGCTCGCGTGCAATCCGGTTCATCGCCTCCATCCCTCGGCCGCCGGGTCGAGCCGACATCTCACCGCGCACCACCCCGGCCGTTCCAATCCGAATCGCCGTCTTCAGATCCTCGGGAGTTCATCTTGGCCGTTACACCCACACGCACGCCCATCGCATCGTCAGCCGCCATCGAGCCGCGCAGCCCGCTCCTGCTGCATCAGGTCTCGTGGGGCGCGATCTTCGCCGGCGCGGTCATCGCCCTCGTGGCACAGATGATCCTCAACATGGTCGGCCTCGGCATCGGCCTCGCGACCCTGAACCCCACGGGCAACGACACGCCCACCGCCGCCAGCCTGTCGACGGGCGCCGGGATCTGGTGGGTCGCCTCGGGCATCGTCGCCTCGCTCATCGGCGGCTTCCTCGCCGGACGCCTGTCGGGCAAGCCCTCGGCCGGCACCAGCGGCTACCACGGCCTCGTGTCGTGGGCGGTGACCACCCTGGTCATCGTCTACCTGCTCACGTCGGCGGTCGGCGGCCTCATCGGCGGCGCGTTCGGCGGCCTCACCAGCGTCCTCGGCGGCGCGGGTTCGGCCATTGGCGGTGCCACCCAGACGGCGGCCCAGGCTGCGGCCCCCTCGCTCGCCAAGCTGACCAACCCCCTCGACGGCATCGAGAACAAGGTCCGTCAGACCTCGGGTGGCCAGGACCCCGCCGCCCTGCGCGACACCGCCGCCCAGGCCGTGCGGGCTTACCTCTCGGGTGATGCGGCCCAGCAGGCCGAGGCCGAGGCCCGCGCCACCGATGCCCTCGCCAAGGCGCAGGGCATCTCGCCCGACGAGGCCAAGGCTCAGGTCCAGAACTACCGCAAGCAGTACGAGCAGGCCGCAGCGGACGCCAAGCAGAAGGCCGCCGCCGCCGCCGAGGCGACCCGCAGCGCTGCGACGCAGGGTGCGCTCTACGCGTCCCTGGCCCTGGTTCTCGGTGCCCTCGCGGCCTTCCTGGGTGGCCGCTTCGGCGCCGTCGATCCGGCCTTGGCGTACGGCACCCGTCGCGACTGATCCGAACCGCCCGCCGGCTCCCGGCCGGCGGGACGGTGCCGAACATGGAAAAGGCCCCCGGATCGCTCCGGGGGCCTTTTCGCGTTTCGGTCCGATGGATGGGAGAGGCGACTATTCGGCGGTCGGCGCCGCGCCCTTTTCGGCGAGAGCCGTGATCGCGGCGACATCGCCGGCCTGGGCCTCGACCACGGCGGCGGCGGTGATGTTGACGATGCCGCGGGCCGTCACCGAGGGCGAGAGAATGTGGGCGGGCTTGGCCGGGCCGATGAGGAGCGGCCCGACCGGAAGGGCGTCGGCGAGCACCTTGGCGAACTGGAACGCGATGTTGGCCGCGTCGAGGTTGGGCAGGATCAGCACGTTGGCCGCACCCTTGAGGTACGAATCCGGCATCACCCGGTCGCGGATGAGTTCCGAGAGGGCGGTGTCGGCCTGCATCTCGCCGTCCACCTGCAGGGCGGGTTCCCGGGACCGGATCAGGCCGAGGGCCGAGCGCATCTTCAGGGACGAGCGCGAATCCGATTGTCCGAAATCCGAGTGGCTGAGCAGGGCGATCTTCGGGGTGAGGCCGAAGCGGCGCACGTGCTCGGCGCAGGCCACCGCCACGTCGGCGATCTCCTCGGCACTCGGATCCTGGCGCACATGGGTGTCGGCGAGGAAGTAGGCACCCTTCTTCGTGACGATGAGGCTCATGGCGGCGAAATCGAGGACGCCCGGCGCCATGCCGATGACGTCGCGGATCACCCGCAGCCGCGTCTCGAACCGGCCCTCCAGGCCGCAGATCAGCGCGTCGGCCTCGCCCCGGCGTACGGCGATGGCGCCGATCACCGTGTTGTTGGTGCGCACCAGGGTGCGGGCGGCGTCCGGCGTGATGCCGCGCCGGCCGGCGACTTCGAGATAGGTGGCGACGTAGTCGCGGTAGCGCGGATCGTCCTCGGGATCGATGAGGTCGAAATGCTCGCCCTGGCGCAGCGTCAGGCCGAAGCGCTTGATCCGGGTCTCGATCACGCGCGGGCGCCCGACCAGGATGGGCCGCGCCACCCCGTCCTCGACGATGGCCTGGGCGGCGCGCAGGACGCGCTCGTCCTCGCCCTCGGCGTAGATGACGCGCTTGGGGTTCTCCTTCGCCTTCGTGAAGATCGGCTTCATGATGAAGCCCGAGCGGTGGACGAAGCGGTCGAGGCTGTCGGCGTAGGCCTGGAGATTCTCCAGCGGCCGGCCGGCGACGCCGGATTCCATCGCCGCCTGCGCGACCGCGGGAGCGATGCGCAGGATCAGGCGCGGGTCGAACGGGCTCGGGATGAGCGAGTGCCGGCCGAAGGGGCGGGCCTCGCCGCCATACGCGCGGGCGACCACGTCGGAGGGGGTCTCGCGGGCGAGCGCCGCGATGGCCTTCACGGCGGCCTTCTTCATCTCCTCGTTGATCGAGGTGGCGCCGACATCGAGGGCGCCGCGGAAGATGTAGGGGAAGCACAGGACGTTGTTGACCTGGTTCGGGAAGTCCGAACGCCCGGTGCAGATCATCGCGTCGGGGCGCTTCTCCTGCGCGAGATCGGGCATGATCTCCGGATAGGGGTTGGCCAGCGCCATGATCAGGGGCTTCTCGGCCATCTTCTCGAGGTATTCGGGCTTCAGCACCCCGCCGGCCGAGAGGCCGATGAACACGTCCGCCCCGGGGATCACTTCGGCCAGCGTCCGGGCCTCGGTCTCCTGCGCGTAGATGTCCTTCCACCGGTCCATCAACTCGGGGCGGCCCTTGTAGACCACGCCCTTGATGTCCGTGACGGTGATGTTCTGGACCTTCGCGCCGAGGGACACGAGGAGGTTGAGGCAGGCGAGGGCCGCCGCCCCCGCGCCCGAGGTGACGATGCGGACATCGCCGAGCTGCTTGCCGGACAGTTCGAGGGCGTTGAGGACGGCGGCCGCCACGATGATCGCGGTGCCGTGCTGGTCGTCGTGGAAGACCGGGATGTTCATCCGGGCGCGACAGCGCTCCTCGACCTCGAAGCACTCGGGGGCCTTGATGTCCTCGAGGTTGATGCCGCCGAAGGTCGGCTCCAGGGCGCAGACCACGTCGACGAGCTTGTCGACGTCGTTCTGGTCGACCTCGATGTCGAACACGTCGATGCCGGCGAACTTCTTGAACAGGACCGCCTTGCCTTCCATCACGGGCTTCGAGGCCAGCGGACCGATGTTGCCGAGGCCCAACACCGCCGTGCCGTTGGTGAGAACGGCGACGAGGTTCTGGCGGATGGTGAGGGTGGCGGCCTCCTGCGGATCGGCCGCGATGGCCTCGCAGGCGGCGGCGACGCCGGGGGAATAGGCGAGCGCCAGGTCGCGCTGGTTGCCGAGCGGCTTGGTGGCCTGGATCTCGAGCTTTCCGGGACGCGGCAGGCGGTGGTAGACGAGCGCTCCGGACTTGAGATCGTCGGACATGTTGTCGCCCATGAGCCTCACTCCCAGGAACCTGCGCCGTGCGCGTTGTGGAGCACCGTTCCGGTCGGGTCCGGGGTGCTTCGGTTGAGGACCCTGTTGCACCGCCTGCGGAGTGGGCGCAACCCGAACAACGAGACCCGGATTCACCTCGCCCGCCTCGCCGCGCGCTACGGTTTCTCCATCGGCGCCTACTCTTACGGGCGCCCGAAGGTCCGGTTTCCCGAATCGGGGCGGAGCCTGACGATCGGCCGGTTTTGTTCCATCGCCGACAAGGTCGAGATCCTGCTCGGCGGGGGGCATCGCCTCGACTGGGTCTCGACCTACCCGTTCGCCGCCCTGCCGGGCCTGTGGCCGGGCCTCGACGCGCCGGGCGATTACCATGTCTCGCGCGGCGACGTCGTGATCGGCTCGGATGTGTGGCTCGGCTCGGGCTGCCTCGTCCTGTCGGGCGTCACCATCGGCCACGGCGCCGTGGTGGCGGCCCACGCCGTGGTGAGCCGGGACGTGCCGCCCTACGCGGTGGTCGCCGGCAACCCGGCCCGGGTGGTGCGCCACCGCTTCGATCCCGCCACCGTCGCGGCGCTCCTCGAGACCGCGTGGTGGGACCTGCCGCACGCGGCGGTGGCGGGCCTCGTGCCGCTGCTCCAGAGCGGGCGCACGGACGACCTCATCGCGGCGGCCAAAGCCCTGAACGTTGCGGGCCGCGCCTGAATCCCTTACCCGCTTCTCCTCGAAACCGATCGACAAGGCCGCCCGACGATGTCCGACACGCCCCCCGACCGCCTCGCCGTGAACCCCAACAGCCCGTTCTACGACGAGAAGATCCTCGAGCGCGGCATCGGCATCCGCTTCAAGGGCGTCGAGAAGACCAACGTCGAGGAATACTGCGTCAGCGAGGGCTGGGTCCGCCTCTCGGCCGGCAAGACCCTCGACCGGGCCGGCAACCCGATGACGGTGAAGCTGAAGGGCGCGGTCGAGCCGTATTTTCGCGATGATGCGGTGGTCGAGGGCTGAGGGCGTTCAGGTCGGCGCCCGCTCCAGGGGAAACGGCGTCGGCTCCCAGTAGCGCTCGAGCTTCGCGGTGCGGATGTTTTCGGATTCCCAGCCGTGGAGGATCGCCGCCAGCGCCGGCCGGTCGTCGGCCAGGAGCGGCTCGGCGACGGGCAGGATCAGGCTGCGCATGTATTGGTACATCGGCTGATCCGGATGCTTGTTCTCCCGGAAATGCGGGAGGAGTTTGGCGAGCTGCGCGTGCGCGGCCGGCAGGTTGCCCAGGGCGATGTCGAGGATGAGCCGCTCGTGCGGGAAGCCCTTCAGGGCGATCGGGAACGTTTCGCGGTAATAGGTCGCCCACGACTCCAGGCCATCGAACGACCGCAGGTGCGGCAGGGCTTCGGCTTCGATTATGGGGATTGCGGCACTTATCGCGGCGGGGTCGGACCACTCCCAGTATGCGAACTGATCCTGATCGAACGGGTAAAGCTTGCCTGCGCAGTTTCCGATTGTCCCAGGCAGGCTATGCTCGGGAATGAACGTTGCGAGGATGGCCCACCCAATTTGGAATGAGCCTGAATCGGAGGTGCGATCAATGAAGACGCGCGACACCGTGTGGCGAATGGGCGTGAGCCAAAGGCTGCGCCCGCCGGTATAGGCGAAGTCGGGGTTACGCTTGGCAAGCGGACGGAAGATGGTTCTGGCTTGGCGTGCGGTCGTCATCGGAGTGGTCTCACCTTCGTCGCGGGTGACGTGTCCGTGGTGCTGAACTTCCTTCAGGTCGATGACCGTTCCAGTGGAAACGGCGTCGGCTCCCAATAGGGCTCGAGCTTCGTGCCCCGGATGTTGTCGGCCTCCCAACCGTGGAGGATCGTTGCGAGCGTTACGCGGTCTCCGACGCGGAGGGGCTCGGCGACGGCCAGGAACTTTCTGCGTCGGTTCTGGACCCAGATGTCGTTCGGAAACGAGTCCCCTCGCAGCTCCGGTTCCAGGGTTTCGCAAATGGCGCGCGCTGCGTCGATGTCGCCGAGCGCGATGAGGCAGATCATGCGGTCTTCTGGCCATTGCTGTGCGAAGATGTGATCGCTGCCGTCATAAATAGTCCAGAACGCTTCAAGCGAATCGATCGCGCGGAGTCGTGGTAACCCCTCCGTCTCTATAGAGGAAACGAGATCCGCGATCATTTCGGGATCGGACCAGTACCAGTGCTGATGTGAAAGCGAAGGGCGATCCAATTGAATGGAATATCCAATGCTTGTCTGAGGTTGGACGTCTGGAATAAATGTGTTCAGCATCGTGAGTTGCGGCTTGCATAGATTCTTATCGGATGTTCTATCAATCAGAATGCGGAGCGCGATGTGGCGAATAGGGGATATGTAGAGCCAATGGCTGCCGATTTGGGTAAGATCGGCGTGCCGATTGATCAATGGTTTAAAGATATGCTTGATTTGCTTGGCGCTCGTCATCTGGTCGGCCTCATTTCTGTGACGATGATCCGCTGCGTGTCTGGAAAGTTCCTCGCAATCATTTCGGCGATAGTCGTGGCGCGAACTGCACTGATCTGACTCTCTCCGGTCTTGTGATCGTGGATGCAGACCGTGCGTGGGACGCTTCGTTCGAGTACGTCGAGACGAAGTGAAGACCGAATGCCATATGGCTGGGCTGCTGATTTGCCAGGAACGTATGAGACTTCCGCGACAAGGTTCGGATCTTTGAGATTGGTAATCTTGCGAGCAGCCACCGCATGGACCTTGTTGCCAAAATCTTGTGCGTCCTTGAAGCCGCCGCTTGCTCGCACTTCATCGACGGCCTCATCGAGAATCACCTGAACCTCGCCGCGACGCGGGCAGGCGGCCCTCAGTTCCTGCTCCTCGACCAAACCAACCCAAACCACTGGCTTGTCCGGGCCCTGCCGGCGCTCGTACAGGCTGGCTGGCGCCTCAAAGATCGCTGAACCGTCTCGGCTTTTTCGGACGGAAAGTGCAGCGAGCAATGCTGCACCGGCATTGTAGAGGGCTCTGGAACTTGCCCGGGCAAGGGTCGAAGCCCCCGTCTGCTGAACGAAGGCCTCTGGCTCCGCCCGGCCGTTGACCAGAGTGCTGCGGGCAAGGATCGTCCCAGTTTCGCCGTCGCGGATGGTCTGGGTCCGGCCCGCCATCTCGAAGATGGTGCGCGTGCCGTCGGCGGCGATGACGGTGTGCTGCTCGTCCCAGTCCTGATGAGGCTGGCTGCGGATGCGCAGGGATAGAACCCGCGACCCGTCCTCGGTGACGGTCTCCTCCGCACCCGATGAACTCTGTCCGGATGTGCCCTGACCGCCGCCGTTCGAGGCCCAGCGTCCGCCGCTGGGGCCTCCCGCGGGCTCTCGGGGTTGATCCGGATCGTACTTGCGGGACAGCGCCCGCTGCAGGCGCACGAAGCCGAGGGTGACGGACAGGCCGGCGACCGTGGAACGCAGGCGGAGGAGCTTGGTGCGGTGATCGGGGGAAAGCGACATCGATGGGGCTCCGCAAGCGAATCCAACCATCGGTTGTGTGTCAAAGCGTCATCTAAATATTAATAAAAACCTATCTTGGGCACGGTGTCATGATGTGGTCGGGATGCGAAGGCCCCCGATTCCCGCTCAGTCGACGGTCGGAAGCGCCTCGCGGCTCCGGCGGGCACCGGCGAAATTCCGCAGGGCTTCCGTCACGAGGGCGTCGACGCCGCGCTCCGTCTGCGGGGTGCGGATGACGAGGCTCGCGATGGCGTCGGGGTGGTTCTTGCGCTGCTTCGGGGTGCGGGCGTGGTTGGAGATCCGCAGGGCGAAGGCACAGCCCTCGGGCTTGAGGTAGACGCTGTCCCCCCGGGTGTTGCGGGCCACGATGGCAAAGCCGTGGGCGATCACCCCGGCCACCGCCCGGGCGAGGGCCGCCTGCGGGGCGAGGAGACTCACGACACCACCGCCCGGGGCGCCCGTCCCGCCAGGGCCCGTGCCTTGAGCCGCAGGGCCGGCTTCTCGACGGTGACCCACGACGCGGCCGCCACGAGGCCGGTGAGCGCCAGGGACGGGAGCAGCAGCAGCCACGGTGAAGCGCTGGGCATCAGGGCGTGCAGGCTCTGCTGGATCGGCCAGCCGTAGAGGTAGATCCCGTAGGAGAGGTCGGCCCGCGGCGCGAAGGCCGGGCGGGCCAGCGCCGGGCACAGGGCCAGCCAGATGGCGCCGTAGGCCTCCGTGAGGAACAGGAGGCTCCGATACAGCGGCGTGCCCTGTAGGAGGGCGGTCGCCAGGGCGAGGAGCGCCAGGGGCCACGCCCGGTGGCCGAGCCGGTCGCGCCAGAGGTAGAGGGCGGAGCCCGAGGCGAACAGCAGCGGCAGGCGAAAGCGCGTCTCCGCGCCCTCGGACAGATCGGGATGGAGGAACGCCGCCGCCGCCAGACCGAGGGCGAGGGCCGCCACGAGGGCCAGCGCCGGCCCGCGCCGCAGGAGGCCCGCGAGCCCGGCGGCCAATAGCCCGAGGTAGCACAACACCTCGTATTTCAGGGTCCAGACCGTGCCCAGCGGCGAACGGTAGGGGTTGTCGGCAAACACCCCCGGCAGGCTCGCGTTGCTCTTGAACGTCGTCAGGGTGTCGCGGATGAAAAGCCACGGGCCGGGGGCCTGGAGGTATTCGGCCAGGGGCAGGCGGGTCAGGGCGGGGCCGAGGACCAGGGTCACGATGAGGGTCGCCACGACCACGCCCGGCAGGATGCGCAGGGCGCGGGCCAGCACGTAGTCGCCGGCGCCCCGCCGCTCCAGGCTCATGGCGACGAGAAACCCCGAGACGGCGAAGAAGCCGTTGACCGCATGCGCCCCGAGCGAGAGGCCCGTCATCCGCGCCAGGGGCTCATCGAGGGGCTGTCCGCTCGTGACGCTGAAGGCGTGGGACACCACCACGGCGGTGGCCAGCGCGAGGCGCAGGACGGAGAAGCCATTGTGCGGCCGGGCCAGGGCCTGCCCGAAGGTTTTCGCAGTCACACGGACTCCTCGCGGTCCAGTCCTTCGTGATCGAGGGCGCTGCGGCCGCGCAGGGCGGCCAGCGCCCCGGCCGTCGAGCCGCCGTAGCGCTCCCATAGGGCGCGGTGCCCGACGAGGCGGGCGAGCGCCGCCTTGGGTGCGTTGACGGCGAGCATCCCCGGGCTCGGGGCGGGCAGGCCGTATTTGCGGGAGACGTAGGCACGGGACCACGCCTGATGCCAGCGGGTGCGGAACACCCGGCCGGGCTCCGGCGCCGAGGAGCGCCCGCGCCCGTGCAGGGCTTGCGCACCGTGGACGTGCACGAGGGCGCGGCCCGCATCGGCCACGCGCCGGCACAGGTCGTCGTCCTCGTAGAACAGGAACAGGTTCGGGTCGAAGCCGCCGAGATCGAGAAACAGGTCGCGCCGAATCATCAGGCAGGCGCCGGACAGGAACGGCGCGCAGGCATCGCCCTCGGGCGGGGCGCGCTTGCCCTTGCGATTGGTCAGGTACGGCGCGAGCAGCGAGCGCGGCTGGTAGAAGAACCGCCCGTCCGGCTCCACGAGGCGGGGGGCCAGGAGCCCCGCATCCGGGTAGGCGCGGGCGGCGGCCAGCAGGGCGTCGACGGCCCCGGACCCGAGGGTCACGTCTGGGTTGACGATCAGAACCCGTTCGGCCTGGACGGCGGCACGGACCCCGCGATTGTTGGCCCGGCCGTAGCCCTCGTTGCGGGCGTTGCGCACCACCTGCGCGCCCGCCGCTTCGGCGAGGGCCACGGACGCGTCCCGGCTGGCATTGTCCACCACAAGCGCCGGCACGTGCTCGGCGGCGAGTGCGGCGAGGCAGCCCGGCAGGGCGTGCGCGCTGTCATGGGTGACGACGATGGCGACGAGGCTCGGCACGGCAACGTCTCCTGTCCAGCGTCATCCGATGAACGGCGAGGCCGGACAATCCGCCCTGCCTGTCGATCGGATCTTTCGTTCCCCCCGCGCGACCTCATCCTGAGGTGCCGCGAAGCGGCCTCGAAGGAGGCCTCCAGGGATGCGGTGATATCTGGAGTCCTCCTTCGAGGCCTCCGCTGCGCTCCGGCACCTCAGGATGAGGTGTGTGGGGGGGCCGTCCCCCACATATCCTTCAGGACAAAGCGCGGGGGAGGGCGCGCCTCAGGCGCTCTTCTCGGGCAGGTTGAGGCGGATGTGCAACTCGCGCAGCTGCTTCGGCGTCGCCTCGGCGGGGGCGCCCATCATCAGGTCCTCGGCGCGCTGGTTCATGGGGAACAGCACCACCTCGCGCAGGTTCTGCTCGCCGCAGAGCAGCATGACGATGCGGTCGATGCCCGGCGCGATGCCGCCGTGCGGCGGGGCGCCGAGCTTCAGCGCGTTGAGCATGCCGCCGAATTTTTCTTCGAGCACGTCCTGGCCGTAGCCGGCGAGACCGAAGGCCTTCTCCATCACCTCGGGGCGATGGTTGCGGATGGCCCCCGACGAGAGTTCGGTGCCGTTGCAGACGATGTCGTACTGGAACGCCTTGATGCCGAGGATCGTCTTCTCGTCCGAAGGGTCGAGGGCGAGGAACGCCTCGCGGTCGAAGTTCGGCATCGAGAATGGGTTGTGGGAGAAGTCGATTCTCTTGTCGTCCTCGTTCCACTCGTACATCGGGAAGTCGGTGATCCAGCAGAACGCGAACTGGTCCTTGTCGGACAGGTTCAGTTCGTCGGCGATCCGGATGCGGGCCTTGCCGGCGAGGGCGGCCGCCTTGGCTTCGGTGCCGGCGGAGAAGAACACCGCGTCGCCGGCCTTGGTGCCGGTGGTGTCGGCGATCAGGGCCTGGACCTCGGCCGGGATGAACTTCGCGATGGGACCCTTGCCCGTGAGCACGCCGTCGACATCCTCGAACACGATGTAGCCGAGGCCCGGCGCACCCTCGGCGCGGGCGAAGTCGTTGAGCTTGTCGAAGAACGAGCGCGGCTGCGTCGCGGCGCCCGTGGCCGGGATGGCGCGGACCACGCCGCCGGACGCGATCACGCCCTTGAACGCCTTGAACGCCACGTCCTCGCGGGCGAATGCCTCCGTCACGTCGGCGATGATCAGCGGGTTGCGCAGGTCTGGCTTGTCGACGCCGTATTTCAGCATCGACTCGGCGTAGGGGATGCGCGGGAAGGTCTCGGTGACGCGCTTGCCGTCGGCGAATTCGAGGAAGACGTCCCGCAGCACGGGCTCGACGGACTGGAACACGTCCTCCTGGGTGACGAAGCTCATCTCGATGTCGAGCTGATAGAATTCGCCCGGCGAGCGGTCGGCGCGGGCGTCCTCGTCGCGAAAGCACGGGGCGATCTGGAAGTAGCGATCGAAGCCGGCGATCATCGTCAGCTGCTTGAACTGCTGCGGCGCCTGCGGCAGCGCGTAGAATTTTCCGGGATGGACGCGGGACGGCACGAGGTAGTCGCGCGCACCTTCGGGGGACGAAGCGGTGAGGATCGGCGTCTGGAACTCGAAGAACCCGCCCTCGCGCATGCGGCGGCGCAGCGAATCGATGATTGCGCCGCGCTTCATGATGTTGGCGTGCAGCTTGTCGCGGCGGAGATCGAGGAAGCGGTACTTCAGCCGCGTCTCCTCCGGGTAGTCCTGGTCGCCGAACACCGGCACCGGCAATTCGCCCGCGGGCCCGAGCACTTCGAGGTCGTCGATGTAGACCTCGATGGTGCCGGTGGGCAGGTCGGGATTCTCGGTGCCGGCCGGGCGGGTCCGCACGCGGCCGTCGATGCGGATCACCCATTCGGAGCGGGCGAGGTTCGCGCCCTGGAATGCCTTCGAGTCCGAATCCACCACGCATTGCGTGCGGCCGTAATGATCGCGCAGGTCGATGAACAGCACGCCGCCATGGTCGCGGATGCGGTGGCACCAGCCCGAGAGGCGAACGGTCTGGCCGACGTCCGAGGGGCGGAGCGCCCCGCAGGTGTGGGTACGATAACGGTGCATGGCGGGCTCTATCGAATGAGCCCGGCACCATTCACGCGGGGGCGTTCAAGTCAAGGCGAGCGCGGCTTCGAGGGGAGCGTGGCATCGAGGCGGATGGGTCGCCGCGACGATGCCCCGTCGTTGCCCCCTGATGGGGGCCGGACGCAGCGGGGATGACGTCGGCAAAGCGCGTGGGGGCCTTTCGGAGAAGGCACTCGATCCCCATATCAGGTCCATGAATTCAAACGATTTTTTCGATATTCTGAATGTGGCGTCCGTCGCCGCTTCGGGGCGCGGAACCGGTGCCGGCCAAGCCACGCATCAGGCCGGCGCATGGCAGGTTCTGCCGCTCGATGGCCGC
The DNA here is from genome assembly GCF_001422845.1 of Methylobacterium sp. Leaf100. Classification (NCBI taxonomy): domain Bacteria; kingdom Pseudomonadati; phylum Pseudomonadota; class Alphaproteobacteria; order Hyphomicrobiales; family Methylobacteriaceae; genus Methylobacterium; species Methylobacterium sp. Leaf100. The sequence continues at coordinate 32,224 of NZ_LMMW01000008.1, read as the reverse complement.
TTCGAGATCACCTACGAGGATTCCCGCGGAATCTGGAGCCGCCGCGTTCTCGACGCGCGGGAATTACGGCTCGGGCCGGGCCGGACCCTGCTTGGCGGCATCGACCGGGCGCGTGGCGGCTATCGCGGCTTCCGGGTCGACCGCATCCGGCGCCTCACGGAGGAGGGCGGGACGCGGATCGAGACGGGAATCCTCGACTGGCTCCTCGCCCGTGCCGAGGCGCAGCGGCGTCAGCGCGCCGATCTGGTGCGGCGCCTCGCCCGCCGGAACCGCTCCGGCCAGCGCGCCGCGTAACGGGATCGCGGGGGGCGGTAAGAGAATCTCGGCGGGGGCCTTCGGTTGAGCTGCGTCGGCTCGCCGGTATTAGGGGGATAGGCGAGCGCGGCGCGGGATACGATCTCGCCTGAGGCGTCAACCTCCGATATAGCCGAATTCCATGGACCTGATCTCGACCACGCACGCCCTCGCCGAGGCCTGCGACCGCTTTGCCGCGCACCCCTTCGTGACCGTCGACACGGAGTTCATGCGCGAGACCACCTACTACCCGAAGCTCTGCCTCATCCAGATGGCGGGGCCGGACGGTTCGGGGGTGCTCGTCGATCCGCTCTCGCCCGACCTCGACCTCGCGCCGTTCTTCGCGCTGATGGCCGACGAGGGCGTGGTCAAGGTGTTCCACTCGGCCCGGCAGGACCTCGAGATCATCTGGTTGCTCGGCGGCCTGCTGCCACAGCCGTTCTTCGACACGCAAGTGGCCGCCATGGTGTGTGGCTACGGCGATTCGGTCTCCTACGAACAGCTCGTCAACGATGTGGCCAAGGCCAAGATCGACAAGTCCTCGCGCTTCACCGACTGGTCGCGGCGCCCGCTTTCCGACGCGCAGTCGAGCTACGCCCTCTCGGACGTCACCCACCTCGTGAAGGTCTACGAGGTGCTCGCCGGGCAGCTCCTCTCCACGGACCGGGGCGAGTGGCTCGACGAGGAGATGAGCGTCCTCACCTCGCCGGAGACCTACAAGGCCGACCCGTCGCAGGCGTGGCGCCGCCTCGCGGGGCGCATGCGCAAGCCGCGCGAGATCGCCGTGCTCATCGAGGTCGCGGCCTGGCGCGAGCGCGAGGCGCAGAGCCGCAACGTACCGCGCGGGCGCATCCTCAAGGACGAGGCCGTGATCGACGTCGCGTCCTCGGCCCCCCGCAGCGTCGAGGCCCTCGGCCGCCTGCGCTCCATCCCCGCCGGGTTCGAGCGCTCGCGCACGGGTACGGACATCCTGGCGGCGGTGGAGCGGGGCTTCGCCCGCGATCTCACCGACATCGCCCTGCCCGAGCGCAGCCGCGGCCGCGGCGGCAACGGGGCCCTTGTCGAACTCCTCAAGGTTCTGCTGAAGGCCGTGTGCGAGACCGAAGGCGTCGCCCCGAAGATCATCGCCTCCGTGGACGATCTCGAAGCCATCGCCGACGACGACGCGGCCGACGTGCCGGTGCTGCATGGTTGGCGCCGGGCGCTGTTCGGCGAGAAGGCCCTCGCCCTCAAGGCCGGCCGCCTCGCCCTCTCCGCCGAGCGCGGGCGGGTGGTGGTGCGCGCACTGGATTGATCATCGGCGAGGAGCGCGCGGTGGAGCTGAAATGGCTGGAGGATTTCCTCAGCCTCGCCGAGACCCGCAGCTTCTCCCGCTCGGCCGAGGCGCGCCACGTCACCCAATCGGCCTTCAGCCGCCGGATCCAGGCCCTGGAACTCTGGCTCGGCGTCGGCCTCATCGACCGCAGCACCTATCCCACCACCCTGACGCCGGCGGGCCGGCGCTTCCGCGAGACCGCGGAGGAGACCGTGCGGATGCTCCAGGCGAGCCGCGTGGATCTGCGCGCCGGCACGGGATCGGGCGGTCCGGTGGTGAGTGTCGCCGCCCTGCACACCCTGTCGCTCGCCTTCTTCCCCGCCTGGTTCCGGGCCATCGAGGCGCGCACCGGTCCCATCGGGACACGGCTTCTGCCGGACGATTTTCACAACTGCCTCCAGGCCATTGCCGAGGGCGGCTACGACTTCCTGCTCACCTTCCACCACCCCAGCGTGCCGATCCTCCTCGATCCGGAGTTCTATCCCCACCGCGTGGTCGGGGCGGATGCGCTGGTGGCGGTGCATGGGCCGACCCTGCCGGTCCCGAGCGCGGATGCGCCGACGCCGCTGCTGGCCTATGCCGCCGACTCCTTTCTCGGCCGCGTGAGCCTGTTCGCGCAGGCGCAGGGGACGGCGCAGGGGGAGGTGCCGCCGGGGCGTGTCGCGCACACCAATGCCAACGCCATGGCGGAGGCGTTGAAGGCCATGGCGCTGGAGGGCCACGGCCTCGCCTGGGTGCCGCGCAGCCTCGTCACCCGCGAACTGGCCGAAGGCCGCCTGGTCGCCACCGGGGCGGAGGTGCCCCTGGAGATCCGGCTCTACCGTGATCGTGCCCGAACCCGCGCCGCCGTCGAGGCGGTGTGGGCGGCGGCCGAGGCCGATGCGCGGACCGCTCAAGACGAGCCGGCACTTTAGCACCGCGCATCGGGCCGCGTGCGGTGCGGCTCAGTTCGCCTTGGCGTCGATGGTCAGACGGTCGAGGACGGCGGCCGGGGTCGGGCTGGCGCTGAACTCCAGCATGCCGATGCCGGTTCCGTTCCGGGGGCGGACGCTCAGGGACAGGGTGCCGGGCTTGGCCACGAACTGGCCCATGGCCGCGCCGATGGCCTTGGCGCCGGCCGAATTGCCCAGGATCGCCGGCACGCCGTAGAGGCTCGCCGTGACGTATTCCTGCTTCAGTTCCTCGGGCTTGAGGCTGAGGACCTTGGACTGGGCCGCGATGAAGCGCTCGAACAGGCCGGTGTTCTCGATGGTGAGATCGATGGCCTTGGCGGTGGCCGACAGCATGGCGAAGCCCGACACGCCGGCATCGGGGTCGAACACCTCGGGGCCGATGCCGCCGAGCATGCCGTTGACCCGCACCGTGCCCATGTCCTTGCCCGAGATCGAGATCTCGCCGAGCTTGAGTTCCTTGGCCGCAGCATCCCAGGCGGTGTCGGCCACCACGGTGAGATCGAGGTCGCGGTAGCCGTAGAGGCCGAGGGACCCGAGGCCGGGCACGCCCGCCACGGCGGAGGCCGGCAGGGTCAGGCCCGCGAGGTCGATGCGCCCGGCCGTGGGGACGCCGTCGCGGGGTGGCCCGAAATTGAACGTCGCCGCGCGCAGGCCCACATGCAACGGCTCGGTCTTCACCACCGGATCCTGGGCCTTCGCACCCGGATCGCCGGACAGGTCGAGGCTGAGGTCGCTGAGGGCGAGGGTCCCGATCACCGGAGTCAGCCGGCGCAGGTCCTCGTCCGTGGCGTCGGGCGTCGCTGCGAGCTTGCGCAGGGCCGCGATGGTGGGGGCGATGGAGAAACCGTTCAGCGACAGGCGCGCGGCCTTCGCATCGAGCCCGTTGCTCGCCAGGGTGATGCCCTCGAGGCTCGCATCCGAGCCGCCGACCTGGATGCGGTCGATGGCGAGGTTCAGCGGCGTCGGCCCCGTGGTGTGCTGGACGCTGAGTCCGGTGGCCTCGAAGCCGCCGAGCGTCACCGCTTCGGCGAGGTCCGCGGCGTTGGCCGACAGCTTGGCGCGGGTGGCGGGCGGCGCTTCGGCGAGACCGGGGGCGGTCAGCGCCGCCAAGGCCCCGGCCCATGTGCCCGGCACCGGCCGGGCGCTGAGGTCGCGACCCTGGATGCGGGCGAATTTCACCGCCATGCCCTTGGCGTCGACGAAGGCGATGTCCGCCACGGCGAACGTGCCGTAGATCCGCTGCAGGGCACCCTTGCCGTCACCCGGTTCGGCATAGAGCCGGGCCAGGGCCGCCAGATCGAGGTCGGTGGCCTGGAGCGGACCGTAGGACCCGGCACCCTTGCGCTCGCCCTCCACGGTGAGGACCGCCCCCGTGGAGGTGAGCTCGGCGATCCGTCCGGCGCGCACGTCCTTGGCGACGACGTTGCCGTAGGTCACCGTCTCCCGCACGCCCTTGGACCCACCCTCGATGCGCAGGTCCGGGATCACGAGGCTCGCCGCATCGAGGCGGGCGAGGCGCGACGCCACGGGCTCGGGGCCGGGGCGGAGCAGGGCGAGGAGTTCGTCCTTCGACAGGCGCGTGCCGCTGACCGTGACGCGCGCGGCCTTCAGCACCGCGTCGCCCAGCGGCAGAGTCACGTCCGTCAGGGTCACGTCCTGAACGGCGGAGGCGGCCTCCTGGGCCCAGGCGGGCCCGGGTCCCACCGGCAGGCCGGCGCCGAGGAGGACGAGGACGCAGGCCGAGGCGCCGGTCGCCCAGCGCAGGAGGGGGCGGCCTTTCGAGCAGGTCATGGGGTTTTCCGGATCGCTGGCAAACGGCGCTTCAGGGGAGGGCGCGCCGCGGGGGCGCCATGGACGACGCATCCGTGCCGCAGTTCGCGGGATGTGGCAATTGCCGGGGGCGTCCGGATCGACGGACGTGCGGGCGAAACCCTACAGGGAGAACGACGTGCCGCAACCGCAGGACGCGGTGGCCAGCGGGTTCTCGATCTTGAACGACTGGCCGATGAGGTCGTTGACGAAGTCGATGACCGAGCCACTCATGTATTCGAGCGACATGGGGTCGACGAGCACCGTGGCACCGTCGCGCTCGATGGCCACGTCGTCGGCGGCCCGTGCCCGCTCGATGTCGAAGGCGTAGGAGAAGCCCGAGCAGCCGCCGCCGTTCACGCTGATCCGCAGGGACGCGCCCGGGGGCTCGGCGCCCATGATCTCGTTGATGCGCTTCGCCGCGCGCGGGGTCAGGGTGATGTCGGCCATCGTGATGCTCGGGTCTCGTCGATTGCCAGATGCGCTCAAGGGCACAAGATAGGCTCGGCAAGCACGCGCTGCAACGCGGCGCGACGGGGGGATGACGTGCGGCACAACGGTGAGCGCTGGAGGGCGCCCTATGCGACGGACCCGGCCACGACGCGCGGGCGGCTGATTCCCGAAGCGTCCTCGCCGACGCGCAGCGACTTCCAGCGCGACCGCGACCGCATCATCCACTCCTCCGCCTTCCGGCGCCTCAAGCACAAGACCCAGGTCTTCGTGCACCACGAGGGCGACCACTATCGCACCCGCCTCACCCATACCCTGGAGGTGAGCCAGATCGCCCGCGCGCTCGCCCGGGCGCTCGGCCTCGACGAGGATCTCGCCGAGGCCCTCGCCCTCAGCCACGACCTCGGCCACACCTGCTTCGGCCACACCGGCGAGGATGCCCTGGACGCGCTGATGCGTGGGCACGGTGGCTTCGACCACAACGCCCAGGCCCTTCGCATCGTCACCCGGCTGGAGCGGCGCTACGCCGGCTTCGACGGACTCAACCTCGCCTGGGAGACCCTGGAGGGCCTGGTCAAGCACAACGGTCCCCTGCTGGAGGCGGACGGGACGCCGACCCCGCGCTGGGCGACGCGCGGCATTCCGGCGGCGATCCTCGAATACGATCGCCTGAACGATCTCGAACTCGCGCGCTTCGCCGGGCCGGAAGCGCAGGCGGCGGCGCTCGCCGACGACATCGCCTACGACAGCCACGACCTCGACGACGGCCTGCGCGCCGGCCTGTTCGATCTCGCCGACCTCGACGCCGTGCCGTTCCTCGCCGAGATCCTGGCGGAAATCGACGGGCTCTATCCGACCCTCGACCCATCGCGAAAGATTCACGAACTGGCGCGGCGGGTGATCACCCGCTTCGTCGAGGACGTCATCGCCGAGAGCGGGCGCCGCATCGCCGCCCTGGCGCCCGGCGACGTCGCCGCCATCCGGGCGGCGTCCGCCCCCGTCGTCGCGTTCTCGCCCGCCATCGCGGCGGCGGATGCGGCGATCAAGACCTTCCTGTTCGCCCGCATGTACCGCCATCCCGGCGTCCTCGCCGTGCGCGCCAAGGCGGACATCATCGTCGCCGACCTGTTTTCGCGGTTCACCGCCGAGCCCCGCGCCATGCCGGAGGAATGGTCGGACGGGCTGGAGGGCGCGAGCGCGGGTCGCGTCGCCCGCCGGGTGGCCGACTACATCGCCGGCATGACCGACACCTACGCGGTGCTCGCCCACAAGCGCCTTTTCACGGCGACGCCCGACCTGCATTGGAGCCCTGAGAGCAAGGGCCTGCCGCTGGCCGAGCCGTAAGGGAGATCGTCATGCGGGTTTGCTTTGTCGGCGACAGCTTCATGGCAGGGGTCGGGGACGACACGTGTCTCGGATGGCCCGGACGGCTTTGCGCGGCGGCACGGCGTATCGGGCACGGCGTCACGCCTTATTGTCTCGGCATCCGGCGGGAGACGAGCGCGGATATCGCCGCGCGCTGGCATGGTGAGGCCAAGCTCCGTTTGCCCGACGGTCTGGATGGCCGGCTGGTCTTCGCGTTCGGGGCCAACGATTGCACCCTCGATGAAGCAGGAAGGCTACGCGTCTCGTGCGATCGGAGCCTGTCTCATGTGGAAGCCATCCTGGCGCAGGCCATTTGTTGGCGGCCGACTCTGATGATCGGACCGCTTCCGGTATCCGACGAGCCGTTGATCGATGCGCGGATTCGACTCTTGTCCGAGTCGCTCGCCCCCCTTTGCGCCAAGCTCGGAGTGCCATACCTACCCGTCTTCGACGCGATGGTCGGCTGTGAAGCCTGGAACCGCGAAGCTGCCGCAGGCGACGACACCCATCCGAATGCCGGGGGCTACGCTGCACTCGCGGAGATCATTGGCGCTTGGACTGCTTGGCGCGCTTGGTTCTGAGAAGCCGGCTCTGAAAGGTTCGACCGGATCGGTCCAACGGCTCGGCGCGCCGCGGATTCGTGACACCCGTGTTCCCCCTTGCTATGCCGCCCCCTTGAGATGGCGGTCGCTCTCGCGGCGGCCGTCGCGAGCGGAAACCGATCACCGATGAACATCTTCGCCACCTTCGAGGCGCGCGTGCGCGCGGCCGTGCAAGGCCTGATCCGGGCCGGACAGCTGCCCGAGGGGCTCGACCTGTCGCGCGTGGTGGTGGAGCCGCCCCGCGACGCGAGCCATGGCGATCTCGCCACCAACGCCGCCCTTGTGCTGGCCAAGGAGGCGAAGACCAACCCGAAGGCGCTGGGCGAGGCCCTGGCGGCGGAGCTGCGCAAGGACCCGGACGTGGTCGAGGCGAGCGTCGCCGGTCCCGGCTTCATCAACCTTCGGCTGGCGCCGGACCTGTTCCACGCCGTGGTGCGGGCGGCCCTGGGCGAGGGCGATTCCTACGGGCGTGGCGTCAGGCAGGCGGCGCAAGGCTCCGCGGGCAGGGTCAACATCGAGTACGTCTCGGCCAATCCCACCGGGCCGATGCATGTCGGCCATGGGCGCGGTGCGGTGTTCGGCGATGCGCTCGCCAACCTCCTCGTCGCCTCGGGCCGCGACGTGACGCGCGAATACTACATCAACGATGCGGGCGCGCAGGTCGACGTGCTCGCCCGCTCCGCCTTCCTCCGGTACCGCGAGGCCCTCGGCGAAGATGTCGGGCCGGTCCCCGAGGGCCTCTATCCAGGCGACTACCTCGTGCCCGTGGGCCGGGCGCTGGCCGAGACGCATGGGCGGGCCCTCCTGGACCAACCGGAAGCCGAATGGCTTCCCACCGTGCGGGCCTTTTCCATCGACGCGATGATGGATCTGATCCGGGGCGATCTGGCCCGCCTCGGCATCCACCACGACGTGTTCTTCTCCGAAGCCACCCTCGCGCAGGCGGTGCCGGTCCTCCTCGCGGAACTCCGTGAGAAGGGCCTCGTCTACGAAGGCCGCCTGCCGCCGCCCAAGGGCCAGCTGCCCGAGGATTGGGAGGACCGCGAGCAGACCCTGTTCCGCACGGTGGAGTTCGGTGACGACGTCGACCGGCCGCTCCTGAAGTCGGACGGCTCGTTCACCTACTTCGCCTCCGACATCGCCTACCACCGGACCAAGATCGAGCGCGGCGCCACCGACCTCATCGACGTGCTCGGGGCCGATCACGGCGGCTACGTCAAGCGCATGCAGGCGGCGGTGAAGGCGGTGAGCGGGGGGCATGCCACCCTCGACGTCAAGCTGTGCCAGCTCGTGCGGCTGTTGCGCGCGGGCGAGCCCGTGAAGATGTCGAAGCGCGCCGGCGAATTCATCACCCTGGCCGAGGTCGTCGACGAGGTCGGGCGCGACGCGATCCGTTTCATGATGCTCTACCGCAAGAACGACGCGACCCTCGATTTCGACCTCGCCAAGGTGGTCGAGCAATCCAAGGACAACCCGGTCTTCTACGTGCAGTACGCCCATGCGCGCTGCTTCTCGGTGTTCCGCCAGGCCCGGGAGGCGATGCCGACGGAGGACTTTTCGCGGGATGGCCTGCTTCGCGACGCCGACCTCGGGCTGCTCACCGATTCCGGCGAGGCCGAGATCATGCGGCTCATCGCCCAGTATCCGCGCGTGATCGAGGCGGCGGCCGGGGCACACGAGCCGCACCGCGTGGCCTTCTACCTCTACGAGCTCGCCAGTTCGCTGCATGGTTTCTGGAACAAGGGCAAAGACTTGCCGCAATTACGGTTTGTTAATCCAACCGACCGAAACTCAACCCGGGCCCGATTGGCCCTCGTGGAGGCATTGCGGGGCGTGATCGCCTCCGGCCTCGCGGTGTTGGGCGTCACTGCGCCGGACGAAATGCGGTGAGGTGACCGCGGCGTGAAGGGGAATGCTGCCATGACGACGAACGCTTCGCGAGCGACGGTCGATTTCGACGCCTTCGCGCGTGATCTGCAGCAGCCCCAAGGGCCCGCTTCGCATGGGCTTGCTTCGCAAGGGCCCGCTTCACAGGGAGCCGGCCCTCAAGGACAGCCCGTCCGCGCGCCGCAGGCCCACGCCAAATCCGATCCCCTGGCCGAGCTCGCCCGCATCGTCGGCCAGGACGATCCGTTCCGCGCCATTTTGGAAGCCCGCGACGGACGGTCCGACCCGGCCTCGGGCCGGCGCATCGAACCGAGCTTCGTCGATGCGCCCGTGGCGCCCGGCCGCCCGGCCCAACCGCAGGCCCCGGCCCATCAACCGCCCGCCGCGTCCTCGCCGACGGATGCCTTCGACCAGTATCTCGCGTCCGTGGAGCAGGATCCCTATCAGAGCCAAGGAGCCGATTCTGCGCCTCAGGCCGAGCAGGATGCGTTCGCCTCCGGCGAGCGCGCCACCCTGGGCCGGCCGCGTCAGCGCAGCCGCCTCGTCTCCGTCGGCGCCGGTCTCGGCGTGCTGGCAGTCTGCATCACCGGCGGCCTCGCCTGGCGCGGCCTGCATACGGGCGGCGGCGCCAGCGGCGGCGTGCCCACCATCCTGGCCGACACGGCGCCCCTGAAGATCGCGCCGCAGAAGGCCGACGGCGTCGAGATCCCCGACCAGAACAAGCAGATCTACGACCGCACCGCCAAGGACGGGCAGATCCGCATCGTCAACCGCGAGGAACAGCCCCTCGACGTGGCGCAGGCGGCCCGCTCGGCCCAGCGTACGGGCGAAGGCGGCGCCACCCCCGGCAGTTCCAGCCCGCAGCAGACCGGGACTCTGACCGAATCCCTCGGGGAGCCGCGCCGGGTCCGGACCGTCTCGGTCAAGCCGGACACGCCGGTTCCGCCATCGCAGCCCGAGGCCGCCGAGGCTGCGCCGGCATCCGTGATCCCGACCATGACCCTGCCGGGCGCTCCCGCCGAGGGCAGCACCGCCGCCGGTTCCCTGCGGCCGCGCAGCGCTCGGGTCACCGCGCCCGTGTCGGTTCCGACCACGACGCCCGTGGCCGAGGCGCCCGCACCCGAGCCGGTCGTTCCGGCCCCCGCTCCCGTACCGCGCGTCAAGGCGCCCCAGCGCGTCGCGGCCGTGGCACCGGAGACCACAGCCGCCGTGAGCCCGACGGCTGCGGCCGTCGCCGAATCCCCCGCGCCCGCCGCCGGCTCCTTCTCGGTCCAGCTCGGCGTGCGCGCCAGCGCCGCCGAGGCCCAGGCCGCCTTCAGGCAGCTGCAGGGCAAGTTCACTCAACTCGCCGGCCAGCCGGCCCTGATCCGTCAGGCCGAGGTCAACGGGAAGTCCCTTTATCGCGTGCGCGTCGGGCCGCTGGGCAAGAACGAAGCGACGAGCCTGTGCACCCAGCTCCAGGGTGCCGGCGGCCAGTGCTTCGTCGCGAAAAACTGAGGCCTAGAACCACCGCCCGGAGAAGAACCGAGGTTCTCGCTCCCTGCGGAGCGGTGCCGGCCGAGGCTTTCGGCTTGCGTCCGCCCGCCGTTCCGTCGCGCAGCCGGCCCGGCCCATGTGGGCCGGGCGCGCCACCGAGTCCCGAGGACGCCGCGTTCATGACCACCCGTGCCCTGATCCTCGGTTGCGCCGGCAAGTCCCTCTCGGCGGAGGAGGCCGCGTTCTTTCGCGACGTGGCGCCCTGGGGCTTCATTCTGTTCAAGCGCAACATCGGCACGCCCGACGAGGTGCTGGCGCTGACCCGGGCCTTGCGCGACACCGTGGGCCGCGCCGACGCGCCGATCCTCATCGATCAGGAGGGCGGCCGGGTGCAGCGCATGGGGCCGCCGCACTGGCCGGCCTATCCGGCCGGCGGGCGTTTCGGGCGCCTCGACGGCTCGGCCGTCGCCATGGCCGAGCTCGGCGCCCGTCTCATGGCGCACGATCTGGCAAACGTCGGCATCAACGTCGACTGCGCCCCCGTCCTCGACGTGCCCGTGGCCGGTGCCCACGACGTCATCGGCGACCGGGCCTACGGCACCACCCCCGAGCGCGTCGCCGAGATCGGCCGGGCCGTGGCGCTGGGCTTGATGCAGGGCGGCGTGCTGCCGGTGATGAAGCACATCCCCGGCCATGGCCGCGCCGGATGCGACAGCCACAAGGGCCTGCCCGTGGTGGACGCCGACCTCGCGAGCCTCACGGCGCAGGATTTCGCACCGTTCCGTGCCCTGGCCGACCTGCCCATGGCCATGAGCGCCCACGTGGTCTTCTCCGCCCTCGATCCCGACCATCCGGCGACGCAGTCGGCCCTCGTCATCGAACGGGTGATTCGCGGGATCATCGGCTTCGACGGTCTCCTGATGACCGACGACCTGTCCATGCATGCGCTTCAGGGCGGGTTTCGCCCGCGCACCGAGGCCGCGTTCGCGGCGGGGATCGATGTCGGCCTGCATTGCAACGGTGATCTCACGGAGATGCGCGGGGTGGCCGAGGGCGCGCCGGCCCTGGCCGGAGCGTCCCTGCGCCGGGCGCACGACGCCCTCGCTCGCCTGCCCGCCGGAGCGCCGGCCTTCGACGTGCGCGAAGCGCGTGCCCGGTTCGAGGCCGCCTTGGCGATGGCTGCCTGAGCGGGCTGACCCCCGGAGCCGGCGCGGCATTCCGCCTCGCTCCCGCCCGGGAACGGGCCTCGTCGTTCGCTCACGCGAGCGCACTGGTTTCCAAGCGGTTCTTGTGCTGGGCGGGCGCGATCCTTAGGTTCGCCGGAACTGGATCACACGCGTGGGTGCCGTGCGGGCTTCGAGCCCCCCGGCGCGGGAGGTTGCCATGGGCAGCATGAGTATCTGGCACTGGATCATCGTCGCCGGCATCGTGATGCTGCTGTTCGGGCGCGGCAAGATCTCCGACCTGATGGGCGACGTCGCCAAGGGCATCAAGGCGTTCAAGAAGGGGATGGCCGAGGACGAGGCGCCCACGGCCGTGCCGCCGCCGAGCACGGGCGAGCCCGTGCGGACCTTGCCGCACCAGGGCGAGCCGGCGACCGCCAACACCGTCACGGCCGACCGCAAGGTCGTCTGAGCGCGCGGCGTTTCGCGTGACGGCGGGGCCCGGCTTCGGCCGGCCGGCGCCGGGGTCTGGCGGAACCCCGCGCGACCTGCGATAGGCACCCCGCCGTCACCGGCATCGCGCGAGCGCGGGACAGTCCACGAATGTTCGACATGAGTTGGGGCGAGGTGATGCTGATCGGCGGTGTCGCCCTCATCGTCATCGGTCCAAAGGACCTGCCCAAGGCCCTGCGCACGGTCGGGCAGATCACGACCAAGATGCGCCGCATGGCAGGCGAGTTCCAATCGCAGTTCAACGAAGCGGTGCGCGAGGCGGAGTTCGACGAAATCCGCCGTGAGGTCGACGGGGTCCGCAAGGCCGCCGGGACCATGGGGCCGGTGTTCAATCCGGTCCAGACCATCCGCGACGAGATCAAGGGCGCCGTGGACGGTCAAACCAAGACAACGCCGTCGCCGACCCAGCCGCTCGCCAACGTCGCCGCCCAGCTCGCCGAGAGCGATCCGGCGCCCGCCCCCGAGCCGGCTTCGGTCGACCCCGCTCCCTCCGCCGATCCCCTCGCTTCCCCGCCGCCGGCCGAGACGCCGGACCGTCCGGTCGTGGCCAGGAATTCCCCGGCCAACTCGCAGTCCGATCAAGCCCGATGACCAACGCCACGGATGACGCCGACATCGAGGCGTCGCGGGCCCCGCTCCTCGACCACCTCATCGAATTGCGATCGCGGCTCATCAAGTCGCTCGCCGCCTTCGTGGTGATGTTCTTCGCCTGCTTCTTCGTCTCGCGGCATATCTACAACATCCTCGTCTGGCCCTACGTCTCCATCGTGGGGGCCGAGAACGCCAAGCTCATCGCCACGCATTTCCTCGAGCAGGTGTTCACCAACATCAAGCTCAGCGTGTTCGGGGCCGGGTTCCTGGCGTTTCCGGTGATCGCGATGCAGATCTACGCCTTCGTGGCGCCGGGCCTCTACCGCAACGAGCGCCAGGCCTTCCTGCCCTACCTCGTGGCGACGCCGGTGTTCTTCATCCTCGGCGCCCTGGTGGTGTTCTTCCTGGCGATGCCGCTGCTCATCCAGTTCTCGGTGTCGCTGCAGCAGATCGGGCAGCCGGGGGAGGCGACCATCGCCCTCCTGCCGAAGGTGGACGAGTATCTCTCGCTCATCATGACGCTGATCTTCGCCTTCGGGATCGCGTTCCAGCTGCCGGTGATCCTGACCCTGCTCGGCCAGATCGGCATCATCGACACGGCGTTCCTCCGCGAAAAGCGCCGCTACGCCATCGTGCTCGTCTTCGTGGTCGCCGCAGTGCTGACGCCCCCGGACGTGATCTCCCAGCTCTCCCTCGCGATCCCGATGATCCTGCTCTACGAAGCCTCGATCTTCTCCGTGGGCCGCGTCGAGCGGAGGCGCGCGGCCAAGCGCAAGGCCGAGGGGCTGGAGCCATAGGGCGGAACGGGGCAGGACGGGGCTCGCGAGCCCCGCCCTTGTCGCGCTGGCGCCGATGCTGCAAAGCCTCGTCGTCTATCCAGAAAGCCTGCGCCCGAGCGACCCCATGCACGACATCCGCGTCATCCGCGAGAATCCGGACGCTTTCGACGACGCACTGCGCCGTCGTGGGCTGGCGCCGCTCGCGGCCGAGCTGATCGCCCTCGACGACGCGCGCAAGGGCGCTACCTCGGCGGCGCAGGCCAATCAGGAGCGGCGCAACGCGCTCGCCAAGGAGATCGGTGGGGCCAAGAAGGCGAAGGACGAGGCCCGCGCCGCCGAACTCATGGAAGAGGTCGCCCGCCTCAAGGACGAGGCGCCCGTGCTGGAGACGGCCCAGGCCGAGGCCGGCAGGACCCTGGACGAGAAGCTCGCCGCGATCCCGAATCGCCCGAACCTCGACGTACCCGAGGGCGCCGACGAGCACGGCAACGTCGAGTACCGCCGGTTCGCGGCGACCCGCCCGCAGCTCGCCACGGGCCAGCAGCATTTCGAGATCGGCGAGGCCTCGGGGCTGATGGATTTCGAGGCGGCCTCGCGGATGTCGGGCGCGCGCTTCGTGGTGCTCAAGGGCCAGCTCGCCCGGCTGGAGCGGGCACTCGGTCAGTTCATGCTCGATCTGCACACGGGCGAGCACGGCTACACCGAGGTGGCGCCCCCGCTCATGGTGCGGGACGAAGCGATGTTCGGCACCGCCCAGTTGCCGAAGTTCCGGGACGACCAGTTCGCGGTCCGTGAGCATTGGCTCATCCCCACGGCCGAAGTCCCGCTGACCAACCTCGTGCGCGAGAGCATTCTGCGCGAGGAAGAACTCCCCTTACGCTTCACCGCCCTGACCCCGTGCTTTCGCGCCGAGGCCGGCTCGGCGGGCCGGGACACGCGCGGCATGCTGCGCCAGCACCAGTTCAACAAGGTCGAGCTCGTCTCGATCACCACGCCGGACCAGTCGGCCGCCGAGCACGAGCGCATGCTGGGGTCGGCGGAAGCGGTGCTGAAGAAGCTCGATCTGCCCTACCGGATCATGACGCTGTGCACCGGCGACATGGGGTTCGCCAGCCAGAAGACCTACGACATCGAGGTCTGGATGCCGGGCCAGGAGACCTTTCGCGAGATCTCGTCCTGCTCGGTCTGCGGCGACTTCCAGGCGCGGCGCATGAACGCGCGCTTCCGGGCGGGCAAGGCGGTGAATTACGTCCACACCCTCAACGGCTCGGGGGTGGCGGTGGGCCGCGCCCTCATCGCCGTGATGGAAAACTACCAGAACCCCGACGGCAGCGTCACGGTGCCCTCGGCACTGAAGGCCTACATGGGCGGGATCGACCGGATCGAGGGACACAAAGTCTGATGCGCATTCTCGTCACCAACGACGACGGCATCCACGCGCCGGGGCTCGAAACCCTTGAGGGGATCGCCCGGGCCATCTCCGACGACGTCTGGGTGGTGGCGCCCGAGACCGACCAGTCGGGCGTCTCGCACTCCCTGTCGCTCAACGATCCGTTGCGCCTGCGTCAGGTGTCGGAGAAGCGCTTCGCCGTGAAGGGCACGCCGTCCGATTGCGTGATCATGGGGGTGCGCCACATTCTCAAGGATCATGGGCCGGACCTCGTCCTGTCGGGGGTCAACCGCGGCCAGAACGTCGCCGAGGACGTGACCTATTCGGGCACCATCGCGGCGGCCATGGAGGGGACGATCCTCAACGTGAAGTCCATCGCGCTGAGCCAGGCCTACGGGGCCGGCGGCCGGGGTGCGATCAAGTGGCAATGCGCGGCCGAGCACGGCCCGGGGGTGGTGCGCAAGATCCTGGAGATCGGGATCGAGCCCGGCATCGTCGTCAATGTGAACTTTCCCGATTGCGAGCCGGGGGAGGTCCAGGGCACGTCGGTGACCGCGCAGGGGTTCCGCAATCAGGCGCTGCTCGCCATCGACGCACGCCAGGACGGGCGCGGCAACCCGTATTTCTGGCTGGCCTTCGCCAAGGCGACGTTCCAGCCGGGGAACGGCACCGACCTCAAG
Organism: Methylobacterium sp. Leaf100; assembly: GCF_001422845.1. NCBI lineage: Bacteria > Pseudomonadati > Pseudomonadota > Alphaproteobacteria > Hyphomicrobiales > Methylobacteriaceae > Methylobacterium > Methylobacterium sp. Leaf100. The sequence continues at coordinate 16,957 of NZ_LMMW01000008.1, read as the reverse complement.
GCGATCGCCGAGAAGCGCATCTCGGTGACCCCCCTGCGCCTCGACCTCACGGACGAGCCGAGCCTGACCCGATTCGCGCAGGGCTTTTCCGGCTGAGGCCGAGCGTCCCATGGCGACGGACGGCTCCATCGAGGCGGCGGCCTTCGTCATGGCCCTGCGGGGGCGGGGGGTGCGCGACACCGACACCCTGCGCGCCCTGGAGCGGGTGCCGCGCGAGCGCTTCGCTCCGGGCGCCCATCGCGACCTCGCCCGGCGCGACCTCGCCCTGCCGCTGCCCTGCGGGCAGACCATGACGGCGCCGAGCGCCATCGCGGCCATGCTGACGGCACTCGGCGCGCGCCCCGGCATGCGCCTCCTCGAAATCGGCACCGGCTCGGGCTACGTGACCACCTTGCTGCTGCGGCTCGGGGCAGCCCACGTCCACAGCGTCGAGCGCTACGCGCTTCTCGCCGAGGATGCCCGCGTCGCACTCCTGCCCGAGGACCGGGTGCGGGCCACCATCGCGGTGGGTGACGGGCTCGACGTTGGCAGCGTGCCCGAGGAACGCTTCGACCGCATCCTCCTCAACGGCACCGTAGCCGCCCTGCCGCCCCACCTTTTCGGATTTCTGGCGCCGGGGGGACGTCTCGTCGGAGCACTCGGCTCGGTCGAAACGGCGCGTCTCGTCGTTCTCGCAATGGGGGCCGACGGCGTCGTTCAGGAGCGTATCGGCGGTGGGTTGCGGCTCGCACCGCTGACCCCGGGATGCGCCCGCGTCCTGTAATGGAGCAACGCGCAGGGTTCCCGATCGACGCGAACGTGGTGAATCGGAACGGTTGTTTAACCTGAATCCCGTTTGAATGACGTCATCAAGTTGCGTCAGGTCAGACAGGTGCGTCGATGCGGGTTCGCGGGACTGGTCGAGGGTTGAAGACGCTGTCGCGCTTCGCACTCATCGGAGTGATTGGAGGCGGCGCGGCCGCCTGTTCGTCGGATGCGTCGCGCCTCGGCGACCCCTTCGGCAATCCGTTCGCTTCCAATATGGCGAGCGAGCCGGTCGCCACGGGGAGCCTTCCGGACGGGGAGATCGCCCCGGCTCCGGTGGTGCGCACGAGCCGCATCCAGTCCCAGGCGCTCGGCGCCCCCGGGGTGGCGATGTCGCCCCGGCCCATGGCCGCGGTGCCGCCGGCCCCCCGGGCGCAGACGAGCCGCGTCGCCTCGACGGAGCCCGTCTCCGGCATGGTGTCCGGCATGAACCCGGATGCGGGCCGCGCCATGACGACCCGCACCGTTCCGGCGGCGCCCGCTCCCAAGGTCGTCGACCGCGCCGCCGAGCGCAAGGCCGCCGAAGCCGCCGCCCTGGCTGCCCGCAAGGAGGCCGAATCCGAGAAGCTCGCCGAGGCGCGCCGTCTCGTCGAGACCAGCAAGGCCGCCGAGAGGAAGGCCGCCGAGGCCAAGCTCACGGACGCCCGCAAGCTCGCCGAGGCGAAGAAGCTCGTCGAGACCCGCAAGGCCGAGGCCGCCAAGGCGGTGGCCGAGTCCAAGGCCGCCGATGCCAGGAAGGCGCATCCGCGTCCGGGCCAGGCCGTCGCCAAGGCCGACGACAAAGCCGTGCGGAAGATCGAGATCAAGGAGGCCAAGGCCGCCGAGACGAAGCCGGATGCCGCCAAGGTGAAGGCCGACGCGGCCAAGGAGACGGCGAAGAAGGCCGCCGAGGCCGAGGCCAAGGTCGCCAAGCTCGAAGCCGCCAAGGCGGCCAAGCAGGTTGTCGAGGCCAAGGCCGCCGAAGCCGCCGCCAAGGAAGCTGCCAAGGAAGCCGCGAAGACGCCCGTGAAGGTCGCCGCCGTCGAGACGCCGAAGGCCGAGCCCGCCAGCACCGGCTCGGTCGCGCCCGACACCTCGTTCCGCTGGCCCGCCAAGGGCCGGGTGATCTCGGGCTACGGCTCGTCCGGCAACGAAGGCATCAACATCTCGGTGCCCGAGGGTACGGCGGTGAAGGCGGCCGAGGACGGCACGGTGGCCTATGCCGGCTCAGACGTGAAGGGCTACGGCAAGCTCGTCCTCGTGCGCCACACCAACGGCTACGTCTCGGCCTACGCCCATAACGGCGAACTCGATGTCCGCCCCGGCGAGAAGGTCAAGCGCGGCCAGACCATCGCCAAGTCTGGCGCATCCGGCAACGTGACCTCGCCCCAGCTCCACTTCGAGATCCGCAAGGGCGCGACCCCCGTCGATCCGATGCCGCACCTCGCCAGCAACTGAAGCGGCCCGCAGGGACTGAAACGAAGAACGGCGGCTCCCCAGGGAGCCGCCGTTCTTCGTTTGGGGAAAGGCGACCTGCCTTCAGCGCAAGAAGTCGCCGAAGGATCGGGGACCGTCGGGGACCGGGATCTCCTTCGTCACCTTGAGGGTGGCGGCGTCGAGGATGCTGAGGGTGTTCGAGCCCCAGTTCGCCACCACCAGGCTCGTGCCGTCGCGGGTGGCGGCGATGCCCTCGGGGTGGTCGCCGACTTCGATGGCCGCGACGCTGGTGAGGGTCTGGAGATTGAACACGCTCACCGTGCCCGCATACTGGTCGGTGACGAAGCCGCGGTTGCCGGCAAGGGCCACCACGTAGGGCCGCTCGCCCGTGGTCACCCGGCCGATTTCGGTGCCGGCCGCGACATCGATCACAGAGACGTCGTTCGAGGTGACGTTGGCGGTGTAGGCGCGGGCGCCCGCCGCATCGAGGGTGAGACCGAACGGGTGCCGGCCGACGGGAATCGTGCGGGTCAGGGCCAGGGTGGCGGCATCGACGACGGAGACCGAATCGCCCTCACGGTTGGCCACCAGGACCGTGGCGCCGTCCGGCGTCACGGCGATGCCGGAGGGCGAGGCACCGACCTGGAACTCGGTCTCGAGGCGGGAGCCATCGGCAGGGATCACGAAGACCCGGCTGCCGTACCAATCGGCCACGTAGACGACACCGGACTTCGGGTTCACGGCGATCCCGAGCGGGCCACCCGGCAGGGCGAGGGTGGTGGTGACGGTGCGGGTCGCGAGGTCCACCACCGCGAGGCCCGGGCCCTCGGGGCGGGTGACGTAGGCGGTCTTGCGGTCCGGCGAGAGCGCGATGCCGGCGGGCGCGCCGTCCATGGCGATCTGGCCCACCACCGCACCGGCCTCGAGGTCGACCACGGCCAGGACATTGGCGCCCTGCGCCGTGACGAGGGCTTCTTCGGCGCGTGCTTGCGCCGTGACGAGCATCAGGGCGAGGAGGAGAGGGCCGGCATGACGCCGGCCCTTCCGTGCTGCGCGATGCGAGCGGATGTCGCTCAAGAACCGCTCTTCTCGACCTTGGCCTTGAGGGCGTCGAGACCGGTGCGGTAGAGGCCGCGCACGGCCTTCTGGGACGCTTCGTCGTTCAGCTCGGGCGGCGGATCGTTGTTCATGTAGCCGCGGTAGAACGCGCCGTCCCACGACACTTTGGTCTTGCCGCCGGCATCTTCGACCTTGATGGTGGACGAGTAGTCGTTCACCGGTAGGGTCTTCACGTCGACCTTGGTGATCCGGTACGAGTAGCTCATCTTCTCGGCCGAGTACTTGTACAGCTCCTCGTCCACCGTGGCGCCGCCCTTCAGGGTCAGGGTCCGAGTGGCCTTGATCTCGTTGCCGCCCTTACCCTCGGTCTTCTCGACCAGAGGCAGCCAGCTCATGTCCTGGAAGTTCGAGATCACGGCCCAGACCTTATCCGGCGTGGCGTTGATCTCGACGGTCTCCTCGACCTTCTTGCGGGTGGGGCCGTGCGCCTGGGCGCCGAACGAGACGAGGGCGAAGGCCGCCGCCGTCGTGAGTGCCAAAAACTTCATCGGGGTCTCGTCTCCTCGGGAACACACACTCTTAAGGTGCTGCGGGGGGCTTATCGAGGATGCGGTCGTCGCGCCCGAGGGCGGCGGCGACCTTGTCCTCGATCCAGTCCCAGGCCTCGCGCTCGGCGGGCCCGGCGGTCTTGGCGATCGCGATGGCGTGGTAGCGCATCTCGGTCAAAATCTTGTCGGGGTCCAGCATCTGGAGGCGCGTCGAGAGGATCGCCGCCTCCAGCACGGCGGCCTGCGCCCGGTTGTAGCCGAAGAACGGGATATGGGCGGCGGAATGGACCATGCGTCCCCGATAGCGCGGACGGGTCTCGTCCGGTTCCACCCCCACCACCTCGAATTCGGCGTGGCCAAAGCTGTCGGCGAGGCGCCGGCCGGGAATGCGGTCGCAGGGCAGGGTGGCCCAATCGCGCCGGCCGGTGACGGCGCCGGCGATGACCCGGATGTCGCTGGGGCTCGATGCGGCGAAGACCGGATTGGATTCGAGGTTGAGGATGGTGGGCGACGGCCGGAACGGGGCCAACACCCACTCCGCCCCGTCCTGGATCAGACCGAAGGGCACGAGGTGCAGGTCGCCGGCGGGCGAGGTCGTGGTGACGACGGTCTCGAGGATCAGCGGCACGGCGTTACGCTTTCCCGGCCGGTACGAGCTTGCCGCAGACGATGCGGGCGCCGGCCTCCGACGGCACCTCCGACACCGCATCGGCGGCGGACGTCTCCCCTGGGCCCAAGGTCTCGGGCCGGCCCGCATCGGCCTCGGGCGATGTGGTATCGCGGCTCGCGCCGTCCGGGCCGGAATGCTTGGTGTGCCCGGCCTTCTTGAAGGCGGTGGTGTCCTCGATCTCGGCGTCGGTGGCCGCACCCCAGACCAGGGCCTCGTCCTGTACGTAGCGCTTGCCGAGACGCCAGGCGGTCTCGGCCTTGGTGAGTTCGCCGCCGAGGTAGAAGGCGTGGGCGCCGTCCTGCGCCACGTCGAGATCGGGGAAGAACGCCATGGCGTCGGTGCCGATGGCATGGGTGTCGCGGTTGAACACGTGGATGCCGTCCTCGGCGACCGCGATGCGGTAGTTCGGGTCCCTCACCTCGGCCGCCTGGGCCGCGATCTCGTCCGGGGTCTGCACATAGGGGCGCTTGTCGTGGAGCGCCAGGAGGGAGCGGCCGTAACCTTTCGGCAGGGCCGAATCCGCCTTGGCCGCGTACATCACCCGCCGCGCCGCGTCGTGCTCCTCCACCGTGCGGCGGGTGTGGTTCGAGACCTGGACGATGAGCACGTTGCGGACGCTGAGTTCCGAGCACATGCCCACCAGCAGCGCCGTGACCCCGAGGCTGTCGGCCTCGGTGAGTTCGGTGAGATTGCCGGTGCCCATCATCATCTCGATGCCGGGCCAGCGCTTGCGCGTCTCGTGATAGCGGGTGATGGATTCGACGAAGCCGAAATGGATCGGCTCCAGGATCGGGTCGGCCATGTAGGGACGCCCGGACTTCTCCATGCGCTCGATGGCCCGGTCGAGGGAGGCGAGATCGTCGGGCCGCACGGGCACGAGGACCGGCACCGCGTCGGTCTCGAAGGCGAGATCGAGGGTGTCCTCGTTGAGGCTCAGGAGGAAATCGGCGCCCGCCTTGGCGCCGCGGGTGAGTTCGTCGAGGGCGAAGGAATCGACGCTGACCTTGAGACCGGCGCCCTTCAGGAGGCGCACGCAGTCCTCGAGGTGCGGGAAATCGGTATCGGGCAGGCCGCCGAGGTCGATGACGTCGGCGCCGCGTCGTGCCAGGTCGAGGCCTTTCGCGAGGATCTGGTCGGGAGTCATCTTCGAGGCGTCGACGATCTCGGAGAAGATCCGCAGGTCGTGGCGCGACAGATCCACCGTGCGTCCGGCGAGGCCGAGATAGGCCGGCAGGTCGACGATCTCGTCGGGGCCGCGCTCCACCGGCAGGCCGAAATGTTGGGCCAGGGCCTCCGGGTTCGCCCGGCAACGGCCCGGCAGGACGATGCGGGTGGCGCCCTCGGGAATCGTCACCCGGCGTCGGATGATTTCTTCGGTCATCAGGGCCGCGACCTTCACCCCGGCATCGGCGATGCTCCAGGCGAAGCGATCGGCCGGGAGCGTGGCGGCGACCTTCTCGAGGCGCGCCTTGGCCATGCGGCCGGTAATGAAGACGAGGTGTTCGGGGGGGCTCATGCGGCGGCCCTGGTCTCGGCTGGGCCACGCAGGACGACGGCACCGGTGTAGCGCGCCGCGAAGGCCGGGAACGCGGCGTCGACGAGGCCGAGACTGGCGAGATCCTCGAACGATGCTCCCATGGGCACGAGGGCGGATTTCACCAGGACGCAGCGCGGCGCGTTCCATTGCGTGGCGAGCCACACGGCGAGGCTGTCGGAGGTGACGTCCCAGGTCTCCGGGATGTCGGGATGCCCGGCCTTGAGGGTGATGGGGTCCCAGACCGGCACACCGCCGCGGGCGAGGATCGCCGATGCCGCATCCCACGTCGTGGCGATGGCCAAGCGCGGCTCGAACGCCGAAAAGATCTCGGCCATGCGGCCCATGGCGTCGAGGGCGAGGCGGTGGGCCAGCGCATCGCCGAAGCCGAGCGCCGCCTGAGAGGTCCGCACGGCCTCGGCGAACGGGCCGCCGCCGGGGACCACCACGCAGGGGCCGTCCCGGCCCTCCGCGAGGCCGGCGAGGACAGCGCGCAGGCGGCCGGCGTCGGACAGGAGGCTGCCGCCGACCTTCACGACCATGACTTCGGAACTCATGCGGCGTCTCGGCGGGCGCGAGCGCGCAAAATCCGCACGGCCTCCGCCACCCGGGCCGGATCGAGGCCTTTCGTGCGATCGCTGTCGTGGCACAGGCCGCCGCGGAAGCCGAGGTAGTGCGGGCCGACGGGAGCCAGGCTCTCGATGTCGGCGAGCGCGAGGGAGCCGGCGAGGCCCGAGACGAGGTCGTGCCGACGGCAGGCGCGGGTGAAGGCCGTCAGGACCGGAATCGGCAGGAGGTCGGGCAGGCGGCGCCCGTCCTTGGTCGCCGTGTCGATCATGGCACCGACGAATCCGGCCGCCGCCACACGCGCCACGAGAGCGGGCGCGGGTTCATGCTCGGCGAACAGCACGGCGATGAGCCGGCCGGGCGCGGCCGCGGCGGCCTCGGCCAGTGCCGTGTCGGGAAAGCCCCCTTGCACGGCGACTTTCACGTAGTTCACCCCCGTGGCGGCCATGGCGGCGACGCAAGGGGCGAGGGCGGTCGCGTCCGTCGGCTCGCCCGCCACGGCGCTGGTGACGGCACGTCCAGCGATGCGATCGACGAGGGCGCGCACCGTCGTGACGGGGAGGGCACCGAGGGCCCCCCGGTCCGGATCCTTGGCATCGACCAGATCCGCGCCCGCGGCGGCGGCGGCCAGGGCCTCGTCGGCGTCGCGTACGCTCACGAGGAGACGCGGAACGGCGTCGTCGGGATACGCACCGCGTTCGAAGGGGGAGGGCATCAACAACGGTGGTTTCGACTCGCTCGGACTCATGGGATCGGCAACGTTCGGGATCGGCAACGTTCAGCTGGCTTTCCGCGCAACCCTGCGCGGATGCGACGTTGGCCCTAGCAAAAAACCGGACGCATCACGAGCGGTTCGGTAGGGGTTCGGCGAGCAGGCGGTTCTTCACCACCCAGCGCATGGCATGCGCCCAGGTGTCGTCGGTGTCGGCCCGGATCACCACCCGGCCGCCGCGCACGATCTTGCCGGTGGCGGCCTCCGCGATGGTCACCGTGAGGTTGAAGATCTGATTCGAGCCCTTCTCGACGTAGCCGCTGATGGCGAGGTCCGCCCCGAGGGTCTTGGCGATGCTGGCGGCGCAGCCGTCGCACTTGTAGAGCGGTGCTTGCTTGGCGATCTCGGCGGCCTGCGGCGCGACGTCGATGGGCTCGACCGCTTCACCGAGGGCCTTGCGCAGCTCCTCCGTGACGAGGACGAGGCGCCGGGTCTCGTCCGGCCGCGCCTTACGGCCCCCGACCACGCCGGGATCGAACAGTTCGATGCCGAAGATCGCCGCTTTCTCGGGGGCGGCTTGTGCGGGTGCTCCCACAGCTAGGGCCAGCAGGAGACCGAGGCTCGCGCAAACGTGTCCGGCACGGGGGAGGGGGATCGGTCGCGTCATGACTTCGCTCGTCTCGCGTCGGGCGCAGCCCGGGCCTGTCGGCAGGATGATACCCGAACCACCGGCTGGCAACGCCGGGGGAGGCAGGGTGATCCCTGCATCCCGGCGGTATCCTGCCGCGTGCACCGTGCGCCCGGAACGGCTCGGGCTGCAGGCGGGGCTTATGATTTCCTTATCAAACGCCGATTGAGCGTGGCGGAACAATGTTGTTAGCGTGATCGCCTCATGCAGGCTTCGACGCGCTCCCCCCTCGCCCCATTCGCTCTCCTCCTCGGGTTGTGCGGCTCGTGGTGTCTCCCCGCCGTCGCGCAGGAGCCCGCACGCTCGGAGGCGGCGGCGGCTCCGACGCCCGCCGCGACGGAAACCCGGATCGGGCTGATCTACCGGCCTGAGCTCGCCCCCTCCTCCTACGATGCCGAGGCCGCGCCCGAGGACGAGGGCGTGGCCGGCGCGCGCATGGCGATCAAGGACAACAACACGACCGGCCGCTTCACCAAGCAGACGTACGCCCTCGATGAGATCGCCCTCGACGCCACGAAGAGCCCCGTCGATGCCGCCCGCGAACTGACGGGGCGGGGCATCAAGTTCCTCGTCCTGGCACTTCCCGCCGACGCGGTGCTGGCCGTCGCCGATGCGGTGAAGGGGGAGGGCGTCACGGTCTTCAACGTCGCGGCCCCCGACGACCGTCTGCGCGGAGTCGATTGCCGGAGGAACGTGTTCCATGTCTTGCCCAGCCGGGCGATGCAGACGGACGCGCTGGCGCAGTTCTTCACCCTGATGCGCTGGCGCAAGATGTTCCTCATCACCGGCCCGCAGGACGGGGACCGGCTCTACGCCGAGGCGTTCAAGAACTCGGCCCGCAAGTTCAACCTCAAGATCACGGCCGAGAAGCCCTGGACCTTCGGGCCGCTCGCCAAGGCGCGGGGCGACACGCCGACCCGCTCCGAGGCGATGGTGTTCACCCGCGGCGTCGATTACGACCTCGCCATCGTGGCCGACGAGGCCAACGACTGGGGCGACTACGTCCCGTTCCGCACCGTCGATCCGCGCCCCGTGGCCGGCACGCAGGGGCTCATCGCCACCACCTGGCATCCGACCCTGGAGACCTGGGGCGCGGCGCAGGCGCAGAACCGGTTCCGGCGCCAGGCCGGGCGGCTCATGCGGCCCCTCGATTATCAGGCCTGGGCGGCCGTGCGCTCCATCGGCGAGGCGGCGACGCAGAAGAAGACCGCCGACCCCGCCGTGCTCGCCCCCTACTTCGCCGACCCCGCCTTCAGCCTGCCGGCCTACAAGGGCGTATCGCTCACCTACCGACCGTGGGACCACCAGTTGCGCCAGCCGGTGATCGTGGTTCAGCCCAAAGCCATGGTCTCGGTGGCGCCCGAGCAGGGCTTCACCCACCAGCGCACGCCGCTCGATACCCTCGGGATCGATCTCCCCGAGACCACCTGCAAATTTCCCTGACGGGGGTCCCTGATCGACCGGGGCCTGCGGCAATGGGTGACCGTCCCGCTTGCGGTCCGGCGCTCCCCGTGAGACGGGGCTGCACTATAGTAACGCTGCATGCCCAACCGCGCGCGAGACAGCGGTGGGCGCGAGGAGGACACAGGATGAGCCGCGGCTTCAAGGCGAACGCGTCGGGATCGGTCTTGGCATGGGCGCTCCTCGCCGCCACGACTCTCGCCGGGACCGGTTCGGCCAGCGCCTACACCGTCTACGTGACCAACGAGAAGGGCAACTCGGTCAGCGTCATCGACAGCGAGACCCTGGCGGTGACGGGCACCTGGAAGGTCGGCCGGCGCCCCCGCGGCGTCACCACCAGCAAGGACGGCAAGGAACTCTTCGTCTGCGCCAGCGACGACGACCGCATCGACGTCCTCGACACTGCCACCGGCAAGGTGGTGCGCTCGCTCCGCTCGGGGCCCGATCCGGAGCAGTTCATCCTGGGGCCGACGGGGAACCTGCTCTACGTCGCCAACGAGGACGACAGCCAGGTCACTGTGATCGACGTCGAGAAGAACAAGGTCATGGCCGAGGTGCCCGTGGGCGTCGAGCCGGAGGGGATGGGCCTGTCGCCCGATGGGAAAATCCTGGTCAACACCTCCGAGACCACCAACATGGCCCACTTCATCGACACCACCACGTTCCAGGTGATCGACAACGTGCTGGTGGATGCCCGCCCCCGCTTCGCCGAGTTCACCGCAGACGGGAAGTTCCTCTGGGTCTCGGCCGAGGTCGGCGGCACGGTGAGCATCATCGATGTCGCCGCGCGCCGCGTGGTCAAGAAGATCACCTTCAAGATCCCGAGCGTGAACGACGAGGCGATCCAGCCCGTGGGCATCCGCATCACCAAGGACGGCTCGAAGGCCTTCGTGGCGCTGGGCCCCGCCAACCGCATCGCGGTCATCGACGCCAAGACCCACACGGTGGAGAAGTACCTCCCCGTCGGCCAGCGCGTCTGGCAGCTCGCCTTCACCCCCGACCAGAAGCTGCTGTTCTCCACCAACGGCTCGTCGAACGACATCTCGGTGGTGGATGTGGCCGCCGAGAAGGTGGTGAAGAGCATTCCGGTGGGATTGCTGCCGTGGGGCGTCGCGGTCTCACCGAACTGATCTTTTGGGGTGCGTTCGCCCTTCCCGGCGTGGGGAGGCAAACGCCATGGGGCGGCAAACGGGAGGATCCGCGGACGTGATGAAGCGAACGATGCGTGCGGCGGCCCTCGGGCTCGCGGCCTGGATGATGGCCGGACCTGCCTCCGCCGTCGATCTCACCAAGAAGCGGTCGAACCTGCCCGATCTCGTCCTCGGCAACGAGGAGGGCAACGATTACGTCGTCGAGAACCGGGAGATCGAACTCGAATCCGGTAAGGCCTACCGCCTGCGCATCGTCGCCAAGGGCCGGCAAGAGTACAAGTTCTACGCCACCGAGTTCTTCCGCAACATCTGGTTCAACCAGATCGTCATCCAGCACCTCGAGATCCACGGCAGCGGTCCGCCGGACCACCTCGAATTCGACGATCCGGGCGAGATCGCCATCGAGTTCGTGACGATCAAGCCGGGCGAATACCCCTGGTCAGTCCATGGACTGGAGTCCAAGGGCATGACCGGCAAGTTCATCGTGAAGTAGGGGATGTTCATGCGCTTGCCCCTCCTCGCCCTCGCTGCCGCCGTCCTGGCGAGCCCGGCGCTCGCCGACGACAGGACCGCCTGCACGGACGGCATCGGCATGATCCGGATGGAGCTCGGCAAGAACCCGGCCGAACCCCTCCAGGGCAAGCTCAAGAAGGCGCTCCGAGTCGCCGAGCGCGAGCTGGGCGAGGGCGAGTTCGACGAGTGCCTCGACGCCGTCGGCGACGCCCGCCGGGCCCTGAAGCCTTGAGCGCCGACCTCGTGACGGAGAGCACCGCCCTCGAGGTCGCGAACGTGAGCCATCGTTTCGGCTCCCGCGCGGCCCTGTCCGACGTGTCCCTCAGCGTCGTTCGCGGCCGGTTCACCGCCCTCCTCGGCCCCAACGGAGCCGGCAAGACGACATTGTTCTCGGTGATCACGCGGCTCTACGCCAACCAGGACGGACGGGTCTCGATCCTCGGCCATGCCCTCGACCGGGAGCCGAGCCGGGCGCTCGCCCGCCTCGGTGTGGTGTTCCAGGCCCGCACCCTGGATACCGACCTCACGGTGGCGCAGAACCTCCTCTACCATGCGAGTCTCCACGGCATGACCCGCAGGGCGGCCAAGGAACGGATCCAGACGCTGCTCACCCGCGTCGGGCTCCTTGATCGGCGCGACGACAAGGTCCGGACCCTGTCGGGCGGCCAGTCCCGGCGCATCGAGATCGCCCGCTCCCTCATCCACGGTCCGCGCCTGCTTCTGCTCGACGAGCCCACCGTCGGCCTCGACCTCGAATCGCGGGCCGACATCGTCGCCATCGTGCGGGCGCTGGTGCGCGAGGAGGGCCTGTCGGTCCTGTGGGCGACCCACATTTTCGAGGAGATCGAAGCAGGCGACGCCGCCATCGTCCTGCACAAGGGCCGCATCGTTGCGCGCGGCACCGCCGGCTCCATCGCCCAAGGAACCGAGTCCCTGGAAGCCGCCTTCCGCCGCCTCGTCGCCGAACCCGCCAAGCAGGCCGCATGAGCAAGACCCTCGCACCGGCCCCCGTCGACAAACCCGTGACTCATCTCGGACGCCTCGACGCCGTCGGCTACCTCATCTGCCTCGGCGGTATTGTTCGGCGTGAGCTGCTGCGGTTCTTCAATCAGAAGGAGCGGTTCTTCTCCGCCTTGGTGCGGCCCCTGGTGTGGCTGTTCATCTTCGCGGCGGGGTTCCGCAACACGCTGGGCGTCTCCATCGAGCCGCCCTACCAGACCTACGTGCTCTACGAGGTCTACGTGGTGCCGGGTCTCGCCGTGATGATCCAGCTGTTCAACGGCATGCAATCGTCCCTGTCGATGGTTTACGACCGCGAGGTCGGCTCGATGAAGGTGCTGCTTACCAGCCCCTATCCGCGCTGGCTGCTGTTGCTCGCCAAGCTGATCGCCGGCGTCACCGTCTCGGTGGTGCAGGCTTACGCGTTTCTGGCCATCGCCTGGTTCTGGGAACTCGACATTCCGACCATCGGCTACGTCGCGGCCCTGCCCGCCTTCATCGCGGCGGGGCTCATGCTCGGCTCCATCGGCTTGCTGCTGTCGTCGATGGTCAAGCAGCTCGAGAATTTCGCCAGCGTGATGAACTTCGTGATCTTCCCGATGTTCTTCGCCTCCTCGGCCCTCTACCCGCTCTGGCGCATCCGCGAATCCTCCGAGACCCTCTACCTCATCTGCATGGCGAACCCCTTCACCCATGCGGTGCAGCTCGTGCGCTTCGCCCTCTACGGGCAGTTCGCACCCGTCGCCTGCGCGGTCGTCCTCGGGACGACCCTCGCCTTCTTCACCCTCGCCGTCGTCGCCTACGATCCCGGCCGTGGCATCATGGCCCGGCGCGGTGGCCCGGCCGGAGACCCCGCATGATCCGCTCCATGATCCGTTCTTGCACCCTCTCGCTCCTCGCCCTCGGTCTGCTGGCCGGACCGGCCCTCGCCCAGCCCAAGGGCGATCCCGATTGGCCCTGCGTCCAGCGCAAGGTCTCCACCCTCAGCCCCGGCACGGTTTGGACCGGGCCGGATCTCGCCGAGGCCGGCGCCTGGGGCGACGATTTCGAGGCGGCGCAACTCGCGCAGAAGATCGCCTCGCGCCGGACGCCGCTCAACGAGGTCGATCCGCTCCTCGACGCCTTCGGCGAGACCGCCGGAGCGGAGAAGGGCAAGCGTCTGACCCGGGTCTTCGCCGGGGTGTTCGAGGTCCTCAACGGCGAGCGCAACAAGGTCATCGCCGGCATCGGCCGCTACGCCCAGGGACAGCGCCGCATGGCCGAACGCATTCGCGACGAGGCCGACAAGATCAGCGCGACGAAGGACGGTCCGAGCGCGCAGGACGCGCGCGACATGCCCAAGGAAGCGTCCGAATTGGAGACCAAGTTCGCCTGGGACCGGCGCATCTTCCAGGAGCGCAGCCAGTCCCTGACCTATGTCTGCGAGGTTCCGACCCTCTTGGAGCAGCGCCTGGGCGAGATCGCCCGCAAGATCCAGGCACGCCTCTGATCTCCCAGGCACGCCTCTGATCTCCCAGGCACGCCTCTGATCTCCCAGGCACGCCTCTGATCTCCAGGACCGGTCCGCCCCCTGCTCGCCGTGCCGGCGAGGCGCGGGGACCGGTATTCTCGCTCGGCATTCGGCGCGGCTCCCTCGGAGCCGCGCCGTTCGCGTTTCGGCCTGCGCGATTGCCCGCTTCGATGCGGGCACCCGCTGGCCGGGCTCCAGGTTCCGAATCAGGGAAAAGTCCCAGTGGGTATTGCCAGATTCTCCCGGGTCAATTAGGCAATGCGGCGAGACGGCGTAGCTCGCCGCGGGGGGCTCCGGTACCCCGAGACCAGATCCGCCCTCGACCTCGGAGAACGGTTTCGTTCTGCGTCCTGATTTTAGGAGACTTCTTATGATGACGTCGCGTTTGTCCGCTGCCGCCCTTCTGTTCGCCGCCCTCGGCCTCGGTGTCGCCGCCCCCGCCTTCGCCGCCCCGGCCAGCGTCGCGGCGTTCGATCCCGACAAGGATGGCACCATCGATCTCAAGGAGGCTCAGGCCGCTGCTGCGAAGCAGTTCGACATGCTCGACCCGGACAAGGACGGCACCCTCGACGCCAAGGAGCTGAACGGCCGCCTCACCGCCGCCGAGCTGAAGGCCGCCGATCCGGACAGCGACGGCACCCTCGACAAGAAGGAATACCTCGCCGTGGTGGCTGCGCGCTTTAAGGCCGCAGACCCGGATGCCGAGGGCACCATCGATGCCAAGGAACTCGCTTCGCCCGCCGGCGCTTCTCTTGCGACGCTGTTGCAGTAAGCCGTTCCTCAGGGGCGGCCGTCCCTCAAGGAAATAATTGATGCAGATTCGCTACGTTCTGCCGGCCGCCCTCCTGATGCTCGGTTCTGCCGGGCCTGTCCTCGCCTCCTCCTGTACCGATCAGATCGCCACCATCGAGCGGCGTCTCGACAGCACCGGTGCGGAGAAGGTGACCGGCAAGGAGCCGGCCGGTGGTCCGACGACATCCAACTCGGACAAGGCCCTCGACAAGCCCCCGGCCGGCAAGCCCACCGATCCCTCGACCAAGGCGAGCGCCGGTGGCGTCGCCGAGGCGCGCGACCTGATCAAGAAAGCGCGTGCTCAGGACAAGGCCGGCGATACCAAGGGATGTGAGGATACCATGACCCAGGTGAAGGAGAAGGCCGGCGCCCTGCCGTAGCCCTTCCGTCTCCGGCTCGTGTCAGAGAGGGTCGTTCCCGGTCGGGAGCGGCCCTCTTCGCATATCAGGCGAGGGCCATGACGACCTCGGCCATGAGGGGCCTTCGCATCACCTCGGGCTGCGTGCAGGCTTCCGCGAGGGCGACGAGGTCCGGCAAGGGGGCGGAGCAGCGGGCCAGCAGCTCGCCGAGCAGAATTCCCCAAGCCCGCACCTCGATCCGCCGAAGGGACGCGCCGGCATCGCCGGGCGGCAGACGGCAGGCGGCGCCGAAATCGCTCAGGACGGCTTCGCCCATCGTCCCGTCCCACAGAACGTTGTGAGCGTAGAGATCGCCGTGCAGGAGGCCGCCCGCGTGCAGATGGCACGCCGCCGTCGCGATGCTCCGGGCGATGGCACGGACCACCTCCTCGTCGAAGCTCAAGCCAGGCTCGTAGACGTCGCGGCTACAGCTTTCCAGGCTCGGCGGCCCGGCCAGCACCCGCCAATCACCGGGCAGGCGCGGCATGATGAGTCCCTGCGCTCCTTCCGGATGATCGACGAGGCGGCCGAGGCCCCCGGTGAGGTTCGGGTGCGGCCCCGCTGCGAGGCATGCCTCCATCTCGCGGTCCGGCAACCCGTCGCTGGTCATGGCGCCCTTGAAGATCTTCAGGGCGACGGGCGTGTTCGGGGTGGCAGGATTGTTCGAGGTGGAAGGCTTGTTCGAGGTGACAGGCTCGCCGGCTTCGATTCCGTCGCGTTTCCACAGGGCCGCGAAGACCTGCCCCGATGCGCCCTCGCCGAGACGTTCGCCGACCGCGAGGTCGGACCACGGGATTCTTCTGTCATCCGCCGGTAGGGGACCGCCTTCCAACGGGTTGCCGGCCCAGGTCGGCCAAGCCAGGGACGGCAGCGCTGCGAGCCAAGCCGGCAGAGCATCCAGCGCGTTGGCGGAGAGCCTGAGCAATTCGAGGTGTGCGGCGTCCGCGAGACTTTCGGGCAGGGCGGTGAGTCGGTTTCCCGACAGCATCAGCTTCTGCAACCCTCGCCGTTGCCCGATGGCGTCGGGCAGGCGGGCGATCCGGTTGTCCGTCAGGGTCAGCCAACGCAGGAGCGGCGGCAGGGCCTCGCCGGGAACCTCCCTCAGGCCGCAGCCGCGAAAGCCGATCTGGCTGAGGGCCGGGCAGTCACCGAGCGCGGGCGGCAGCCGGTCGAAGGGATTGCCGGAGCAGAACAGCACTCGAAGCTTGGTCAATCGCCCCAGATCGTCGGGCAAGCGGGTCAAGGAGCCGGCGCCGAGGTCGAGAATTTCCAGGCTGTCGGCGAGACCGAAGAGATCGCGCGGAAACTCCGTGAGGCCGCCTGACAGGCGTAGTTCACGGATGCCGCCGAGATCGCCGCGTCCCAGCGCATCGAGCTGTCGAGCCGTCCCTGCGTTCGTTGTCATGCCGTCGCTCCCGCCCCGATCGTTCGCCCCCGAGAGGGCGTCTTCGATCCGGGCGTGCGGATCAATATGCGTTCTGGGTCCGGAACAGCGACAGAGGTGTCGCGAGCATGATCTTGATGTCGAACAGGACCGACCAGTTTTCGATATAGTGCAGGTCGTGTTCGACCCTGCGCTGGATCTTGTCGCTGGTGTCGGTCTCGCCACGCCAGCCGTTGACCTTATCGTGCGAAAGCCTCGGCCTTCANGGTGTCGCGAGCATGATCTTGATGTCGAACAGGACCGACCAGTTTTCGATATAGTGCAGGTCGTGTTCGACCCTGCGCTGGATCTTGTCGCTGGTGTCGGTCTCGCCACGCCAGCCGTTGACCTGCGCCCAGCCGGTGATCCCCGGCTTGACCTTGTGGCGGGCGAAATAACCGTCCACCACCTGATCGTAGAGCGTGTT